>CAYLNM010000239.1:0-4664 GCA_964385045.1 uncultured Isosphaeraceae bacterium
CGCCGCTGGGCGAGGCAAGGCAAGGGACGACGGTGGGCGCCTGTCTGACGCTTACGGTGGTTCAGGGGTCCAACCTAACAAGCCTCCTCCTGCAGTCCGGCCAGTCTTCCGCCGGCGTCGAGCGGGCGGTAGGTTGGGGCGTACTCCGCATCCGTGGACGCGGTCGGCCGGGCCGGCTGCAGACGGGGTGCGTCCGCTCGGCGGCCGCCACCGCGTCGGCGGGGCCGTACCAGACGATGCGGGAGGATCTGCGCCGCGTGCCGGCGAGGCGGCGCCGCGCGACCTACGAGCCCACGCCGGGGACGGCGGCGAGCACCGCGCTCACGAGGACCTGCTCCCAGTACGCGATCGTCGCGATGGGCGGGGAGGCCCGCAGGTCGCGTTCGATCGCCGGGTCCTCGGCTCCGCCGGCGGCGTCCGCGGCCGACGCCACCTCGTCGAGCTCGATCGCGTGCGCCTCCATGAGGCGGCCGGCGAGCTCCATCGCGTTGCGGATCTCGGCCTCGGCCTCGGCCTCGGTCGCGGTGCCGTGGTCGAAGGCCATCAGCGTGCGGACGCGGGCGACGATGCGGTCACGGTCGGGAGCGATGGCGGTCATGGGCGGCTCGGGCATCGGTCGGGGATCGGTCGGGGATCGGTCGGGCATCGGTCGGGGCCCCGCGCGCGGGGCGTGGCGACGCGCGGCACGCGACACCACGGCCGGCCCCGTGGGATTCGACCGCATGCGGACGGCCGGGCCGCTCGCCGCGGCATGGGCGGATCGTGACAGGTCCTCCCGGTCGCCGGCGAGGCGAGCTCGACCGCGTCAGCTGCCCGCCGCCACCACGAGCACCAGCACCCCCAGGGCCACGTAGCTGCCCGCGTTGGCGGCGGCCGCGGCGGCCCACGGTCGCGCGAGGCCCGTCCAGCGGCGGGTGGCGGCGAGGACGGGGACCTCGAGGAGGAAGCTCAGGACGCACGCGAGCAGGAAGCCGAGCCACGCTCCGGCGGTGCGCTGCACGTCCGGGTCGAGGAAGGAGGTCGCCGCGTCCATCGCCCGCTCGAGCGGGCCGGCGGCGACGACCGCGGTGAGGGCGACGCCCGCCAGCCACGAGCACACGTTCGCGAGCAGGACGACGGCCGCGATCCGGCCAAGCCGGTCGCGGCGCGGCGGGTCCGCGGGGTCGGCGAAGCGGGCGAGGACCGCGATCTCGACCGCGAGGACCACCACGATCGAGGCGGGCAGCAGCCACGCGAGCTGGTACGCCGCGGCGGGAGCCGGGAAGCCGACGTTGGCGAGTGGCGGCAGGTGCGGCGGCAGTGCGAGCGGCACGAGCGAAGGCAGCGGCGCGGGCGGCATGACGTCACAACGCCCCGGCGAGGCCGATCCTGCACCGCGATGCCGGACCGCCGCGGCCGACCTGCCCGCCGCCGCGTCGGCGGTTCCGCGCGGGCCCGGCCGGGCGCCCGCCGGCGGCGGACAGGTGCGGAGCCGGCGAGACGGCGGCGACCTGAGCGTCCTCGCCCCGGCGGGACTCGACGGCGTCCGCACCGACGAACGGCCCCCCGGCCGTGCGTGGCCGGGGGGCGAACGGCGGTCGGTGCTCGCACGCGCCGGAGACCGGGCTCGGGACGCAGCCGCGATCAGTCCTCGCGGTCGACGTACGCCCCGTAGTCGGCGGCGTCGTGCATCGCCCGCGGGTCGACCTCGCCGCGGGCGAACTTCCGCGACATCACCATGAGCTCCTTCTTGGAGCGGCCCTCCCAGCGGGAGCGAACGCGGCGGCCGGTGACGTGGAGCGTCCGGAGGAGCTCCTGGCCGCCCTCGATGCCGCGGGCGAAGTCGCGGAAGGGACGCAGGTGCCGCTCGACGAAGCGGGCCGCCCCCTCGAAGTCGCCGTCCTCGTTGCGAAGCGTGGCCTCGCGGACGAGCCAGGCGTGCCAGAGCCGCAGCAGCACGGCCGCGACGTCCACGTCGCGGCGGGTCGCGAGCTCGCGCCGCGGGAGCCGCGGCTCGACGCCGGTCGGCAGCGGAAGGCCACGTCCGGGCGCGGGGCCGCCGGCCTCGTCCGCCGCGGCGGCGCTGTTCCCGCCCGGCGGCACGGCGAGCACGGCCTCGCGGGTCTCGCCGGTGACGGGGCACGTCCAGCGGGCGACCACCTCCAGCGGATCGAAGTGCAGCTCGGTGGCGGCCGCGGCCCCGAGCACGCGGGTCAGCAGCACGCCGACCTCGATCGCGTGCTCGCCCGCGACGTCGCCGAGGCGGACCTCGTAGCGGCGGGCGTTGGCGGCGTGGTCGAAGCGGTCGGCCTCGACGCGGCGGCCCCCGACGATCAGCGCGTCGAGCCCGCCGGGGACGGTGATCTCCAGCCGCACGTCGCGGGCCGCGATCGAGCGGACGCGGCCGAGCTCGCCGAGCACGCACTCGACGATCTCGTCCGGCTCGCTCGCCTGGTGCAGCGAGCCCTCGCCGCCCTCGCTCAGGGCCTCGAGCTGCGGCGTCGAGTAGCGGCGGCCGATCCCGACGCAGGTGGTGCGGACGCCCCACGACGCGGCGGCGGCGGCGAGCCGGTGGAGCTCGGCGGGATGCGTCACGCCGCGGTTGCCCATGCCGTCGGACAGCACGACGGTGATCGCGTCGGCGTCGGCGGGCAGGTTCGCCTCCTCGAGCAGGTGCGAGCCGCGCCGCCAGCCCTCGGAGAGCGCGGTGCCGCCGCGGCCGAAGAGGCCCCGGATGGCCGCGGTGTCGCGGGCGAGGCGGTCGCGGCCGGTCGCGTCGTCGGCGACGGCCGGGCCGAGCGGGGCGAGGAGGTCGATCTCGGTGTCGAAGGCGACGACGGCACGGCGATCGCTCGCCGCAAGGTGCTCTTGGAGGCGGATCGCGGCCTCCTTGGCGGCCTCGACCGGCGGGCCGCTCATCGAGCCCGAGCGATCGATCACGAGCGAGACGGCGAGGGGCCGGCGCGAGTCGCCGTCGCCGTCGTCGTCGCCGGGCTCGGCGGGACGCGGCGGCGCGGTGAAGCGGACGAGCACGCCGAGGGGCGAGCGGTCGCGGGCCGGGTCGGGCCAGGCGCCGCGGTCGGTCGTGGCGGTGAGCGTGGGCGGCGCGGTGGGCGCGGCGCCTCCGGCGGGCACGGCGTCGCGGGAATCGCCGGCGGACGCGGCGTTCGCGGCGTGGCCGGTGGGCGTACCGCCCTCGGCGTTGCTCGCGGCCGCGGCGTCGGAGGACGACGCGGACGAGGGGCGGGGTGACGGGTCGTGGTGGCCGAGCTGAAGCATGGGCGGATCTCCTGTCTGCGGCCGGCCGCAGGGCGGACCGCGGTGGGGTGGATGCACGGATCGCGCGTCCCCCCCGGCGGGCGGTCGGCGTCGGCGTGCGGGTTGTCGGCCCCCGGAAGTCGCGGGGCCGGAGACGAATCGGTCGGCGGCGCGGGGCTCGCCGTGCGGGAGCGGGCGAGCGGCCGGGCCGCGGGGGTCAGTCGCCGTCCTCGGCCGGCGGCACCTCCACGCGGAGGCGGCGGTCGCCGAGGCTCGGCTGGTGGATCAGTCGCTCGAGCACGCGGGCGGCCTCCTCGAGCAGCTCGAGCTGCTCGTCGGCCAGCGGCCCGCGGGCGTGGATCTCGAGGCCGCGGCCGGCGGCCACCCGGTGCCAGGTGCTGGTCCGCACCCGGCCGACGCGAGCGCGGCCCCGCTGCGAGAGTGCCCGCTCGACCGCCGCGAGACGGCGCACGAGCTCGTCGAGCTGCCGGGACGCGGGCTTCGGGCGGGGGCGGTCGGCGGGTGCGGCGCGGGGGTCGGGCGGCGAGTCGGCAGCGGCGCGGCGGGATCGCCCACGGCCGGCCCTTCGGCCGCCGCGCGGCCGGTCGGCGAGGGCCCGGAGCTCCCCCGCGGACTCCTCGTGGTCGTCCGCGTCCTCGTGCTCGTCCTCGGCCTCGTCGCCGTCGCCGCTGCCTTCCTGCCCATCGTCGTCCGGCAGGTCCGCGAGCGGCGCCGCGGCGACGAGCTCCTCCCGCGGCGGCCTTGGCCGGCGACGGACGCCGCCGCGGGCGTCGAGCTCGCCCACTGAGCCGCGGTCGTCTCCGTCGTCGACGAGCCGGAACGGGATCCGGCCTTCGGCGAGGCCCTCGATCTCCCCGGGCGTCAGGCTGTCCAGCAGGTCGCGGACCTGCTCGAGGCTGGTCGACGCCGGCCCCCGCTCGCGGATGAGCCGGACCAGCTTCAGCCGGTCCAGCGTCGCCTTCGGGTACCGGGCTCCCCGTCCCTGCCGGTCGGCCCGCGGCACCACCCGCTCGGCGAGCAGGGTGCGGATCTGCCGCTCGGTCAGGCCGGACTCGGCCACGAGGTCGGCGAACGAATAGGTCGGGGGAAGCAGGCCCATGCCAGGCATCATGCCACCGAAAAAGTAGTCCGTCAACTTCGTGTCAACTTTTTGACGAGCGTCACGGGGCGGGCTCTGACCGGGATCCCG
The DNA here is from genome assembly GCA_964385045.1 of uncultured Isosphaeraceae bacterium. GTDB lineage: Bacteria > Planctomycetota > Phycisphaerae > Phycisphaerales > SM1A02 > CAYLNM01. Next base: position 4,448 of record CAYLNM010000239.1, read on the forward strand.
CGCTTTCGCGTTGACGAAGGGGGCCCGGCGGGCGACGTTGGGGAATCCTCCCGGTCCGGCCGGCGAAGACGCCCTCCGAAAGCGGTGCGCGCTGGTCGCCGTCCTCCGGTCGCCGATACGCGCTCCTCCTCCAAGAGGATCGCGCGAGGTCTTCTCCCTCTCTCCTTGCCCCGCCCACGACCTCCCCAGACCACCTCGCCCCCTCCGCTCCCCCCTC
>CAYLNM010000240.1:0-4490 GCA_964385045.1 uncultured Isosphaeraceae bacterium
TCGACGTCCTGGTCGGCCAGCTCCGCCGCGCCGGACCCGGGCCCGGGCGGCGGAGGGGGCGGGGACGAGGACGCCACGCCGTCGCCGGCGTGATCCTCGGCCCGGCCCGGCGACCACCCCGGCGCGGCCGGCTCGCCGTCGAGCGGTCCCGCGAGCGGGTGTGCCGGCGGATGCTCGGGACGCGGGGGCTCCGGCGGTCCGCCGCGCGGGCGTCCGCCGCGGCCGGACCCCGGACGGCGGGCGGCACGTCGGCGGCGTCGGCTCACCGCGGCACCGTACCATCGACGCGTTCACCGGGCCGCGCCGGGCGGGCCTTCCCCGACCCGTCGCCGTCGCCGTCGCCAGTCGGCCCGCCACGAACCCGCCCGGGATCAGGGAGCCCGCCCCGATGTCCGACCGCTCGTCCCCGCCGATCTCCGTCGTCGCCGCGGTGGTCGCCGCCACGACCCTGCTGCTGGTCGGCGGCTGCGGCGGCTGGCGGGTCGTGCTCGAGCCGACCGTCCCGCCCGACGCGATCACCGAGCGCACCGTGATCGACGAGTCCGCGGGCGACCTCTCGGCCCCGAAGGTCGCGATGATCCACGTCACGGGACTCATCGCCGACGCCCCCGGCGGCCTGCTCGGCAACGGCCCGAACCCGGTCGCGAAGCTCGCCCGCGAGCTCGACCGCGCCGCCGGCGACGGGCGGGTGCGGGCCGTGGTCCTGCGGGTGAGCTCGCGCGGCGGCACCGTGACCGGCTCGGACATGGTGCACCGCGAGGTGATGCGGTTCCGCGAGCGGACCGGCAAGCCGGTGGTGGTCGTCCTGGGCGAGGTCGCGGCGTCGGGCGGCTACTACCTCGCCTGCGCGGGGGACGAGATCGTCGCGCACCCGACCACGATCACCGGCTCGATCGGCGTGATCATGCAGACGGTGCAGGCGGGGGCGGCCCTCGAGCGGCTCGGCATCGAGGCCGAGGCGATCACGAGCGGCCCCAACAAGGCGATGGGCGCGCCGCTCGGCCGGCCCGATCCCGAGCACCGCGCCCTCATGCAGTCGATGGTGGACGAGTTCGCGGCCCGCTTCGTGGACGTGGTCCGCACCGCCCGCCCCGGGATCGACGCGGGCGATCTCGCCGAGGTGACGGACGGCCGCGTCGTGACCGGGCGGCGCGCTTTCGAGCTCGGCCTCGTGGACCGCCTCGGCGACGAGCGGGACGCCTTCGATCGGGCCCGCGTCCTCGCCGGCATCGAGCGGGCCCGGCTGGTGCGGTACGTTCGGCCGGGATCGCGGGACCGCGACCTCTACTCGGACGGCCGGGCGAGGGCGGAGGCCGCCTCCGGAGACGGCGGCGTCGAGATCAATCTGCTGCGGGTGGACGGGCTCGATGCGGCGCTGCTGCCCGGGGCGCGGTTCCTGTACGTGTGGAGCATTCCGTCGACGGGCGGATGATCGCTCGCCGCTCGCGACCACCACACGCTCCCGGAGGACGCCTCATGCGATCTGGAGGATCTCGTTCGCGGCAGTTGATCGGCACGCTCGCCGCGTCGCTGCTCGCGCTCGCGCCGGGTGCCGCCATCGCCGGCGGACCGACCGAGCCGCCCGCGACTCCGGAGGCGGCGTCGGACGAGCTCGCCCGGGCCGCCCTCACGGTCCTGTGCGAGATGCCGGACGCGATCGAAGGGCGGGCCGATGACGACGGACGACGTGCCGCCATCGACGCGGCGTTGCACGCGCTCGTCGAGCTCGCGCGGTCGGTCAGCGGTCCCGTTGCGTCCGACGGCTCGCTCGAGACCGAGCTCGTGCTCATCGGCCGGGACCTCGATCGCGACGACAGTGCCGTTCGGCGTCTCCGCACGCGATTGCGCACGCCGCCCGAGGATCTCGTGGATCCGAGCGAGCTGCCGCCGCCGCGGGCCCTGACCCGGCAGCGCGAGACGATGCTCCGGGCGGCGTTCTCGCTCACCCGGGACGAGATCCTGCGGCTCGACGCCGGCGAGCGGGTCGACGCGCGGCTGGCGTGGCAGGCCGTGCTGCTCATCCCGTCCATGGTCGGGGAGTCGCCCGGCGACGCTCGCGTGGGGCGGAGCATCGCGTTCGATGTCCTCGTCCGGCTCGACGATCCCGCCGCGATTCCGGTGATCGTGGAGGGCATGGCCCGCGACGTCGAGCGGTACGGCACCTGGACGAACGGGTCGGTGCACATGCAGACCGCCTCGATCGCCATCGCCCGGCTCGCCATGTCGGACGGTGCGGTCTCACGCGATGATCTGAAGCATCTGCTCACGCTGATCGGCGCCGCGGAGACGTTCGCCGCGACGTCGACGGACGCGCTTCAGCTCGTCGATGGTCTCATCACGGCGTTCCACGATGGCCGATTCACGCCGCCGGGGCCGTCGGTGATCGAGGAAGGCGGCGGGGTGATCGTGCACCGACCGACGATCGAGCAGCACGCCGCGACATTCAGGCAGTGGGCCAGCGTTCTCGAAGCCTTCCCGCGCGATCGTCTCTCCGGGGCTCGGCAGCGCCTGGCGGGCGGCATGCTGAAGGCGGCGAGGACCCGGCTCGCGGAGCTTGCGACGTCGAGCGAGCCGGTGGGCCGTTGCGGGCGAATGCCTGACCACTCATGTCTCGAGGACGAGATCCATCACGCCGTGGTGATCGACCGGTCAGTAGAGGCCAGGCCAGGCCCCGAACGAAGCCGGTACGGCGAGGCTCTTCCGGTCGCGGAACCGATCCGAATCGTCCCAGGCCGATTACCTGGTGTGCTTCGGCCAGTCGGGTAACACGTCAGCCGGCTCGTTCGCGAACTCGGCCCAACGGTCCCCGACGAATGCTCGGTGGATCGCGACCACCTCGGGGAGCTGCTCCGATTCGCGATTTGCGGCGGTAGCAATCGCAGTGAGCAGCTCATGCCGCTGCCGCCAGAGCGAGTTTCTCAGTGCTCGCATGTCTGTCTGATACTTGCGAACCGCATGACGCTCGCGAGTTCCAGTCACATGCGATTCCTCAATCCAGTCTTCGTAGCGAGCTTCGAGGGCGGCCGTGATTCTCGCGCACTCGGCAAAGTGCACGTCAAGCACATCTGCCATGTCGAGTCGTGCGCAGAGCTCCCTGAGAGATCGGCGTAGGTCGGAGGAGTCGTTGATTCGTACCGGCACCAAGGGATGGAAAGCCTGCTGGTCCCACCAGGCGAGGAGGGTCTCGAGGCAATCAACCTCCGAAAATCCCGCGATCTGCGTGATGGTCCCGATACAAAGCTGTCGGAAAGGGATCTGTGCTCGTCTCGGCCGAGCGATGCTCTCCACGAGCTCGTCGCTGAGCCTCTTGAGCTCCTGCTCACTGACACTTTGGGCAGACCTCTCGTTCTTCAGAGCCGCCATCAATGCGAGCTGCTCAAGAGATCCATCGCGGGAATATTCTTCGCCGCGGCGAAGGAGCATGTTTGCGACGAGACGGTAGTGCTCGAGCGAAGATCCGACGTCTTGAATGGAGCCGAGATCAACTCGATCGCACGAGCTCAGGCGAACAGTGATCGCCCATTCGATGTCATCGCGAGCTCCGGGAATCGGGCGGGTCATCCAACGGAGACGATGCACCCGTTGGACGAGGGCAAACACGTCTGGAAGCTTGGCCCGCTGTGACTCGTCCAAGAAGTCCGCTGCGCCGAGAACGGCTGCCTCAAGGTCAACCCTGTACGCATCCGCGAGCGACCAAAGTAGCCGATGGTACCTTCTGATGGCGTCAAGGGTTCCTTCTTCGACGTACGCCGCTGTATAGAAATCGAGCATAATCCGGCTGCCATCTCGCAGCTCTTCGATCTCTGCGTTTGCTCGCTGGTTCCAAGACTCGATCACCGACTGATACCGGCGGTTCCACTCGGCTCTCTGGTCTTCGCTCAGTACGAGCCAGACCGAGATGGATTCCCAGTCGGACTGGGAGAATGCGCGGCCGATCGTGGGCCCCGCTCCTTGACGACCGATGAGGCGCTTTATGTCAATCGGCTCAAAGGCCTCAATTGAGTTCGCGGAGTCTCGCTTGGATGTGGGCTGGTTCGCGACGGTCGCCGCTAGCGCAGGCGATAGGGTGCAAGTCATGACCGCGAGCGAAAAGGCGAGCGAGCTTCGTGACTTCATGGGTCCACCGGCGAGATTTAATCTACCGACTATATCGGCTTGAACATTCAAGGCCACCCGCGATCCCTTAGGGGTCGCGGGCGGCCTTCTAGATGCTTGCGGCATCAGGAGCAGGGCGTGTTGGCCAGCTTGAGAGCGACTGAGCCGGCGCAATACCTCCACTGCAAGAAGCCCGGTGTTTCTTGGCACGCCTCGCTCGGGTGGGTGAGATCGCACGCCACATGGTCCCATTCACACAGCTTCGCGGCTGTCTCGTCCTCGAACGAGTCCCGCGAGAAGCCCGACGATGCCTGCTCGAGCAACTCCATGTTGGTGTCAGTGATGGGATCGATCTCGCAGTAGAGCCCGTTGGGCGCCGCTGAACAGAGAATGCC
>CAYLNM010000241.1:0-4446 GCA_964385045.1 uncultured Isosphaeraceae bacterium
GCAAGTGATCGCCCCGGCGACTCACTGACCGATCATCCTCGATGATCTCCAGCGGCCCCGGCCTCGTGCCGGGGCCGCTTCTCGTTGCGCGGTGCTTCACACGCGCGGCCGATCGCCGCCGAGCTCACTGCCCGACCGCCCAGCAGCCCGCCGGCGTTCCCGGACGCCGCCGCTTCCGCCCCGCCGCCGCGGTCCGCCCGGCTTCACGTCCGCGAACCGGAATCTGCCGCGCGACCCCTTGCGGACGCGAGCGGCCGCTCGCCTCGCCGCCGTCACGGGGCACCTTCTCGACACCTCCGGTCGTTCGCCGGAGGACCGACGACGTCACCGCACCGAGCTCCGGGGGCACGCCGCCCACAGGGTCCGGGCCGGGCACCGGCGACGTCGGCCGCGACACGGACACGGAAAGAAGAAGAGAAGGACCCCCACCCATGAAGCGCATTCACGCCCTCGCCGGAGCGACCGTGCTGGCCGCCGCCGGCACCGCGACCGCCGGCAGCATCACCGTCGACGGCATCGGCGGCTCGGTGACCATGAACGCCGCCCCGCTCGCGAGCACCGTCTTCGGCGGCTCGTCGGCCGGCAGCTTTACCAACGACGCCCTCGAGTCGGTGCACCTGCACCTCAACGACAACGGAGTCGTGACCAACGACCTCGTCACCTTCGTCCTCGCCGAGGTCGACACCACCGGCGACAGCCTCGCCGACGCGCTCGGCTTCCTCGTGCTCATCGACAACGAGGTCGAGAACGGCAGCTTCGTCGGCCTCACGAGCTCGCTGGCGATGGACTCGGACGCCGACAACGACTCGCTCGCGTGGATCAACGACACGGGCGACCAGATCAACGTCGATCCCACCGCGGGCGGCGCGAACCTCAACGCCGAGGGCGTCTTCGAGTGGGACGCCCGCGAGAAGGGCGACGGCTTCGCCTGGTCCGGGCTCACCGCCGGCGACTTCGTCACCTTCAACTTCTACGAGGACGCCCGGCAGGCCGGCGGCATCGACGACTTCCAGTTCGTGAGCTGGAACGGCAGCGGCTACGACGTCGTCGCCGAGGAGAGCCTCTCGGCCAACAGCGGGATCCCGCAGTTCGGCTTCAGCCTCACCGTCGTCCCGCTCCCGGCCGCCGCGTGGGCCGGCCTCGCGGGCCTCGCGCTCGCGGGCGTCGCACGCCGCCGCATGGTCGGCTGAGCCCTGGCACCCCGAGCGGTTCGGCGGGCCCGAGGCCTCCGGACCGCGCTCCGAGACACCCCCGGTTCCGGCGCGGCCCCGTCCCAGGACGGGGCCGTGTCGCGCGCCGCGCGTCACGGAACTCCAACCGTTCTGGGGGTAGTCAACCCCCATCCCAATGGGTTCACGGCGGCGATCGCGGGTGGGCGACCATACCCGGCGTACCCCGGCCGTGGACGGCGCGACCGTCACCCGTGGTGGCACCGGCCACCAGGTCGACTCGCGAACGACAGCGGGGCCGCCTCCGAAGAGACGGCCCCGCCGATCGATCGGGTCGTCAGCGGATTCGTGGGGCGATCAGGCCTGCCGCATACGGCGACGGGCAACGACCGCGGCCCCGAGGCCGGCAAGGCCCATGAAGACCGGAGCGGGCAGCGGGATCAGGGTGATCTGATCCTGGAACTGGGGGTCGTCGGTGCCGAAGCCGCTGATGACCACGAGGTTCTCGTTGATGGTGTACGTCGAGAAATCAGCGGGGGCACCAGCGACCCAACTATTCACCGTCGTGGTGATGGTGCCGTCGAGACTGGCGTTGTTCGCCGAGGCGGTGAAACTGCCCGCAGCCAGATCGACGTCGCTGGCGCCGCTCACGCCCTCGTACACGAACTCCCACACGAGAGCCTGGAACGCGTAGGCGTCGGCGCCACCCTGCTTTGCGGCATTGAAGTGGTTGTTGAACAGCCACGACAGAGCCTTCAGGCCGGTCGTGCTGATCGTCGTGCTACCCGGAACCGGAGCATTGCCTGCGATGCCACCACCCTGAAGCACCTCGACGCCGGTTCCGTTGGTCGCGTTCTGCGTGAGCTCGATGCAGAACGACACGATGTTGGTGCTGTCGCCGTCGCCGAGGCCCCACGGGTTCGCGGTGCCGTCCCCGGTGACGGTATAGTCGAACAGCCCGCCGCCACCGTTCCCTTCGGAGGTGGTGAACCCGGCTGTGTCCGAGGCGCCGGAGTTGAACACCGCGTCCACGGTGCTCGCCGACGCCGTCCCAGCGACCCCGAGGGCGGCCGCGGCGCCGATCATCGTCATCTTCATGTGAGAGGTTCCTTCTTCCTACTCGCGAGTGCGCTCCGGGAGCCGTCCCCGGAGACGTTCAAGCCTGCGACGCTCCGCCCGCCCGGAGAGCCCCCGGTCCCTGGAGGCACTTGCGAGGATCGAGAACGTCACTCTGGTCAATCTAGCCGGAATGGAGCGATTCCGCTGCGCCTGATCGGTTCCGAGGGGAGGATGCTTCGGCCGAAAGGACCTCAGGCTCTCCTGCGATGCCCCCGAGGCGGAGCGGGGCCTGCCGCAGGCTCCTGCCACGCCCGGGGGCAGACCACCGGCGGCCGGCATCGGCTGGGAGTGGCGGGCCGCGAGACGGTCGACGCGCCAGGCGACCGGCCCTGAACGAATCGACCGGTCCGGCGCGGCACCCGTGCCCCGAAGCGATGGCCGCGACACGGACACGATCCCGGGGACTGGCTCACGCCCCGGGCGGCAGCTCCACCGGCTCGCCGAGCCAGGCCCGGTGCCGCGCCCGCCAGGCCCGCCGCACCGCCAGCCGCGTGTACGGCCGGCCGCACTCGGGGCAGGTGCCCGCCGACCGGCTGGGGTCCAGCGGGTGGCGGCAGGCGGGGCAGAGCATCCAGCGATGACGCCGCAGGTCCGCCCGGGCCCGCCGCCAGGCGGCGTGGTGCAGGACCACCGAGGCGACGACCGCGGCCACGCCCGCGAGCGCTCCGAGCGACGAGTGGGTCCACATCGTCAACGCCGCCCCGAGCGGCACGATCACGAGGGCGGGCAGCCACGCCAGCCGCTCGCCGCGGCTTCGGCGGACGGCGGGGTTCATCGCGGGATGCCGAACGCGGTGGCGGCTCGGCCGCGACGTCGCGGGACGCGGGTCACGCCCCGCTCCCGCCGCCTCCGCCATCGCGGGGCCGCGCCTTGGCCTTCGCCCGCGCACGGCCGGGCTTCGCCCGGGCCTTGGGCATGGCGCGGGCCTTCGCCGGCGCGGCGGCCGGCGAGGCCTCCAACGGCTCGCGGGACGCGACGTCGCCGCCGGCGGCCGCGGGCACCGCCTCGGCTTCCTCCGGCGGTTCCGCCCCGGCGGCCGTCGACCCCGCCGCGCCGGACAGGTCTGCGAGTCCCCCGAGGCCCTCCTCCTCGTCCTCGGCGCGGCCGGACCACGCCTCGGCCGCCGCCTCGCCGCGGCGGACCTCGTCGCGGACGGCGTCGTAGATGCTCGCGAGCAGCCCCACCAGCGGGAACTGCCCGCCCAGCGGGGACGAGCCCAGCCGCCGAAGCAGCGCGTGGTCCTGCTCGTCCCGCGGCAGACCGGCGGCGAGCTCGGTGCGGCGGGCGGCGGGACGCCAGAAGGTCGCGGCCCCCTCGGCCAACGGCGGCGGCTCCTCGCGGGCCTCCGGGACGTCCGGCTCGGGGTGGGCCGTCACCAGGCCCCGCGACTCGAGGGCTCGCTGCTGCCGCAGGCGATCGAGGAGCCGGTCCGCGGGCAGGTCCCGCATCGCGAGGACCAGCACCGGGTCGTCCTCGAGCCGCTCGGCCACCAGCATGCCGACCGCCGCGACATGGCGGCAGGTCCGCGGCCGGCGACACTCGCACGTGGGCTCCAGCACCGGCGGCACGAGCTCGAGGTCGAGCCCGGCCAGCATCTCGTCGAGGCCCTCCGGCAGCCGGCGGTCGAGCAGGGCCGCGAGCGACGCCGCCTCGCCCGCGAGGGCGGCGACCACCGCGTCCCGCGTCTCCAGCGGCCACGCCGGCACCGGGATCCGCACCGCGTACGGCCGGCCGCGGTGACCCTGCACGCGGGCGGTCACGCCCCCGGCCGCGATGTCCAGCGTCGTCGTCTGCCCGACGCGGGCGTACTTCAGGCCCTCGGTCGCCTCCTCGGCGTCGGTCACGCCGGCCGAGACTCGATCGAGCCACCGGGTGGCCAGCTCGCTCGAGACCCGCGGCTCCTCCCGGCCCCGCAGCCGCAGGCCGTGCCGCACCCGGCGCGGTGGCCGCTCGATCGGGGCCGCCGGGCGACCCGGAGCCCCGGGAATGCCGCGGTAGCCGTCCGGGCCCCGGCCGTCGTCGGCGGCCGGCGCCGTGTTCGTCGCTCCCGTCGCCCCCGCCGCGTCTGCGGCGTCTGCGGCGTCTGCCGCCACGCTCCCCACGTCCGCACGGCCCGCGGCGTCGCCTCGGGCAGGACCAGGTGCAGCAGGGCGAGCAG
>CAYLNM010000242.1:0-4434 GCA_964385045.1 uncultured Isosphaeraceae bacterium
ACCCCCCCGAGATCCCCACCCATGTCCGAGCCGCGTGCGCGTCGCCTCGCCTCCCCTCCCGCCGTGGTCGTCCTGGCCACCGCCGCCGTCGCCGCGGCGAGCCTGAGCACGATCACCCTCGCGGCCACCGCCGCGGCCACCGCCGAGGCCGCCGCCCGCGGATCGGCCGGCACCGTGACGCAGCCGATGGACTGGACGCTGTCGGACGGCCGAACGGTTCGCACGTGGCAGGAAGGCGACGCGGGCCGCTTCTTCGCGATCGAGCGCCCCGACGGCACGTGGACGGACGACCGCCGCCTCGATCCCGTGATCCACCTGCGGTACGGCCGCTTCGACCCGCTCGCCGCCCTCGCGGCCGATGCGGACCCGGGCGCTCCCGCGGGCGACGCCCCCGCCGCCCCCGACGCCCCCGCCGCCGCCGGCCCCGCGGTCCCGCCCGCCCTCGCCCAGTCCGAGGACGCCCGGCTTCGCATCGTGCAGCTCCGCACGCAGTGGCTCGACGACTACCGCGCGGAGCTCGAGGCCCTCGGCGTCGAGGTGCACCAGCACCTGCCCGCCACCGCCCGCCTCGTGCGGATGGACGCCGAGCAGGCCGCGGCCGTCGCCGCCCTGCCCTTCGTGCGCTGGGTCGGCCCGTATCACCCCGCCTACCGCGTGGACGAGCGGCTGCTCGCCGAGTTCGACGGCGCGGGCTTCGGCGGCGGTGCCCGCCGCGTGGACGTGCGGCTCGTCGATCCGCCGGCGGACCGCCCGGCCTTCGCGGCCGCGGTCGCCGCGCTCGGCGGCACGGTCGAGCGGCTCGACGCCGGCGCCCTCATCAGCGAGGTCACCATCGACGGCGACCAGCTGCCGGCCCTGCTCGCCCTCGACGAGGTGCTGTTCGTCGATCCGTGGGGCGGCGCGTACGAGACCGACATGGCGATCGCCCGCGACATCGGCGGGGCCAGCGAGCTCGAGACGATCGCCGGCTTCGACGGCGAGGGCGTCCGCGGCGAGGTCATGGACAACGGCTTCAACGTCGGCCACCAGGACTTCCAGGCGCGGCCGCTGATCCAGCACGGCGCGACCAACAGCGAGTCGCACGGCGCCGCCACCAGCGGCATCGTCTTCGGCGACGGGACCGGCGGCACGCAGTACCGCGGCCTGCTGCCGGAGGGCCAGGGCATCGTCGCCGACTACGACAGCGTCGGCATCGGCGGCCCGAGCCGCTACGACCACACCGCCGAGCTCGTCACGCCGCCCTACGAGGCGGTCTTCCAGTCCAACAGCTTCGGCAGCCCGCGCACGACGCAGTACACGAATCGCTCGGCCGAGATGGACGCGATCATCTTCGACGTGGACATCGCGATCACGCAGTCGCAGTCCAACGCCGGCTCGCAGCAGTCGCGTCCGCAGGCGTGGGCGAAGAACATCATCTCGGTCGGCGGCGTCGACCACGAGAACACGCTGTCGAAGGCCGACGACCGCTGGACCGGCGCGTCGATCGGCCCCGCCGCCGACGGCCGCATCAAGCCGGATCTGACGCACTTCTACGACTCGATCGACACCACGAGCTGCTGCGGCATCGCGTCGTACACCTCGAGCTTCGGCGGCACCAGCGGCGCGACGCCGATCGTCGCCGGCTACCTCGGCCTCTTCCACGACATGTGGGCCGACGGGATCTTCGGCAACGAGGTGGTCCCGGGGGCGGGCGTCTTCGCCAACCGCAGCGCCCAGTCGACGGCCAAGGCGTTCCTCATCAACACCGCGGTGCCCTACGACTGGACGCAGGGCGGTCCCAACGGCAACCTCACCCGGCCGCGGCAGGGCTGGGGCATGCCGAGCGCGATCGCGATGTGGGAGCAGCGCGAGCGGACGCTGGTGGTGGACGAGGAGGTCGTCCTCGGCAACCTCCAGTCGCACACCGAGCTCGTGACGGTGCTGCCGGGCGAGCCGGCGCTGCGGGTGACGCTCACCTGGGCCGATCCGCCCGGGACGACGAGCAGCGTGCAGCACCGCATCAACGACCTCGACCTCGTCGTCACCTCGCCCGACGGCACGGTGTACCGCGGCAACGTCGGCCTGCTCGACGGCATCTGGTCCGAGCCGGACGGCGAGCGGAACACGATCGACACGGTGGAGAACGTCTTCGTCGAGTCGCCGGCCCCCGGCCCGTGGACGATCCGCGTGGAGGCGAGCGAGCTGAACGTGGACGGCCACGTCGAGACGCCGCAGCTCGACGCCGACTTCGCCCTCGTGTCCACGGGCGGCGCCCCGATCCCGCCGACGCTGGTGGTCCAGCTCGAGTCGGCCGTGCCGCCGCTGCAGGCCCCGGGCACCCCGGTCACGGTCGAGGCCCGCGTCACCGACGGGCTCGAGACGCTGGACCCGGCGACGACGACGCTGTCGTACCGCCTCGAGGAGGGCGCCCCGCTGATCGAGGTGCCGCTGCTGCCGACGGACGGCGACCCCGAGCTCTTCACGGCCGAGATTCCCGGCGAGGGCTGCGGGCCGGTGTCGTTCTTCCTGTCGGCCACGAGCACGGACGGCACCGTGATCACCGCCCCGCCGTCGGCCCCGGACGTGACGTTCGGCTACGGCGTGGGCGTCGTGGAGCCGGTCGCGAGCTTCGACATGGAGGAGGATGCGGGCTTCACGGTGAGCGGCGACGTCACGGCCGGGGCCTGGGTCCGCGGCGTGCCCACGGGCGTGCCGAGCAACGACGGCGACGGCTCCGGCCAGTGCTGGGTCACCGGCGGTCCGGGCGAGAACGTCGACGAGGGCAGCACGGTCCTGACCGTTCCGCCGCTGGTGATCGAGAGCGGCTCGGCCACCACGCTGCGGTACCTCCGCTACGTCGCCGCGTTCGGCATGCAGGGCGGCGACGGGCTGGCCACCGAGGTCTCGCTCGACGGCGGCGCGACCTGGGAGGTCGCCGAGCAGGTGAGCACGCTGCAGGCGGAGTGGACGCCGGTCGAGATCAACCTCCTGGCCTTCGGCGAGCCGACGGACGAGGTGCGGGTGCGGTTCACCGCGACCGACCTCGGTGCCCCGTCGGGCCTGCGGGTCGCGATCGACGGCCTCGAGCTCGAGGGCGCGATCTGCGGCGGCGAGCCGGCGGACGTGAACGGCGACGGCACGGTCGGCTTCGACGACCTGCTCGGCGTGCTCGCGGCGTTCGGCACGTGCGACGGCTGCCCGGAGGACGTGGACGGCGACGGCACGGTCGGCTTCGACGACGTGCTGGAGGTGCTGGCGGCCTGGGAGTGAGGCGGCGGCACCGACGACGGCGGGAGCCCGGGAGGCCGAGGCCCGCCGGCAGCGCGTGAGCACGAACGGGCCGCGCGGGTCGCACGACGACTCGCGCGGCCCGGTTCGTGGTGGGGGACGCCGGGGGCGGTCGCGCATCACGCGGGCGAGGACGTCCGGCGGGGGGCGCGCGAGGCCGGCGGTCGCGGCGCGGCCGAGGGCGGCGCCGAGGCCGATGGCGTCGTCGCGGGCGTGCGCGGGGGCGGGGGCGCGAACGAAGGCGGGGTTGGGGCCGGTGACGCGGGAGCGGCGCCGCCCTCAGGCCTCCTCGTCCAGCCGCGGCCGGATGCCGCCGAACTCGTGGGCCTGGCCGTCGCGGGTGCCGTGCAGGAACGCGCCGTCGTGGTGCTCGCCGGACGGGGCGGCGGACGTGCTCGCGCGGGGACGCACGCCGTGTCGGTCGGCGAGCCAGCGTTCGTTGGCGGCCTCGGTGCGGAGGACGATGGCGCTGACGCGTTCCTGCTGCTCGGAGGCGGCGCGGGCCTCCCGGGCGGCGGCGTAGAGCGACTCGGCGAAGCCCTCGGCGTAGCTGCGGCCTTCGCCGCGGAAGCAGCCGCCGTACTGGAACGTGGCCATGGAGGCGATGACCAGCCGCGTCTCCTCGTACAGCAGCTCGGCCACCTCGACCGCGGCGACGGGGCCGTACCACACGAGGTGCGAGCGGCTGGAGGTGCCCCCGCGGCGCGTGCGACGGCGCTTCCGCTCGATGTACGAGCCGACGCCCGGCACCGCCTCGCGGACGGCGGACGCGAGGATCTTCTCCCACCACGACATGGAGGCGACTGCGTCGCCGCGGCGGAGGTCGCGCTCGACGTGGGACGCGGCGGCGGCATCGTCGGCGCTCGTGCGCAGAGCCGCCTCCACCTCGTCCTGCTCGATCGCGTGGGCCTCCATGAGCCGGGCGGCGAGGCCCATCGCGTTCTCGACCTCCGCCTCGGTCGCGGTGGCGTGGTTGAACGCCATGAGCTTGCGGATGCGGTCGAGGATGCGGGCGCGGGCGGCGGCGTCGGCGGCGTCGGTACGGCTCGCGGGGTCGGCGGCGGCAGCCGCGGCGGCCGCGGACGCGGCGTCGGAATCGGGCGGTGGGACGTGCACTGGTAGGTCTCAGGTGATAGGAAAACGAATGAATCGAGGTCCCACCACCTG
>CAYLNM010000243.1:0-4377 GCA_964385045.1 uncultured Isosphaeraceae bacterium
GCCCCCTTCGCCCCCGCCCCGGAGCCTCCCATGCCCCGCGCTCTCGTCATCACCGCCGCCGGCATCAACTGCGACCACGAGCTCGCCGAGGCCTTCGAGCTCGCGGGGGCCGACGTCGAGCTCGTCCACCTCAACCGGCTCGCCGAGGATCCGTCGCGGATCGACGCGTACCAGCTCGTCGGCCTGCCCGGCGGGTTCAGCTACGGCGACGCGGTGGCGGCGGGTCGCATCGCGGCGACGCTCATCCGCACGTCGATCGCCGAGGCGCTCGCCGGTGCCGTCGAACGGGGCGTGCCGATGATCGCGCCGTGCAACGGGTTCCAGATCGCGGTGCAGGTCGGTCTGCTGCCGGGGCCGATGGCCGGCGCGGCGACGCGGCCCACGGTGGCCCTCGCCCGCAACGCGAGCGGCCGCTTCGTCGACCGCTGGACGCGGGTGGAGTACCCCGAGTCCCGTTGCGTCTGGACGCGCGGGCTGGAGCCGGCGGACCGCGTGAACCTGCTGCCGGTGGCCCACGGCGAGGGCCGGTTCGTGCCGCGGGACGACGCGCTGCTCGCCGAGCTGGAGGCGAACGGGCAGGTCGCGGTGCGGTACGCCGGCGGCGACGACCCCAACGGCTCGGTCGGCCGCGTGGCGGGCATCTGCGATCCGAGCGGCCTCGTGCTCGGCCTCATGCCGCACCCCGAGCGGTACACGCGGTGGACGCAGCATCCGTCGTGGACGCGGCTGGAGGTCGCGGACATGGACGGGCCGACGCCCGGGCTGCGGATGTTCCACGCCGCGGTGACCGCGGCGAAGGAGGCGGCCCTCGCGGTGTGAGGGCCTCGTGGCGGCGGGGGGCCGGGCGGGACGGGCCCGCGGTTCGCTGCTCGCGGCCCGGCCCTTCCGCGGTTCTGGCGCCGGATCGCCGGGGTCCTGGCGTACATTCGCGTGACGTGTCCGCCTTCATGAGCTCCAGGTACCGCCGTCTGGCGGGTCTCGACCGGTCGTCCCGGGTCACGGTGGACGACGATCGGGTGTGCACCGCCTGCGGGTATCCGCTGCGCGGGCTGCCGCTGGGCTCCGCCTGTCCCGAGTGCGGCACGACGATCGGGCCCGCCGACGGTCCGGACGATCTCCTGCTGCGGCTCGAGGCGGGCGACCGGCACCGGGTGCGGGCCGGGGCGGCGGTCCTCGCCGGGACGATGGCGCTCGCGGCCCTGCTGCCGGTGGGCGTGCTGCTCGTCGCCGTCGCGCAGGCCGGCGGGGGGCTGCGCGGCGTGGACCTGCGGCCCGCGGTCGCCGGGGTGCGGCTCGTCCTCGGCCTCGCGTGGACGGTCGGGCTGGTGCTCGCCCTCCCCGCGGGGCTCTGGATCGCCGCCGGATTCCGTTCGCGATGGGCCCGGAACCTCGTGCTGCTCGGGGCGGCCGGATGGGCGGCCGCGTGGGCGGGCCTGTTCGCGGGGACCCTCGCGGGCCCCAGCGCGGAGTGGCCGGACGGGGTGCGGGGGCTCGCGGTCCTGCTGCGCGGACTCGGCGGGGTCGCGGCACTCGCGGGGCTGCTGTTCCTCGCTCGACTCGCGGCCCGGGCGGAGCTCGATCCCGCCGGCGACCGCGTGGCCACCGCCGCGTGGCTGCTCCCGCCGCTCGGACTCCTGGCGTGGGTGCTGCCGGACCGGATGAGCTGGTTCGCCCTCGTGCCCTACGGCCTGCTCGTGGTCCTGCCGTGGACGGCGATCGGCCTGCGCGGGGCGCTGGGCGTGCACGCGGTGGCCGGGCACCTCGGCTGGTCGGCGCGTCACGCCCGCGACGCGGCCGGCCGCGAGGAGCGGATCGCGGCTCGCCGGGCGGAGCTCGACGAGCTCTGGCGGGCGCGGGTGCGTCCGCTGCCGGGCGCCCGGGAGCGCGACCCGTGAGCCGGCCGTCGGACAGCGCGGGACGCGGCCAGTCGGCGGGGGGGCCGCGGGGCCGGGAACGACGCCGCGGCGAGTCGCCGCCCGCGGTGGGGCGCCGCCGCGAGGAGCGGGCGGCCGCGAGCGAGCTCGGCATCGGGGGCGAAGGCGCGTGGGCCCCGGACCGCGCGATGCCCGTTCCGAGCGAGCCCGTGGCGCCGCGGCCCGCCCTCGACCCCTCCCGCGCGATCCCGCCGATCGCGCCGCGGCCGAGCACCGCGCCGCCCGCCCCCCGGGTCGGCGTCCAGGCCGAGGCCGGCCGCCGCCTCGGCGACCGTCCGTGCGGGCGGTGCGGCTACAACCTGCGCGGCATCCCGCTCGACGGCCGCTGCCCCGAGTGCGGGCACCCGGCCGACCCGCGGAGCGTGCCCGTCGACGCCCCGCTGTCGTCGGCTCCGTCGCCCGTCATCCGCACGGTGGCGATCGGGTGCGGCCTCGCCGCGGTCGCGGCGACGCTCGCCTGGGCGGTGACGCTCCTCGGCGTGGCCGGCCTGCTCCCGGGGGAGACGGTCGCGTGGTCCCAGATGCTCGCGGCCGCCGCCTGGGCCGCCGCGATCCTGCTGCTCACGCGGACGTTCGCCGATCCGCTCGCCCGCTTCAACGGCATGCAGGAGTCGGACGCGGTGCGGCTCGTCGCCCGCTGGAGCGCGGCGAAGGTGCCGCTGCTCGCGGCGCTGCTCGTGGTGCCGTGGGTGGTCGCGCGGATGCCGAACCCCGCCGCCCCGGCCGGTGGCGGCGGTGGCGGCGGTGGCGGGCCCGTGGTGCCTCCCGGGGTGCTGACGGTGCTCGGCACCGTCCGGCTGATCCTCCTGCCGATCGCCCTGATCGCGCTGGGGACCGGGCTCGTCGTGATCCAGCGGATGGCCGCGTGGGCGCGGGACGGCATCGCCGAGCGCACGGTGGGCCTCGCCCTGTGGACGATTCCGCTCGCCGCGATCGTGCTGGTGGTCCGCGATGCCGGCTGGCCGGGGGCGTGGCACGGTGCCCGCGACCTCGTCGCGCTGCTGGTGCTGGTGGTCGCGGTGCAGGCGCCGCTCGCGGGCGGCCTCGTGTCGCTCGCTGCCTCCACCGCGATGTGCCTGCACCACCGGCGGGAGGAGGAGGCGCGGGCGGAACGGAGGGCCGAGGCTCGTGCGGCGCAGGCCGCGGCGATCGCGGACCGCGTGGAGCGGGCGACACGCGGGTGACGGAGTCACGGAGCCGGGGCCACCGGCTCGCCCCGTCACACCATCCGCGAGCCCGCCTCCCGCGCGGCCTCCACGATCCGCTCCGCCGTCCGCACCGCGGCCGAGCCGGCCTCGGCGTCGACCATCGGCCGCCGCCCGGCCTGCACCGCGTCGATGAAGTCGTCGATCTGGAGCTTGAGCGGCTCGCCGTCGCCGACCGCCAGCTCCTCGACCTGCACCCACTCGAGGTAGTCGATGTTCGAGAGGTCCTCGCCCTCGGCGAGCCGCCGCCGCAGGTCGGCGAGCTGCTCGGCGTTGGCGGTCTTGCGGACGACGGTCCCGGTGCGGGCCACGAAGTCGGCCGAGACGTACGCGTCCTCGCTGATGATGCGGATCTTCCGCTCGGTCTTGAGGGCGAGGCGGCTGGCCGTGATGTTGGCCACGCACCGCACGCCGTCGGCCCCGGGCGGGAAGACGAGGCGGGCGTTGCACACGTCCTCGGCCTCGCCCATCACGCACACCGCCGAGGCGTGGACCTCCTCGGGCTCCGAGCCGGTGAGCATCAGGAGCAGGTCGAGGTCATGGATCATCATGTCGAGGACGACGCCGACGTCCACGCTGCGGAAGGTCATGGGGGAGATGCGATCCATCTCGATGAACCGCGGCGTGAGCCCCTCGATCCCGCGGATCGCGACCATCACCGGGTCGTAGCGGACGATGTGCCCGACCTGCAGGACCGCCCCGGAGCGGGCGGCGGCGTCCGCGATCGCGGACGCCTCGGCCGCGTCGGGGGCGAGCGGCTTCTCGACGAGGCAGGCGACGCCGGCCCCGAGCAGCCGCTCGGCGGCGGCGCGGTGGTGGATCGTCGGCGTGGCGATCGTGACCGCGTCGACGCCCGCCTCGAGCAGGGCGTCGATCGAGTCGAAGCCCGCGCCGCCCCACTGCTCGGTGATGGCGGAGGTCCGCTCGGCGTCCTGGTCCACCACGCCCACCAGCTCGGTGCGGTCGCCCTGGGCGTACACGCGGGCGTGATGCCGGCCCATCCGGCCGACCCCGATCACTCCGCACCGCACCACGTCCGTCGTCGTCGCCATCGTCGCGTCGTCCTTCCCTGAGCCGGGGCCGGGGCCATCCCGCGCCGGGTCGCGGCCGCGACCGTGGCGACCGTGGCGACCGGGGCGTCCGGGGCGTCCCGGGCGTCCGGGGGGCGCCGGGGTGCTTCGCCGGCGGCGAAGTCCGGGCCCGTCGAAGGCTCGGATGCTACGGACTGGCGGGCCGCG
>CAYLNM010000244.1:0-4294 GCA_964385045.1 uncultured Isosphaeraceae bacterium
GCTCGCCGCTCGCCGCCCGCCGCCCGCCGCTCGCCACCCGCCCCGGGCCGCCCGCCGTCCGATAGGCCGCCGCGCCGCCGGCCGCCCCGGCCGCCGCGTCCCCCCCGTCCGCAGGATCCGCAGGGTCTCCCGGGACACCGGAGCCGTCGGCATCCCCCGGGTCGGCGTCCGGTGAAGTCCACGCGTCCCCCGCCCGATGGCCTCGACATGGGATGTGGCGCTCGGTGCGCCGCGGGGCCCGAGGAGGGGAAGCCGTGGACATCGCGACGGTCGCCGGAGTCATCCTCGGTGCCGCCCTCGTGGGCACCGCGATCGTGCTGGGCGGCAGCCCGGCCGCGTACGTGGACCCCGCGTCGATGCTCATCGTGCTCGGCGGCGCGTCGGCGGCGACGCTCGCGTCGTACCCGCTCGCCCGCTACATGCGCATCCCGCAGGTCTGCATGAAGGCGATCTTCGCCAAGAAGCAGGACCCGGTGCAGCTCGTCGAGCAGCTCGTGGAGCTCGCCGAGATCGCCCGCCGCGACGGGATCCTCGCCCTCGAGCAGTCGGTGGAGCGGATCGACGATCCGTTCCTGATCCGCGGCATCCAGATGGCGGTCGACGGCAGCGACCCCGAGGTCATCGAGTCGATCATGGAGACCGAGCTCGAGAACCTCATGGAACGGCACGAGTCGGGCAAGGGCATGCTCGAGGCGTACGCCAGGTACGCCCCCGCGTTCGGCATGATCGGCACGCTCATCGGCCTCGTGGCCATGCTCCAGAACATGGACGACCCGTCGAAGATCGGCGCCGGCATGGCCGCGGCCCTCATCACGACGCTGTACGGGGCGCTGATGGCGAACATCCTCTTCTCGCCGCTCGCCGACAAGCTCGGCCAGCGATCGCACGAGGAGGTCCTCTGCAAGACGATCGTCATCCAGGGCGTGATGGCGATCCAGGCCGGGGACAACCCCCGCAACGTGCAGTCCAAGCTGATGACCTTCGTGCCGCCCGCGCTGCGGGTCGAGCCGGACGACCGGGCGGCGGCGTGAGGCGGCGACGCCCGGCCGGCGTCCGCGACGCGGCGCCCGGCCCCGGCGGCGATCCACGAATCACGGGGCGTGAGGAAGGAGGCGAGCGATGGCGATGAAGCGGCGCAGGAAGCAGGCGGGGGGCGTGCCCGAGTGGGTCGTGACCTTCGGCGACCTGATGTCGCTGCTGCTGTGCTTCTTCATCCTCCTGCAGTCCTTCAGCGAGCTGCGGCGCGACCACGAGTACCAGCGGGTGATCACCGCCGTGAAGGAGGCCTTCGGCTACGTCGGGGGCATCGGCGTGCTGCCGGTGGACGACCCGCCCCTGCGGTCCATGGTCCAGATCCTCGAGACCATGGCGGTGCAGAACAACAACGAGCACTCCAAGGTCAGCCGCAACGTCGAGCCCGGCATCGACGGGCCGGACATGCGGGTGACGAGGATCCGCGAGGGGATCATGTTCACGATCGGGGGACCGGGCATGTTCGAGCCGCTCAGCGCCCGCGTGCGCGAGCCGGTGCGGCGCGAGGTGCTCACGCTCGTGCCGCTGCTCGAGGGCCGGCGCAACAAGGTCGAGATCGTGGGCCACGCCGCGAGCACGTACATCCCCGAGGGATCGCCGTGGGAGGACCTCGACGAGCTGAGCTACGCGCGGGCGGTCGCGATCAAGGACCTGCTCGCCGGGGCCGGGATCGACGACCGCGTGTTCCGGCTGAAGGCGGTGGGCGACCGCGAGCCGATCCGGCCGCGGGCCACCGATCCCGCGGACGCGGCGGAGAACCGCCGAGTGGACATCATCCTGACCGAGATGCTGGTGGACGACCTCAACCCGGACGCCGAGTTCACGGATCCGGAACGGGCGAGGGGAGACTGAGATGGCGGACGAGGAGACGATCGAGGAGGGCGGCACCGACCGCCGCTCCCGGAAGCGGACGATCATCGTCGTCGCCGGGCTGCTCGTGGCCGAGGCCGTCGCCCTGACGGTCGCGTTCATGCTGTTCGCGTCGGAGCCGGAGGTCGCGAAGGCGGGCATCGCGGAGATGTCGCCCGAGCAGCTCGAGGCCCAGCGGATCGTCGAGATCGAGGTGCTGGACGACCGGCTGCCGAACGCCAAGCGGGGGGTGACCTATCTCTACGACACGCGGATCTTCGCCCAGGTGCGGCAGAAGAACGCCGAGCGGATGAACCGCGAGCTGGAGCAGTTCAGCAACGAGATCAAGGCGGAGGTCGCGGGCATGTGGCGGACGAGCGACCCGCGGGTCTTCGCCGAGCCCCGTCTCGAGACGCTCACCCGCAAGCTCGAGACCATGTTCCGCGAGCGGCTGGGCACCGACCCCGAGACCGGGGAGCCGATCGTCGAGAAGATGGTCATCGTGCTCGGACCGGGCTTCCGCATCGACAGCTGAGGCGGGCGCGGGGCGGGGAGTGACGGCCCCTCGCCGGGGCCGGCGGGACCGCGCAGTCGCTGCGCCGCCCGCGGCGCGGCTCCGGGTCGACGCCCGGGCCGGGACGTCGTGCCCGACCGCGCGTCATATCGGACCCACGGCGCCCGATCCTGCGCCCCGGCGGGGCAGGGCCCGCGCCGTGGTTCAAGCCGGTGCGCGGTGCGCGCCGACCCTGCGGGAGCCGGACGGCGGACGTGCCGCCGACCCCGGCCGGACCCCCCGGGTCCGAGCCCGACGCCAACGGACCGAGCCCGGTCCGGTCCGGCCCGCCGCCGCGCGGTGCCGGGCCGACGCGCGATCGCCGCGCCGGGACCGGCCGACGACCCGACGACGACGGTGGAGCGCGATGAGCGACGAGCAGCTGGACGACACGCAGGGCGGGGGCGACGGCTTCGACCCCGCCGACATCGCCGCCGCCGCGTTCTCCGAGGCGGCCGGGGCGGTCGAGGACGACGCCGACGCCGACGCCGGCGACGACGACGAGGGCGAGTGGGAGGAGGTCGAGGTCGACGCCGAGGACGACGACGCGGCCGGGGCGGCCTTCGACTTCCCGAGCTTCGACGATGGCCCCGCGGCCCCGGCCGGCGGCGACCTGTCGATGCTCGACGACGTGGCGCTCAAGGTCAGCGTCGAGCTCGGCCGCACCCGGATGTTCGTCGAGGACGTCCTCCGCCTCGTGCCCGAGGCCGTCATCGAGCTCGACAAGGCGGCCGGCGATCCGGTGGACGTCTTCGTCAACGGGCGTCACGTGGCGCGCGGCGAGGTGCTCGTGCTCAACGAGAACTTCTGCGTCCGCATCAACGAGATCATCCAGGCGTCGGACGACGACGACTGACCCCGCTCCCGGGACCGCGGACGTCGCCGGAGGATCCGGTGCCGCGGCCCGCTCGATCCGGCGGCCCGGGATGGGCCGCCGCCGCTCGCCGGAGGATCCGGCGCTGGCAGGCACCACGGCATGAGGCCCACCGCACGACGTCGTCCGCGGCCGCGGACCGCACCCGTCCCGCTCGCGATCGCCCTCGCGTCCGCCCTCGCGGCGTTCGCCGCCGCGACTCCCGCTCCGACGAGCGGCATCACCGCCAACGGCCGACTCGCGGTCGGCGGCGAGGCCGCTCCCGCGAGGGTGGCCGCACCGGCCGCACCGGCCGCGCCGCCGGCGCCACCGCCCTCGGCCGCCGCGGAGGATCGGTCGGGGGCCATCGGTCGCCGGCCGCTGGGCCCCGCCCCCTCGGCGTCGACGTCGATCGGGGGCGCTTCGGCGGACGCGGCTCGCGAGGCCCGCGAGGCCGGCGAGGCCGGCGAGGCCGCGTCCGGGGAGTCCCCCGGGCTGCCGGGTCCCGGCCCGCTCGGCGTCGGCGGCGGTGCCGGGGAGCTGCTCAAGACGGGCGGCGCGCTCGGCGTCGTGCTCGCGATCGCGGTCGTCCTCTCCCGCTTCGTGAAGCGGCTCGGCGGCGTCGCGGCCGCCGGGCGCCCGGCGGGCGTCCTCGAGATCCTCGCCCGCTACCCGGTGGGCCGCGGCCAGCAGCTGGTGGTCCTGCGGCTCGACCGCCGGGTGCTGCTCGTGCACCAGGCCGGCGGCCGCATGGAGCCGCTGACCGAGGTCACCGACCCCGACGAGGTCGCCCGCCTCGTCGGACGCCTCGAGGCCGGCGCCTCGGCCGGGGACGCCGACCGCTTCCGCCGCGTCCTCGCCGAGCTCGAGCACGGCCGCGGTCCCGACGCCCTGCGACCGGACGGCACGCTGCCCGGCGAGTCGCGTCGCCACCGCGGCCGGGTCGCGGCCGCCGCCGCCGACGCCCTCGAGACCGGCCCCGCTCGTCCCGCCACCGGCCTCGCGGC
>CAYLNM010000245.1:0-4266 GCA_964385045.1 uncultured Isosphaeraceae bacterium
ACGCTGGCCTTGCCGCGGGCGACCGAGCCGTCGGAGGCGATGCGGATCGCGTCGACCGAGTCGAACACCTCGAACTGCAGGCCGAGGACGATGCGGTCGCGGGCGCCCTTGTCGATGAAGACGGTGCCGCTGGCCGGCTCGCTGTCGAGGACCGACGCGTCGGCGAGCCGCCAGGGCTCGCGGGCCTGCAGTCGCTGTCCCTCGAGCAGCGTCTCGTACTGCTCGAGGCGGTCCTGGGATCGGCGGAGGTCGGTGCGGGCGATGTCGAGTTCCTCGTTGAGCCCGTCGACCCGCTGCTCGAAGGTCCGGCGCTGGCTCTCGACCCGCTCCTCCATCAGCTCGCGCGTCGCCTGCAGGTCGGTCGCGTACTGCTCGTTGGCCTCGCGATAGGCGACGACCTCCTCGCGGAGCTGCTCGCGCTCCTGCTCGTGGGCGGCCCGCAGGTCGGCGAGCTCGGCGTCGCGAGCGGCGAGCTCGCGGTCGCGCTCCTCGAGCTGTCGCTCGAGGCGATCGAGCTGGTCCTGGAGGTTGCGCATCTGGCGCTGCATGCCGCGGAGGGCCCCGCGGATGCCGCCGGTCTCGGTCACGCCGTAGGCGTCCATCTCCGAGCGGATGGTGTCCAGGGGGCTGGACTCGCCGCCGGTGACGTACGAGGCGAGCGCGTCGTAGCGCGAGGCGAGGTAGCCGGCCACGCTCTGGCGGGTGCCGGCCTCCTGCTCGAAGCGGGCGAAGCGGTCGCTCGTCCGCTCCGTCGGGTTGACGTAGGTCTCCAGGTCGTCGACGGCCTGGGCCTGCGCTTCGAGGGCCTCGGTCTGCCGGCTGTAGAAGACGATGGTCATCACCAGCATCGCGATCGTCAGCACGATGAAGACGATGAGCGAGACGATCACGCCGGTACCGGCGCCACTGCGAACGGCCATGCGGAGCTCCGGGTCCGAAGGTCGGAGGGACGGGGCGGGTGGGTCGGGGGCTGGTCGGGTCGACGCCGCCCGCCGAGTCGGGCAGTCTCGCGGCCCGTTCGGAGACAGTCAAGACGCCGACCCGGCGGTTCGGCCCCCGGAGTGCCCTACGCCCACCGGACGGGGGCGGTTGCCGGACGGTTGCGGACGCGGCGGCGCCGCCTCGCGGGGCGTGGTTCGGCGGGTCCGCCGGGCGAGCCGGGAGGGAAGGCGGGCCCGTCGAGCGGGGTACAGTCGATCCCGGGCGGAGCGCTGCGGGTCCCGGATCCCGGGTCCCGGGTCCCGGGTCCGGGAGCGCCGCGGCCCACCACCGACCGGCTCGATCCCGTCACCGTCGGGACGCGAGACCCCGCGGCGGTGCCGAGGGGGCCGCCGGTCCCGGTGTCGGGGCGACGGCCGACGCTCGACGCCCGAGACCCGACGCTCCTCCCCCCCGACGTACGTGGAGCCGACGACGATGCCGAGTCCCAGCGAGCCCGAGTCGATCCCCAGCCGGCGGCGCCGGCGATGGTGGCGGCCCGTCGCCCCGGCCACCCTGATCGCCCTCGCCGGGGCGGCGCTGCTCGCCGCGTCGGCCGGGAGCGACCCACCCGCGGTGCCGCCGCCGGCCTCGTCCGATCCCGCCGCGGCCACCGCCGCGGCCCCGCCGCCGGCCGGCGGGGCGATCCTCGAGCGGGTCGTCGCGGTGGGAGCGAGCGTCACCCACGGCTTCAACGCCCAGATCCTCGTCGAGGCGGGGGGACGCATGCAGCCCGCCGTCCTGGACCTCGGCGACGCCCTGGCCGCGGTCCTGCCGGGGGCGGGGGACGCGGCGGCCTTCGGCAGCCTCTTCTTCTTCCGGGCCCCGGACCGCTGGGCCCGCGAGCTGCTCGGGCAGGCGACCGAGGCCGAGCCCACCGCCGTCGTCGCGATCGACTTCCTCTTCTGGTTCGGCTACGGGCGGACCGGCCACCGGCCGGGCACGGCGGCGGATCTCGCCGTCCGAGAGGCCCGGCTCGACCGCGGCGTCGCGCTGCTCGAGCCGCTGATCGATGCCGGGACGCCGGTCGTGGTGGCCGATCTGCCCGACATGTCCGCGGCCGCGGGGTGGATGCTCTCGGCCGCCCAGGTGCCCTCGGCCGAGCACCGGGCGGCCCTCAACCGGCGGATCCTCGCGTGGGCGGCCGACCGGCCGGAGGTCGCCGTGGTGCCGCTGGAGGACCTGATGCGCCGGCTGCAGGCGGGCGAGCGGTTCGGCGTGCCGCACGCGGTCCCGCTGCTGAAGCCGGATCGGCTGCACCCCACGGCCGACGGGCTGGTGGTGGTGGCGAGGGCCGTGGCCGAGGCGATCCGGGACGCGCGGGCCGAGCTCGCCGACGAGGCGTTCGAGCTGCGGCACGAGCCCGCCGTCGCCCGTCTGCGGTCCCGGCTCGCCGAGCGGCTCGAGCGGGCGGCGGCCGCGACGCCCGAACCGTCGGCCGATGGCGGTGGCGCGACGGCGAACGCGGACCCGGGGGCGGGCGACCCCCCGCCGGTCGCCGATGGCGGCACGGATGGCCACCCCGGCGGCCCCGGCGGCCCCGGCGGCCCCGGCGGCCCCGGCGGCCCCGGCGATCCCGGCGATCCCGGCGGCCCCAGCGGCTGATCGCCGAGCGCCCGGCGGCTGGTCGGAGCTGGACGTGGCCTCCGCGCGCGGCGAGCCCCCGCCGCGGGGACGGGGGCTCGCCGATGCTCGAGGTCGAACGCCCCGAACGGGCGTCCGGCCGTGGGCCACGAGAGGATCAGGCGCAGCGGCGGCGACGACCGGCGAGGCCGGCGAGGCCGAGGAGGGCGATGGCGCCCGGAGCCGGGATCGCGTCCACGACGACGACCGCGTTCAGGGTGCCCGCGGCGGCCGAGCCGGTCGCGAACACGGTGTAGACCTTGCCCGCGTCGAGGGTCAGGTCCAGCGGGCCGAGCACCTGCGTGCCGTCCTCGTCGAGCGACACGTCGACGGTGTAGGTGCCGCCGGGGACGGTGGCGTAGCCACCGCTGGTGCCGAACGTGGTGCCGTCGAACAGGGGGTCGCTGAGGCCCGCGACGTTGACGTCCACCGCGGGGGCGTCGGGCGACAGGTGGATGAACCGCACGCGGGCGTTGTCCGCGTCGATCGTGTTGTCGTCCTCGAAGATGAACGGCTGGATCCCCGACAGGAAGCCGCCGGCGGCGATCGTGTAGTCGGTGTCGCCGTCGATCATCACGTCCTGGGCGTCGATGACGATCGGGTCGATCGCGCCCGCGGGCGTGACCTGGAAGTCGTACATGCCGGTGGGCAGGCCGACGTAGTCGGTGATCATCTCGAACGCCAGGCCGCCGATGGCGGGGTCGCCCGAGCCGGGCATCGTGTTGACGTACACGTCGACGGCCGGGGCGTCGGGCGATGCGTGGAACACGCGGACGCCGCCCAGCGTGGTGCCGGCCGCGGTGAGCGCGGCGGCGGCAGCGAGCACGAAGGTGCGCTTCATGGTCTCTCTTCTCTTTCTTCGATCCGGATGAGACGGGCGCCCGGACCCGTTCCGGGCGCGCCGACCCGCTCCCGTCGGGGGAGGGGGCGCCGGGGCTTCGCCGCCGAGTGGCGTCGGGATTCGGAGCGTGCGCCGGCTTCCGGGGAATGCGTGCGCAGCGGCCGCGAGTGGGTGCGCCGCCCGCGGCCGGGAGCCCGCCCTGCGACGCGGGGGGGCCGTCGGCGTGGACCGCATGCTCGCGCGGCTGCGGCCGCGGCCATCCCGGCGCCCCCGCCTCCGACCCCTCCCCCCGCCGCTTCGAGCTCGTCCGGCGGTCGGATCGTTCGGGGCCGGGTCCGGCTCCCGGGCCCGCCGCCGCCGCCGCCGCCGCCGTCGCCGTCGCCGCGGCGGGCCGCGAGGGGCCCGCGAGCGACCCGCGAGCCACCAAGGAACGCACGGTGGACCCGCCCAGGCACCGAACGGCGCTGTCGCCGCATCGGCTCCGGGCACCCCGATGTGCGGATCCGCGCCGTCGGATGACTCCGAGACGCCGCCGGCGACGAAGATCTCACCAGCCCCGATGGAATTCTTCGTGTCCTACCCCGATCGCCTGACCCCGGATCCCAGCCTGCTCGAGCGGGTCGATCGCGGCGAGCCCGGGGCCACGGACGCCCTCGTCGATCGATACGGAGCCCTCGTCTGGTCGCTCGCCATCCGGGCCATCCCCGACCGGGCGGAGGCCGAGGACGCCGTGCAGGAGATCTTCATCAGCCTCTGGGAGAACGCCGGGCGGTACGACCCGGCGGTGGCGGCCGAGGCCACCTTCGTGGCGATGATCGCCCGCC
>CAYLNM010000246.1:0-4261 GCA_964385045.1 uncultured Isosphaeraceae bacterium
CGCCTGAACCGCCGAGGACCCGACGCCATGAGCGACGCCGAGACCCTGCTCGTCTCCGACGACGGCCCCGTCCGCACCCTCACCCTCAACCGGCCCGACGTCTTCAACGCCTTCGACGACGAGCTCACCACCGCGATGCAGCGGGCGCTCAAGGACGCGGCCCGCTCCCGGGAGACGCGGGTGCTGATCCTCACCGGCGCCGGCCGCGCCTTCAGCAGCGGCCAGGACCTCGCCTCGCTCAAGGAGCGGTTCAGCGCGGACTACGTGCCCGAGTACAAGCGCGACCTCGACCGCCGCTACAACCCGATCATCACCGCCATCGCCACGATGGAGAAGCCGGTGATCGCCGCCGTCAACGGCGTGGCCGCCGGGGCCGGGGCGAGCCTCGCCCTCGCGTGCGACATGCGGATCGCCTCCGAGCACGCGTCGTTCATCGAGGCGTTCGTCAACGTCGGCCTCATCCCCGACTCGGGCAGCACCTGGTTCCTGCCGCGCCTCGTGGGCTCGGGCCTCGCGTTCGAGCTGTGCGCGACCGGCCGCAAGGTCGGGGCCGAGGAGGCCGCCCGCATCGGACTCGTCAATCGCACCGTGCCCGCGGGCGAGCTCATGGAGGTCGCCGAGGCCGAGGCGGCCCGGCTCGCCTCGCTCCCGCCGCGGGCGATCGCCCTCACCAAGCGGCTGCTGCACCGCGCGCTGTCCAGCGACCTCGCGGGGCAGCTCGACGCCGAGGCCTACGCCCAGGACGTCCTCGGCCGCACCAAGGACCACCACGAGGGGATGGCCGCGTTCCTCGAGAAGCGGGCCCCCGAGTTCACCGGAAGCTGATCGCGACTCCATGACCGACCCGACCCCCACGTCCGCCGCCGCCACCGCCCCCGCCGCGGGCCCGCCCGCCGCCGGCACCGTCCTCGTCGTCGGAGCCGGCACCATGGGCGCGGGCATCGCCCAGGTCGCCGCCGTCGCGGGCTGGACCGCCCGCGTGACGGACCTCGACCGCGACCGCGCGGAGTCGGCGATCGCCGGCGTCCGCGGCCGCATCGACCGGCTCCGCGAGAAGGGCCGGCTCGACGAGGACGCGGCGGCCGCCGCCCGCGACCGGCTCGAGGTCGCCGAGGGCCCGGCCGCCGCCGCGGGCTGCGACCTCGTGCTCGAGGCGATCGTCGAGGACCTCGACGCCAAGGTCGCCGCGATGTCGGCCCTGCTGCCGCACGCGGCCCCGGACGCGATCCTCGCCACGAACACCTCCTCGCTCTCGGTCACCGCCCTCGGCGAGCGGCTCGGCGAGCCGGCCCGCACCGTCGGCATGCACTTCTTCAATCCCGCCCCGCTGCTGAAGCTGGTCGAGGTCGTGCCCGGCGCGGGCACGGATCCCGCGATCGTCGATCGCACCCGGGCGATCGCCGAGGCGTGGGGCAAGGTCGTCGCGATCGCGAAGGACGCCCCCGGCTTCATCGTCAACCACGTCGCGCGGCCGTACTACCTCGAGGCCTTCCGCGTGCTCGAGGACGGCGTGGCCGACGTGGCGACCATCGACTCGGTGATGCGGAGCGCGGGCCGCTTCCGCATGGGTCCCTTCGAGCTCACCGACCTCATCGGGCAGGACGTCAACACCGCCACCACCCGCTCGGTGTGGGAGCGGCTGGACCGGCCGGCGCTGCTCGCCCCGAGCGAGCTGCAGGAGTCGCTGGTGGCCGCGGGCGACCTCGGCCGCAAGACCGGCCGCGGCGCGTACGACCACGGCGCGGACCCCGCCCTGCCGGTGCTGACGGTGCGGGCCACCCCGCTGCCCGAGGACGAGGGCTTCGTCGAGGCCGCGATCGCCTTCGAGGCCGCGGCCTCCGACGCGGCGGGCGGCGAGTCCACCACCGACCCGCGGGCCGCGGTGGCCTTCGGCCGCATCCTCCTCGCGCTGATCACGCAGGCTCGCCGGGCCGCCGACCTCGGCATCGGCTCGCCCGCCGACATCGACACCGCCCTCCGCCACGGCGTCAACTACCCGCTGGGCCCGCTCGCCTGGGCCGAGTCGATCGGCCGCGAGCGGGAGGAGGCCTGGCGGGCGGCGCTGCTCGGGCAGCCCGGCGGCGAGCGGTTCGCCGCCGACTGACCGCCCGCACCCCCACGGGGTCCGCGGGCCCCACCCTCGCGGCCCGCCCGCGCGCGCGGCGTCGCCCGGATCGCGGCCATGCCCGCCCCCACCCTCCGCTATCTGTCCCGGGCCGACGTCGTCGGGCTCGACCTCCCGTGGCCCGACGTCCGCGAGGCGGTGCACCGCGCCTTCGTCGAGAAGGGCCGCGGCGAGACCGACGCCCCGCCGAAGCGCGGCATCGATCCCGACGAGGAGACGCACATCCGCGCGATGAAGGCGTTCATCCCGTCGCTGAACGCCGCCGGCTGCAAGTGGATCAGCGGCTTTCCGCGCAACGTCGCGAAGGGGCTGCCGACGATCAGCGGCCTGATGATCCTCAACGAGCTCGAGACCGGCCTGCCGGTGGCGGTGATGGACTGCACGTGGATCACCGCGGTGCGGACCGCGGCCTGCACCGCGGTGAGCGCCCGGTACCTGGCGCGGGCCGACTGCCGCACCGTCGGCATCGTCGCCTGCGGCCTGCAGGGCCGGGTGAACCTCGAGGCCCTCGCGGGCATGTACACGCTCGAGCACGTGCGGTGCCACGACGTCCGTCCCGAGGCGGCCGAGCGGTTCGCGGCCGAGATGGGCGAGCGGCTCGGGCTCGAGATCGAGGTGGTGGACAGCCCGCAGGCGGCGGTGCGCGAGCGCGACATCGTGGTGACGAGCCTGCCCGGCCACAAGCACCCCGACCCGCCGATCACCGCCGGCGTACTGTCGCCGGGGGCCTTCGCATGCCTGCTCGACTTCGACTCGTGCTTCGACGGCCGGGCCCTCCGCGAGTGCGACAAGCTCGTCACCGACGACCTCCAGCAGGTCGCGTTCTTCAAGCGGCTCGGCTGGTTCCGCACCACGCCCGATCCGGACGCCGACCTCGGGAAGATCTGCGCAGGCCGCCAGCGCGGCCGCGAGTCGGACGACTGGCGGACCATCGCGATCAACATGGGCATCGGCCTGCTGGACGTGGCGGTGGCCCACCTCGTGCTGCGGCGGGCCGAGGAGCGGGGCGTGGGGGTCGAGCTGCCGTTGTGATCCGGCCCGCGGCCGCACCGGCGCGGCCCCATCGGCGACCGACGGCCGGCGACCGCGGGACCTCGAGGATCCGAACGCCCGCCCGACGCGGCGGCGATGACGTCGCCCTCGGCCGGCGGCGACGGCGAGCGTCAGCGAGCAGCGGGATGACCACGAGTCCCGCGATTCCGCTTGGAACGCCGCCGCCCCGCTGGTAGTCTCGCGTCCGAGGCCAACGCCGTCCGAGGGAGCCCGGGGACATGTCCAACCCACGCCAGGTCCGAGGAGGTCGCCCCATGGCCCGACCGCACCGCGTCACGTGCCCCGCCGCCGGCGCCGGCCTCGCCGTCGCCGCCGCCCTGCTGCACGCCGCCCCGGCCCACGCCGAGCTGCTCTACGAGTTCACCTTCCACGCCACCGTCACCCAGAAGTGGGGCGAAAACCCCGACCACCCCTGGGGCGGCGTCGAGATCGGTGATCCCGCCTCCTTCACCTACGTCATCGACGTCGAGCAGGAGGATCAGGTGCCTGACGGGAGCCTCGGCATCTACGACCTCGTCACCGCCGAGATCTCCTACGGCGGCATCGCCGTCGTTCCCCGGGACATCGGGCACATGGAGGTCGACCTGCTCGCCGGGGCCGGGTCTCAGGCGGTCGACGTCATCGTCCGCCAGGTCTGGACCGACAACATCTACGACGCGGGGATCTTCGAACTCCGCGGCTTCAACGTCCTCCCCGACGACGCCATCCCCATCGACTTCAACCTCTACGACTTCACCACCGAGCGAAGCATCGAGTACGGCGACGGGACCATCGCCTTCCGCGCCGTGTTCGACTCGTACGAGTACACGATCGTTCCGGCTCCGGCGGCGGCGATCGTGATCGCACTCGGGGTCATGTTCCGAGGAGGCCAGCGGCGGCGGACGGCGGGATGACCACGAGTCCCGCGATTCCGCTTGGAGCTGCTGCGCCCCGCTGGTAGTCTCGCCTCCGAGGCGAACGCCCGTCCGAGGGAGCCCGGGGACATGTCCAACCCACGCCAGGTCCGAGGAGGTCGCCCCATGGCCCGACCGCACCGCGTCACGTGCCCCGCCGCCGGCGCCGGCCTCGCCGTCGCCGCCGCCC
>CAYLNM010000247.1:0-4212 GCA_964385045.1 uncultured Isosphaeraceae bacterium
GCCGCCGCCGCCACCGCCCCCGGCCTGACCGCGACGGCCGTGTTCGCCGCCGCCGCCCCAGATGCAGATGCCGCACATCGTGCCGTCGGGCCACCGGCAGCAGACGTCCTCGATGCAGTCCGGGCAGTCGGTGAGGATGCACGGCGGGGTGCAGGAGAGGGGCGGATCGGTCGCGGGCAGCGCCTCGCCGATCGTGCGGCCCCACTGGATCAGGACGTCCCGCACCGCCGCCGGGCCCCGCTCGTCCGACGTGGCGCCGCCCGGCGTGCGGCCGGCGGCCAGGCCATCGATCGCTCGCCGAAGGTCCGCGCGGTCGACCCGTCCGTCGCCGTTGCGATCGGCGGCCGCGATCGACCACAGGTCCGGGCCATCGTCCGACATCGGCAGCACGGCCCGGACCTCGCCGGTCTCGGCGTCCAGCAGCACGGCCCACCGCCGATCAAGGCCCGGCCGCCGTACACCGACGAGCAGCTCGCGCCGGCCGTCGAGGTCGGCGTCCGGACCGGCCTCGACCCGGTCCGGACCGGTGACGCCCGGCGGCAGGAGCGCGACCACCGATGGCCCGGTGTCCATCGCCGTGAGTCGCAGCCCGTCCTGCACCGCCCGCGCGGTGACCATGTGCGGCTGCCCCTCCGTGGAGACGTCGACCCGCCACGTCCTCGGCGGCGCCGCCCGCTCCCGCGTCGTCCCGTCGGCGGGCGCCGCTCGCTCCCGCGTCGTCCCGTCGGCGGGCGCCGCCCGCTCCCGCGTCGTCCCGTCGCCCGCCGACGCCGACGCCGGCGCCGGGCCCGACGCGAGCGCTCCCGCGAGTCCCCACGCCGCCAGCAGCGCCGCGGCCAGCGATCCCCGGCCACCGGCCGCACGACGTCGGCTCCGGCGCCGCGATCGTCCCGGGCCTGTTCCCGCACGCCCGCCGCGCACCTCGCGCCCGTGCGTCCGTCCGCGGCGTGCGCCTCCTGCGCTCCGCGCATGTCGTTCCATCATGTCGTGTCCCCCGTCGGCCGGCGTCGCGCACGGCGACCGATGCCGTCCGCCCCCGACCTCCGGGCACGCTACCGCGGGATCCGGCCTCCGCCCGCGATCGCGTCCGAATCGATCACCGCCCGCGCGACCGCCGCGGCCCGATGGCGGGCCGCGGCGGAACGGTGATCTCGATGACGTCGGTCGTCGCGCGGGCCGGGACGCTCATGCCCGTCCCCGGCTCACGCGGGGCTGGGCATCATGCCGCCCGCCGGCTCGT
Organism: uncultured Isosphaeraceae bacterium; assembly: GCA_964385045.1. GTDB lineage: Bacteria > Planctomycetota > Phycisphaerae > Phycisphaerales > SM1A02 > CAYLNM01. The sequence goes on from CAYLNM010000247.1 coordinate 1,241, forward strand.
CGCCCGAGTCGGGCTCCGGACGCGGAGTCGGCTCCTTCGCCGGCTCCGGACGCGAGCGGGACTCGCGGGCGAGGAGCTCGGCGACGGTGGGCTTGTCGAGCCGCTCGCCGTTCATGATCCGCTCGATGTCGGCGGACGTGAGGGTCTCGTACTTGAGCAGGGCCTCGCTCATCGCGACGACCTTGTCCCAGTGCTCCTCGAGCATCCGCTCGGCCTCGCCGTAGGCATCGTCGATGAGCGACCGGATCTCCTCGTCGATGATCCGCGCGGTCTCGTCGGAGTAGTCCTTCTCGGGCACGAACGACTCTCGGCTGTCCTCGCCCGCGTAGTTGACGAAGCCCAGTCGCTCGCTCATGCCCCACTCGAGGATCATGTGACGGGCGTACTGCGTCGCCATGCGGATGTCCATCGCCGCGCCGCTCGAGACGTCCTCGGTCTTCTTCTGCTCGGCGATCCGGCCGCCGCAGAGCACCCGCATCGTCGCCTCGAGGTACTTGCGGCCGAAGCCGTAGCGGTCCTTCTCGGGCAGGCTGAACGTGGCGCCCATCGCCTGGCCGCGCGGGATGATCGTGACCTTGTGGACCGGGTCGGCGTCCTCGAGCAGCCACTGCACCACGGCGTGGCCCGACTCGTGGTAGGCGGTCGCCTCCCGCTCCTTCTCCTCGATCTTGCGGCTCTTGCGGGCCCGGCCGTAGCGGATCTTGTCGCGGGCCTCCTCGAGGTCGGCGAGGTCGATCGCGTCCTTGTTGCCCATGGTGGCGAGGATCGCGGCCTCGTTGATGAGGGCGGCGAGCTCGGCCCCCGAGAACATCGGGGTGCCGCGGGCCACGCGGTCCATGTCCACCGACGGGTCGATCTTCACCTTCTGGGCGTGGACCTCGAGGATCTGCTTGCGGCCCACGAGGTCGGGCAGCGTCACCTGTACCTGGCGGTCGAACCGGCCGGGGCGGGTGAGCGCCGGGTCGAGGACGTCCGAGCGGTTGGTGGCCGCGATCACGATGACCTGGTCGGTGGCCTCGAAGCCGTCCATCTCCACGAGGATCGCGTTGAGCGTCTGCTCGCGCTCGTCGTGGCCGCCGGTGGTGAACCCGCCGCCGCGGCGACGACCGACCGCGTCGATCTCGTCGAGGAAGATGATGCAGGGCGAGTTCTCCTTCGCCTGCTTGAAGAGGTCGCGGACGCGGCTGGCGCCGACGCCGACGAACATCTCCACGAAGTCCGAGCCCGAGATCGAGAAGAACGGGGCGTCGGCCTCGCCGGCGATCGCCTTGGCCAGCAGCGTCTTGCCGCAGCCGGGAGGGCCGACGAGCAGCACGCCGCGGGGGATCCGGCCGCCGAGCCGCTGGAACTTCTGCGGGTTCTTCAGGAACTCGACGATCTCCTGCACCTCCTCGCGGGCCTCGTCGATGCCGGCCACGTCGTCGAAGGTGACGTCCACCGAGTCCTTGCTCTGGATCCGGTGCTTGGACTTCCCGAAGTTGCCGAGCATGCCGCCGGGTCCGCCGCCCGCGCCCCGCATCGACCGGGCGATGAAGAACCAGATCAGGGCGAACAGCAGCAGGAAGGGCAGCAGCATGACGAGCAGGCCCTGCCACCAGGGCTGCTCGGTGGCGAAGGCGACCTTCAGGTCCAGCTCGTCCTGGAGCTGCGTGGCGAAGAGATCGCGGTTGGCGGAGTCGATCTTGACGTAGATCGGGATCGGCTCGTCGGTCCCCGCCTCGGGCAGGGCCTCGGGGCGGACCCAGGCGTGCACCGACGAGGGGCGCATCTCGACCACGCCCTTGGCGGTGCCGCCGCGGCCGACCACGTTGTGGTCGATGAGCTGCCCGTCGGCGTCCCTCGCCGGGGCGACCACGGTCTTGAAGTCGTCCCAGGTCTCCATCCGTCGGCCGCCGTCGGCGTCGTGGAGCACCGTGAAGAGCACGATGAGCAGACCGACGATGAGCACCCAGCTCGCGAGGCTGCGGGTGAACTTCGGCGGCGGCGGCGTCTGTCCGCGGCCCTGGCCCTCGGGGCCCTGGTTCCGCTGATCGTCGCGCGGCGGCTGGGGTGCGTCGGACATGGAGGTCGCTTCTCGCAGGGCAGCGACGGTCCGGTCCGCCCGCAAGGGCACGATTCACGAACCGTCGATCGATGATACGGACGGATCCGGCCCTCGCTCCAATCCGAGACGCGTTTCGTCCGGAGTCGGTTCGGGACCGCGCCGCGTGCCCGCCCGGCCGCCCCCGAAGGCCCTGCGACCGGGGCTCGCCGGCCCGCCACGGACGTTCGGAGCACGGTTCCTGCGCGGTGGCGACCGCGGCCGGGCGCGGCCCGCGGCGGTGGGCCGGGTGGCCGTCCGGCGTCCGGTGCGGCCCGCGTCACGACGTCGCCCGCTCGACCGCCGTCTCCCGCGCCGGGACTCACCAGTCCGACTGCATCGTGTCCACGATGGCCATGGCCGCGCGATCGACGGCGTCGAAGCGGCCGAGGTCGATCCGCTCGCCGGCCGGGGGCGACGGCACGAACAGGGCGGACTCGGAGAAGTCGCGCCGTCCCGCCAGCACCTCGCCGGTGTCGACGCGGCTCCACTCGAAGTCGACCACCAGGCTGATGGCCATCTCCTCCGACAGGCCGGTGGAGCGGCTCCGCGAGAGCTGCTCGAGGTCCACGTCGCGGACGGTCACGTCGAGGATCGTGCGGGCCCGGGCCTCGGGGACCACCGTCCAGGGCGTCCGGGACTCGATCGCCTTGACGATCGCCTCGGTGAGCTCCACGTGCACCGTCCGGTCGGTGGTGGCGTTCCGGGCGATCGGCACCGCGACCGTCCCGACCTCCCGGTCGTGCACCGTGCGGGTGGACCAGCCTTCGCGGGGATCGCTCGCGCAGCCGGTCGTCCCGGCCCCGGTCAGGGCGACCGCGACGATCGCGGCCACGGCGGAGGCGACCGGGCGAGGGGCTCGGCGGTGTCCGCGGCGGGAGCACGGTCGGGA
>CAYLNM010000248.1:0-4194 GCA_964385045.1 uncultured Isosphaeraceae bacterium
TGGGCTCCTCGGCGCCGGCCTCGCCCGGGGCCGGGCTCGGGCTCGGGCTCGGGCTCGGGGCGGGGGCGGGGGTGGGGGCCGGCTCGGGGCTCGGGGCGTCGGCGGCGAACTGCGCCCGACGCGATCGGCGACGCGGGCCGCGACCGCCGTCCTCGCCCTCGCCGTCGGCTCCCTCGGCCTGGGCCGAGCGGCCCTGCTTGCCGCGGGTCACGGCCTGGCACAGCTGGCGAACCACGACCTCGATCGACCGCATGGAGTCGTCGTTGCCCGGGATCGGGATGTCCGCGAGCTCCGGATCGCCGTCGGTGTCGATGAGGCAGATCGTCGGGATGCCGAGGCTGCGGGCCTCGCGGAGGGCGTTGACCTCGCGATTGACGTCGACGACGACCAGTGCCCCGGGGAGCTTCGTCATCGTGCGGATGCCCTCGAGGTTGCGGGTGATCTTCCGCTTCTCGCGGAGGAGCTGCGAGGTCATCTTCTTGGAGTAGGTCTCGATCTCGCCCGAGTCGACGAGCTTCTCGAGCTCCTCGAGCCGCTTCAGCCGCTCGCGGATGGTGCGGAAGTTGGTGAGCGTGCCGCCGAGCCACCGCTCGATGACGTAGGGCATGCTCACGTCGCTCGCGTACTGCTCGATCGCACCTCGGGCCTGACGCTTGGTGCCGACGAAGCACACGTCCTTGCCGCCGGCGACGACCTGCTCGACGAACCGCGAGGCCAGAAGCAGGCCCTTGACCGTCTGGCGGATGTCGATGATGTGGATCTTGTTCCGCTCGCCGTAGATGTACCGACGCATCCGCGGGTTCCAGTTGGAACGCCGCTGGCCGAAGTGAATGCCGGCGTCGATCAGATCCTTGACGAGGGAGGAGGAGGAGTCGGCGGACATGGGGTGTGGTCCTTTCGGGGGCAGCGACACCGGCGGACGGGGATGGGCGGGGGCCGCGTTCGTCGCGGACTCCGCGCGTCCGCCCCAGGGCGCTTGTGCGACGGGGCAGCTCGGGATCGGGGACGCCGGGGAGGGCGCCGATGGTGGCCCGACGACACGCCCGGCGAGCCGGAACGGCCCTGCGTGTCGACAGGAGAACGCCGGAGGGACGCGGGCATCCCCGCCCGGGTCCGTCCGGCGTTCACGGAAAGCGAGATCGTACGGCCCCGGCCGGGTCGCTTCAACCGCGGCGGACGATGGATCGCAGGCCGGAGGACCGCGGATGCGGGGGGCGAGCCGCGGGGGCGCGATCGCCACCGACGGGTGGGACGGCGTGACCGCGGGCCGAGAGGGGCCGCGGGGCGAGGGGCCGCATGAGCCGCCTCCCGAACGCGACGACGCCCGCCGAGGGATCGGCGGGCGTCGTCGCATGCGAGTCGATCGGACCGGAGGGACTCCGGCCGGGCGATCAGCCGTCAGTGACCGGGGCAGCAGCCGGCGGCGGTGGTCTCGGCGACCGCACCCATGGCGACCGGGGCGTCGGCGTCACCGCAGCTCTTGGCCGAGCCGCAGTCCTTGGCGGCACCGCAGGCGGCGTCCTCGACGGCGCCCATCGAGATCGGGGCCTCGGCGCCGCAGCTCTTGGCCGAGCCGCACGCGCTGCCGCAGGCACCCTCGCTCACCGCGCCCGGCGCGACCTCGGCCTTGGCCTCCTTGCCCTCGGGGCAGGTGCCGCAGCAGTCGGCGGTGCCGCAGTCGGTGTGCTCGCCGGCGACGGCACCCGGGGCGACGGCGGTCGACGAGGCCTCGTCGGTGGTCTCGCAGCCGATGAGGGCGGCGGCGGCGACGCAGCAGGCGGCGAACGTGGCAACGAACTTCATGGTTCCATCTCCAGGTTCCCGTCGGGGGGCCGGGTGGCCGCCGTCGGGGTCATGTCAGGGTCTGCACCGATCGCGCAGGGATCGGTGGCACAAGCGGTCAACGTTCCACGGTATCGACCTATTCCCACCCTGTGAACCGTTCCGGCCGTTTTTTGGCCGCCGGGCCCCGTCCTCGACCCCCCCGGAGGGATCACGGCGGCGATCGCGTCCCTCGCGGAGGCGGTGGAGGTCCGCGAACGGGCCGCGAGGCCGGAAACGGCGGACGAGCGCAGGCGGGGGAGTGCAGGTGGCGGGGCTCGGGCATGCACGGCCGACGGAGACCGCCGGGCCGGCCGGGGTGTCCTCGGTGGCGGGCCGGCGGGCCGGGTGGCGGCCCGGGTGGCGGCCGGCCGGAGCCGGTCGAGTCGGGGCGCCCCCGGAGACGATCGCCCGAGCCGGCGTCTCGGGCTGCTGCCCGGGTGGCGGGGGGGGGGCGGGGGAGCCGTTCGGCGGCGTAGCATCGGCGTGGCCAGCCCGAACGATCCCCATCCGGATGCGACGACCGACCGTGAGCCAGACCGCGAGATACCGCGGGGGGCGCCGTCGGCGTCGGGCCCGCCGAGGGACGTCCCGGGCTCGGTCCCGGATGCCCGGCTGGACCCGGACCTCGCTCCGTCCGCGGACCGCGCCGCGGAAGGGGCCTCGAACCCCGCCGCGGGTGCGGGTGCGGCCCCGGACGGCGGTGCGGCGGCGGGCTCGGGCGCGGCCTCGAACCCCGCCGCGGGTGCGGCCCCGGACCGCGCCGCGGCCCCGGGCTCGGGCGCGACCTCGAACCCCGCCGCAGACGCGCACCCGACCGAGGGCGTCGACGCCGCGACCATCCTCGACGCGACCACGGAGGCGCCGGCGGCCGGTGATGCGACCTCCGAGGGACCGTGGCGTCGGGCACCCCTCGTCGCCCCCGACGACCCCGGTGGCCGCTCCGCGGTGCGGTCGCGCCTCGCCGAGCAGGCCCGCGAGCTGCCCGTCGCGCCCGGCGTCTACCTCATGAAGGATGGAGCCGGCACCGTGATCTACGTCGGCAAGGCCGGCAGCCTGCGGAATCGCGTGGGCTCGTATTTCGTGCCGTCGGCCGATCTCGGGCCCAAGAAGCAGCCCATGCTCGACTACGTCGCCGCCTTCGACGTCATCCCGTGCGAGGGCGAGTGGGAGGCGCTGCTCATGGAGTCGCGGCTGATCAAGGACATCCGGCCGCGCTTCAACTCCCTGCTCGTCGACGACAAGACGTATCCGTACCTGGTCGTCACCACCCGCGAGGACTTCCCCGGCGTCTACGTGACCCGCACGCCGCAGGACGAGGCCTTCCGCGGCGGCCGCGTGTTCGGCCCCTTCGCTTCGGCCGGGGCGCTTCGCGAGGCGGTGCAGCTGCTGCAGCGCGTCTTCAAGTACCGCACCTGCACGCTCGACATCCGGGATGGCGACCCTCGCAACGAGCGGTTTCGCCCGTGCCTGCTGCACGCGATCGACCAGTGCACCGCGCCGTGCGCCAACCGGATCTCCAAGCGGGCCTACCGCGAGGACGTCGATCGGTTCGTCCGCTTCCTCGGCTCCAAGCGCAGCGCGATGCTGGCGGAGCTGCGGCGCGACATGCAGGCGGCCTCCGAGTCGCAGCGGTACGAGCGGGCCGCGGCCCTCCGGGACCAGATTCGAGCGATCGAGCGGCTCGACGAGCGGGAGAAGCGATCCCGCGGCATGGCGGCGGACTGGCAGCCCGAGGTCACCGTCTTCTCCGGTGATCCGGCCGACGCCCTGCGTTCCCTGCAGCGGACCCTCGGCATGACGCTTCCCATCCGCGGCATGGAGGCGATCGACATCGCCCACCTGCAGGGCGGCGAGACGGTGGGATCGAAGGTCTGCTTCATCGACGGCCGACCGTTCAAGGAGGGCTACCGCCGGTATCGGATCCGCTCCGTCGACAACGACGACTACATGGCGATCCGCGAGGTGGTGTCGCGGCGGTATCGCGACGCGGGGGCCGGCGACGAGCTGTACCCCGACGTCATCCTGATCGACGGCGGGCTCGGGCAGCTCCACGCGGCGCTCGAGGCGTTCGCCGAGCTCGCCGTCCAGCCGCCCATGGTGATCAGCCTCGCCAAGAAGGAGGAGCTGATCCACGTGCAGGAGCGGTCGGAGCCGATCCGCCTCGGACGCGAGAACCCCGGGCTCCGGCTCTGCCAGGCGATCCGGGACGAGGCCCACCGCTTCGCTCAGCACTACCACCACGTGCTCCGTCGCAAGCGGGTCCTCGGCGAGGACTGATCGTGCGGGACGGGTCGTGTGCGCCGAGGCGGACCTCGAGGCCGACGCCGAGGACGACGTCTCGGGCTCGGCGACCGGCGCGTGAAGCGGTCC
>CAYLNM010000249.1:0-4149 GCA_964385045.1 uncultured Isosphaeraceae bacterium
GGGGCCGCGTCCGGCGCGCCCGCGGACCGGGGGGCGACCGCGGCGGTGGGCCGCGGCGGCGACGTCGCGGCCCGACTCGGGTCGCCCGTCGACCGGCTCGGCGCGGGCGGCGAGGCATGCGCGGTCGACGAGCTGCCGCCGGGGGCCGCCGGCGTCGCCGCGGGCAGCGGCGTCACCGGGAAGCGGGCCGCGGGCCGGGCCGAGAGCGAGTGGCCGTGCGCGGTGCGGATCACCGCGTGCACCGAGAGCGTGTCGCCCTCGAGCACCACCGCCCGCGGCCGCGCCGGCGAGCCGTAGCCGCCGGTGTTCACCAGCACCCGCTCGCCGAACCGCCAGATGCCCGGCCGGTGCAGGTGACCGAAGACGAAGAACCGGGCGTCGGGGCGGTGCGCGATCACGTACTCGGCGGCCCGGCGCGGGATCGTGTGCCAGCTCCACAGCGTCACCGCGAGGGTCCGGCCCGCGGCCACCGTGCGGGCCGCCGGGGAGGGACCGGCGCCCACGCGATCGGCCGCGGGGCCGGTGGCGGTGCCCGCGGCACCCGCGGCGGCGGCGACGCGGGCGGCGGCGAACTGGGCCGCGGCGAGGCGGGCCGATCCGCGGCGGCGGGCACGGCGGCTGAGCATCGCCAGGGCGCGACGGTTCCAGTAGGCCAGCTCGTCGGCGTGGGTCGCCCACGGCGAGATCGACGGATGGAGGACGTCGCCGTGGGTCAGGTGCACCAGGCCGCCGGCGAGATCGAGCTCGCGCAGGTCGGTCAGGAGCGGGTCGTGGTTGCCGCTGAGCATGACCAGCTCGACGCCGTCGGCGTCGCAGAGGTCCTGCAGCCGGCAGACCATGCGGGCGGCGCGGGCCCGCCAGCGGGGGTCGGAGAGCTCGGCCACGTCGCCGTTGACGATCAGACGGTCGGCGCCGGACCACAGCGGCCGGAGCTCCTCCGGGGCCCCCGCCGATCCCCGGTCGCGTCCGAGATGCGTGTCCGAGATCACGATGGTCCGGCCGTGGTTGCGCACGTCTCGCGCATCGGCCTCGGCGCCCACCCGACTCTTGGTCGGGGTGCCGCCCGTCGTCTCCGACCGGGGCGCCCGATCCGCGCACGTGATCCCGGTTCGCCCCCTGCCCCCGCTTGCCGCGGCGGCCGGTCCGAGAACGAGCCACCGGGCCGCCGGCGGCCGGGGCGCCCCGCGTCGATCGGCCGTTCCTCGCGGGCGCGGCCGGGGGCTCACCGGGCGAGGCAGGTGGCGTGATCGCCCTCCTCGATGCACGCGATGCGGCCGTCCTCGATCCGGATCGCCAGCGGCGTCGTGATGATGTAGTCGGGGCCGAGGGGCATCTGCATCGACTCGACGCCCGTGCGCGGCGCCGTCCACGCGTTCGGCGGCGTCATCCGGTCCTTGGCGTACGGCACTTCGATCGCGGTGGTGCGGGCCGCGAGCTCGGGGTCGCGGGCGAAGTCGTCCTCGTACATCTCGCGGCAGTGATCGCAGTCCCGGCGGTAGAAGACGACGTACCGGGTGCCGTCGGTCGGCACCGTCGGCCACCGCGGCATGAACGTGAAGAGGTCGAACTCGCGCCAGTCCCGGCCGATCCAGCCCGGCAGGTCCTCGCTGAACCACCACTGCGGCAGGTCGGCGGGCTCGGGATTCGCGCGGGCGAAGATCGCCGGCGCCGGCGAGGCCGCGTCTCCGGCGTCCTCGGCGCCGCCCGCCGGCGACGCGGCGTCGACGTCGGCCTCGGTCTCCGTCGCGGGCGACGGCCCATCCCCGGTCCTCGCGGCGGCCTCGGCCGCGAGCGTCGCCGGATCGACGTCCCACACCGGACCGTGTGGCGCGGGGGGCGCCTTGTCCGACTCGCCCGGCAGCTTGCCGCCCTCGGTGATGACGGTGATCACGCCGTCCTCGATCCGAAGGTCCAGCGGGGTCTGGATGATCCAGTCGGGGCCGAGCGGGAGCTGCATCGTCTCGAGCCCGAGCTCGCCGACCACCGGGGGCATCGGCCAGATGCCGTCGTCGGGACGCAGCGACCGCTTCGAGTACGGAACCTCGATCGCGGTCGTCCGGCGGGCGAAGGGCTCCTGCACCAGCAGGTCGTTGAAGAGCGACTCGCAGTCCGCGCAGGTGCGGCTGTAGAACGTCACCAGCCACGTGCCCTCCTCGGGCACGCTCGGCCAGCGCTCCATCCACTGGAAGAGCGGGAACTCGGTCCACGGCTCGCCGACGTGGGCGGCGAGATCCTCGCTGAACCAGAACTGCGGCAGCGGCCTGGGGTCGGGGTTGAGGCGGGGGCCGACCTCGGCCCGGGCGGCGTCCCGTGGACCGCCGTCGGTGGGGTCGGCGCCGTCGGTTGCGTCGTCCGCCGGGTCCGCGGGGGGGGCGTCCGGCCGCGCGGCCGCCGACGGATCGCTCGCGGGGACCGGATCGCCGTCGTCGTCCACGTCCGCGTCCGCGGCCGCCACCGGCGCGTCGCGCTCGATGGTGCCGCCGGGCTCCACGGAGGCCCAGGCCACGGCGGCGCCGGCGAGGCCGAGCACCGCGGTCGCGGCCCACCGCACGCCCTCGGGCAGCAGCCGTTCGCGGGCCGGACGCAGCAGCACGGCGCCGAGCAGCATCACCGCGTCGATCCCGAGCATCGTCGCCGGCGGCGGGCTCTTGGAGCCGAAGCAGCCGCACGAGCCGGCCCCGCGAACCATCTCGTGGACGAGCACGCCGCAGAAGACGGCGAGGATCATGATCGCCAGCGGCCGGGCGAGGCGCGGGATCAGGATCATCGCGAAGGCGGCCACGAGCTCGATCGAGACCAGGGCCCAGAGCACCCACTGCAGGTCGAGGTCGAGCGCCCGGGCGGGCCGCAGGATCGAGTGCATGGGGAGGAAGCTCGGGGCCGCCTCCAGCATCTTGACCGTCGCGCCGGCGATGATCCAGGCGGGCACGATTACCCGGACGTTGAGCGCCCCGAGGACGGCCAGCGGGCCGCGGGGGGCGTCCGGGGCGGAGGTGGCGGCGGCGTCGGTCATGGCGGACGGCTCCGGGGGGGGCGGCTGGACCGGGGACTCGGCGGACGAGGCGGGCGGGGACGCGATCGGAGACGTGAGCGAGGGGCCGGTGGCCACCTCCTGCGCACGAACCGCGCCGTCCGCTCGCAGGATCCGAACGTCGGCCGGACTCCATCATTGCCGCGCGCGGGCCGCGGGGCCTCCCGGGCCCGTCGTCACCCGCCGCCACCCGCCGTGGTCCCCCGGGATCGCCGAATCCGCCGAACCGCGCGAGCGCGGGGCACGTTTCCGGACGATGAGTACCCTGTCCCTCCCGCCGGACGCGGGCCGCGAGCGTCGCGAGCCCCCGCCCCGCGGCCCCCGAATCCGGGAGCCTCGCCATGAAGGGCGTCATCCTCGCCGGTGGACTCGGCTCGCGGCTGCGGCCGCTGACCGACGTCACCAACAAGCACCTGCTGCCGGTGTACGACCGGCCGATGATCCACTATCCGATCCAGTGCCTGCTGAACGCCGGGATCCGCGAGATCCTGATCGTGACCGGCGGCGAGCACGCGGGGGACTTCCTGAAGCTGCTCCGCAACGGCAAGCAGCTCGGGATCGGCGAGCTCCACTACACCTACCAGGAGGGTGAGGGCGGCATCGCCGACGCATTGCTCCTCGCCGAGGACTTCGCCGACGGCGGCAAGGTCTGCGTGGTGCTCGGCGACAACCTCATCGAGCGGAACATCCGCAAGGCCGCGGGCGACTTCTTCACCCAGGCCTCGGGGGCCAAGGTCCTCCTCAAGGAGGTGCAGGACCCGCAGCGGTTCGGCGTCGTCCGCATGGAGGACGGCCGCGTGGCCGAGATCATCGAGAAGCCGACGGACCCGCCGAGCAACCTCGCGGTCACCGGCATCTACTTCTACGACAACGACGTCTTCGACGTCTGCCGCGACCAGGAGCCGAGCGCCCGCGGCGAGCTCGAGATCACCGACGTCAACAACCACTACCTGCGCCGCGGCGACCTCAGCCACGAGGTGCTCGAGGGCTGGTGGACCGACGCCGGCACCTTCGAGTCGCTGCATCGCGCGAGCACGCTCGTCAAGGAGGGCGGGGCGAACCACGTCGAGGCGGGCGCTCCGCCGGTGACGGTGGGCGCCGCCGACGACTGACCCCGC
>CAYLNM010000250.1:0-4142 GCA_964385045.1 uncultured Isosphaeraceae bacterium
GGGGGGGCCGGGGGGCCGGCGAACCTCGGGGGTGGGTCCCGAGGGATCGTCGCCGGACGAGGCCGGCTCGATCGCCCGCAGGAAGGGCGTCTCCAGCGTGGCGAGAGGCGGGCTCGGACGCTCGGGGGGCCGTCGACGCCGCTCGTGCGCGGCGGCCCCGGGAGGACGGCCCCCGCCGGACGGGCGTCGAGCCGGCGGACGACGCCCGCGGCGCCGTCCTCGGAACGACCCGCCCGGAACACGAGCGCACGACCGCCGAGGGCGGTCGACTCCGATGCTCCACGTCCCCCGGGGACCGGACACTGCACGGCGCGAACATCGGGCCTCCTGGCGCCTCCAGCACGTCTCGATGCTGCATTTCCACCACATGATGGTTGTAATTCCACCATCGCGTGGTGGCTTTTCAGCCATGCGACGACGATGATGATGTCGACCATGCACGATCGCCTCCTCGCATCCCGGGTCCGTGGCGCCCTTGCCGACACTCCGGTCGTCCTCATCCACGGGGCGCGGCAGGTCGGAAAGACGACCCTCGCGGAGGCGGTGGGAGGCGCGGACCGGCAGGTCCTCTCCCTGGACCGGGCCACGGTGCTGGGCGCCGCCGCGTCGGATCCCGACGGCTTCGTGGACGGGCTCGGCGAGCGGGTCCTCCTCGACGAGGTCCAGCGGGCGCCCGGCCTGTTCCCCGCCATCAAGCACGCGGTCGACCGCGATCGGACGCCGGGCCGCTTCCTGCTGACCGGCTCGTCGAACGTGCTCGCCCTTCCCACGCTGAGCGAGTCCCTGGCCGGGCGCATGGAGGTCTGCACGCTCTGGCCGCTGGCCCAGGCCGAGCTCGAGTCCACGGGCGGCGGGATGGTGGACCGGCTCTTCGCCTCCGGGGCGTTCCCGCCGAGTGGCCGAACTGCCCCCGCCGAAGGCCTCGACGTGTGGGATCGCGTGCTCCGTGGCGGCTTCCCCGAGGCGGTCGGTCGCCGGAGCCCCGAGCGCCGCCGCGCGTGGTTCGAGGCGTACGTGGACACCATCCTGCAGCGGGACATCCTCGGTCTGTCGCGGATCGACCGCCTCGCCGAGATGCCGAGGCTGCTCCAGCTCCTGGCGGCCCGAACGAGCGGACTGCTCAGCTACGCGGATCTCGCCAGCGGCCTCTCGATGCCGGCGTCCACGCTCAAGCGGTACGTCACGCTCCTCGAGGCCGTGTTCCTCGTCCGGATGCTGCCCGCCTGGACGTCCGGTCTCTCGGGCCGGGTGGTGAAGTCACCGAAGATCCACCTGCTGGACACCGGTCTGGCGTCGGCCCTGCTCGGGGTGGATCGCGAGCGTCTGATGCGGGACGGCACGCTCCGCGGCCAGCTTCTCGAGACCTTCGCCGCCATGGAGCTGGCCCGGCTCGCCGCGGTCAGCCGCGTGCGCCCGCGTGCCCACCACTTCCGGACGAGCTCGGGCCGCGAGGTGGACGTCGTGTTCGAGGCTCCCGACGGCCGCGTGGTCGGCATCGAGGTGAAGGCCGCCACCTCGATCGGCGCCGCCGACTTCCGCGGCCTGGACACGCTCGCGGTCGCGGCCGGCGAACGGCTCCACCGGGCGGTCGTGCTCTACGGCGGGCGGGACGTCGTGCCGTTCGGCGAGCACCGATGGGCGTTGCCGTTCGAGACCCTCTGGGCCTGACGTCGGGACGAGGGGCGTCACCGTGTCGCCGTCGTTGGTGACGACGCTCGCCGGACGGGCGGTGCCCGGCGTGAAGGCCGGCGGCACGTCGTCGTTCCACGCGGCGCGACCACGCTCCCGGCCGACGTCGTACGGTCGGATTCGCGCCGACATCGCCCGAGCATGGAGGACGGGTCCTCGACGCCATGGACGTCGAGCTCGTGACGTCGGTACGACGAGCCTCGTTCGAGTCCGGCGCGGGAGCGGCCTGAATCGTCGATGGTCGCCCGTTCAGACCGGGGGCGCTCACTGCCAGCGGAAGATCCGCAGCGCGAGCCCCAGCGTGCCCACCGTCCACGCCGCGAGCACCGCGAGCTCCGGCCACTGACTCGCGAGCCCGGCCCCGTCGAGCATGACCGCCCGCAAGGCGTCGTTCACCGCGGTCAGGGGCAGGGCCTGCAGCACCGGGTGGATCGCCTCGGGGAACCGCTCGTAGCTGAAGAAGATCCCCGAGCCGAGCCACATCGGGACCATCACGAAGTTCATCAGGCCGCTGACGCCCTCGATGGTGCGGGCACGCGACGCCGTGAGCAGGCCGAGGCCCACGAACGCCGCCGCCCCGAGCAGCGTGACGATTGCGAAGCTGACGACGTCGCCGCGGAAGGGCACGCCGAGCACCCACGCCGCGAACGTCACCAGCACCGAGACCTCGGCCACGAGGAAGACCAGCCGACTGTTGATGAACCCGAGGAAGAAGCTCGAGCGCCGCATCGGCGTGACGATCAGCCGCTTCAGGAACTTGCGGCGGCGGGCGTCGGCGATCGCGAACCCGATGCCCCACATCCCGGTGCCCATGAGGTTCATGCCGAGCAGGCCGGGGAAGAGGAAGTCCACGTAGCGCGAGCCGGGCTCGGTCACCTCCGCGCGGGCCAGGTCGAGGGGAGGCTCGCCCGCCGCCGACCGCATCGCCGCCCGCACCCGGAGCTCGGCCGTGGCCGCCTCGTTCCGCCGCGGGTCGAGCACGAGGCCGGGGCCGCCGTCGTCGCCGTTCCCGGGCGCCGCGTCGGGCGCCGCATCGGACGCCGCGTCGGACGCCGCGTCGGGCGCATCCCCCGCGGACGCCGCCCCCAGCACCACGTCCACCGCCGCCCGCCGCAGCGACGCCCGCGCCGCCTCGGCCGTCTCGAACATTTCCACCCGAACGTCCTCGCGGGCCTCGAGCGCCGCGAGCAGCGACTCGTCCACCGCCCCCGCCACCACGCCCACCGGGCTCGGCTCGACGCCCCCCTCGCGAAACGCGAAGCCGAGCACCGCCGCGAGCACGACGGGGAAGACGAACACCCAGAAGACCGCCTCGGGCTCGCGGGCGAACGCCAGCACCCGTACGCGGGTGAGCTCTCGGATCTCGTTCAGGTGTCCCATCGCCCTCCTCCGCCGGCGGGCGGCCGCGGTCGCGGCCACGCCGTCTCACCGGTCACTCGTCCCGCAGGTGCTTGCCCGTCATCGCCACGAACACGTCCTCCAGTGTCGGCCGGTGCGTCCGCAGGTCCTCCAGCACCAGCCCGTGCCCGGCCAGCACCTCGAACAGCCCCGTGATCGCCGCCTGCGTCCCGGTCACCGAGAGCACCAGCCGCTCGCCGTCGATGCGCACCGCGTCCACGCCGTCGATCGCGGCCAGGTCCGCGTGCACGGCCTCGGCCAGCCGGTCCACGGCCGCATCCACCAGCGTGAACGACACCAGGCTCTCGGCCCCGAGCGAGGCGATGATCGACGCGGGCGAGCCCTCGGCGATGATGCGGCCGCGGTCCACGATCACCAGGTCGTCGGACAGCCGCTCCGCCTCGTCCATGTAGTGGGTCGTGAGCAGCACCGTCCCGCCGCCGGCCTTGAACCGCTCCACGACGTCCCACAGCATCCGCCGGGCCTGCGGGTCGAGCCCGGTCGTCGGCTCGTCGAGGAACAGCAGCTCCGGGCGGCCCACGATCGCGCAGCCGAGGGCGAGCCGCTGTCGCTGCCCGCCGGAGAGCTGGTTCACGCGGCCCGTCCGCTTCTCCTCGAGGCCGATCGTCGCGAGGACCTCGTCCAGGGGCAGCGTGCGCTCGTAGAAGCTCGCGAACAGCCGCAGGATCTCGTGGACGGTGAGCTTGTCCTGGAAGTCGGTCTCCTGCAGCTGCACGCCGATGCGCTGCTGGATCCACCGCCGGTCGCGGTCCCACGTGCGGCCGAGGACCTCGACCGTGCCCGCGTCGGCCGCCTTCAGGCCCTCGAGGATCTCGATCGTGGTCGTCTTGCCCGCGCCGTTGGGGCCGAGGAGCCCGAGGCACCGGCCGCGCCGGACGTCGAGGTCGAGACCGTCGACCGCGACGAGGTCCCCGTAGCGCTTGACGAGGCCGCGGACGCGGACGGCCACGTGGGCGTCGCCGCGGGCAGAGGACGCCGCCGGGAGCGACGCGCCCGGCGCGGCGTCGGGCGACTCGGCGGCAGGGGACGACGGC
>CAYLNM010000251.1:0-4094 GCA_964385045.1 uncultured Isosphaeraceae bacterium
CCGGTCCTGGTCATCGACAACGAGCTCCACCGCGAGACCAGCGCTCACCGACTGCCCAAGGTCGCCGAGGCCCGAGGCGTCGCAATGCGGGAGATCGCGGACCGGATCTTCGTGGACAACCTTCGCGGGCGGCTCCAGGACATCTTCTCGCTGGCCCCCTACTTCGAGGCCCTCGAGCCAGGGCGGTTCAAGGTCATCGTCCTCGACGCGTTCTACCGGTTCATGCCCGCCGGCGGGGACGAGAACGACAACGGGACGATGGCGAACATCTACAACCGGATCGACGCCTTCGCCAACCGCCTCGGCTGCTGCTTCGTGCTGATCCACCACGCGACCAAGGGCAGCCAGTCGGGCAAGAGCGTGACCGACGTCGGAGCCGGCGCCGGGGCCCAGTCCCGGGCCACCGACACCCACCTCGTGCTCCGACCCCACGAGGAGGACGGCGCGGTCGTCCTCGACGCGGCCGTCCGCTCCTGGCCGCCCATCGAGCCGACCTGCCTGCGGTGGAGCTTCCCGGTCTGGACGGTGGACGAGTCGCTCGACCCCGCCGCCCTCAAGAGCGAGCGGCCAGGCAGGAAGAAGGAGCAGGCTCCGAAGCCCGCCAAGCCGGACGAGCCGTCGTGGGACATCGAGCGGTTCGTGGCGGAGTTCATCACCGACAAGCCGATCTCGCTGGCCAAGCTGCGGGAGACCGCGGCTCCGCTCCCCGGCCTCTCGTGGAGGCGGGTGGCCGATCTGCTGACGATCGCCGAGGGCGAGGGTCGGATCGAACGCGTTCGTCTGCCGGGCCGGGGTGGCCGCTGGGGCTTCGCCCTGCCCGGAACATCAGCCTCGTCATGACCTCTCCGCCGGCCCCGAACTCCGAGCGCTGCGTCGCCGGCGCGCTCGAAGTTCGGCCCGAAAGTGTGTTCAGGAAGTGTTCAACTCGAAGCGCGCGCACCCCCCCGTACCCCCCCGCGGGCGTGCGCTCACGCTTCGCCCGCGGAACTCGAAGCGCGTGCGCGCTTCAAGTTCGCGCTCGGAGTTCGGCGGGAGGGCCGTCGCTTGGCCGTGTGGCGGCGAGCCACGGGTCGGGGGTCGGGCCGGATCTCGAGCCCGGCCGCGACACGGCGGGACGTGGGCCGCGTGTGGCCGCCCTGGGCCGAGCGGGGCGCGCGAGCGCGGACGGCATAGGTACTCCCGGGAGGGGGTGGCCAGCCGACGCCCGCGGGAACAGCCGCGGATCCCGAATGAGTTTGTTTCGGGAGTCCGTGGGGGGGAGCGAAACCCCCTTCAAGCGCGTGCCCCCCGGTGATGGCCCATGGCCCTCGCCCCCCTGGAGCCCCACGGAGGCGCGCCGCATGAAGATCGAGCTCCGCCCGCTGGCGGACATCACGCCCTACGAGCAGAACCCCCGGATCAACGAGGACGCCGTCGATGCGGTCGCGGCCTCGCTCCGGGAGTTCGGGTTCCGCCAGCCGATCGTGGTGGACACCGAGGGCGTGATCGTCTGCGGCCACACCCGGTTCAAGGCGGCCCAGCAGCTCGGCCTCGACGCAGCCCCGGTGCACGTGGCGACCGACCTGTCGCCGGCCCAGATCCGGGCCTACCGCATCGCCGACAACAAGACCGGCGAGCTGGCCGAGTGGGACTTCGACCTGCTGCCGCTCGAGCTCGCCGAGCTCCGCGAACTCGACATCGACCTGGCGACCCTCGGCTTCGACGAGAAGGAGCTCGCCAGGCTCATGGCCGGCGGCGGCACCGAGGGGCTGACCGACCCGGATGCCGTGCCCGAGCCCCCGGCCGAGGCGACGACCCACCCTGGCGACCTGTGGATCCTCGGCGACCACCGCCTGCTCTGCGGCGACAGCGGCAGCGAGTCCGACCTCGACCGGCTGCTCGATGGCTCGCGGATCCAGCTGGTCAACACCGACCCGCCCTACAACGTGAACGTCGAGCCCCGCAGCAACAACGCGATCGCGGCCGGGCTGTCGAGCTTTCCCGCGACCGCGACTCGGGCGTCGACGCACACCCAGAAGCGAGACCTCGCGCGGCACCCGAGCAAGAGCAAGCCGACGCACGCGACGCTGCGGGCGAAGGACCGGCCCCTGGCCAACGACTTCGTCACCGACGAGGAGTTCGACCGGCTGCTGAGCGGCTGGTTCGGGAACATCGCCCGCGTGCTCGAGCCGGGGCGGGCGTTCTACATCTGGGGCGGCTACCTGAACTGCGGGAACTACCCGCCGGTCCTGAAGCGCTCGGGGCTCTACTTCAGCCAGGCGATCATCTGGGTGAAGAACCACCCCGTGCTCGGCCGCAAGGACTTCATGTCCAACCACGAGTGGTGCTTCTATGGCTGGCGGGAGGGTGCGGCCCACCAGTACTTCGGGCCGAACAACGCGACCGACGTGTGGTCGGTGACGAAGGTCAGCCCGCAGCAGATGGTCCACCTGACGGAGAAGCCCGTCGAGCTGGCGACGCGGGCGATCGGGTACTCGTCGCACGCGGGCGAGAACGTGCTCGACCTCTTCGGCGGCTCGGGCTCGACGCTCATCGGCTGCGAGCAGACCGGCCGGAAGGCGTTCCTGATGGAGCTGGACCCGCTGTACTGCGACGTGATCGTGCAGCGATGGGAGGCGTTCACCGGGCGGAAGGCGGAGCGGATCACTGGCCACGGCGCGGCGCCGGCGGAGGCCGAAGAGAACGCCCCGGCGGCAGCCGAGGCGTGAGGGGGATGGGCGTGTGCTCGTCCGGCTCAGCCGGTCTTCGTTGCGGCGAAGAGCCCCCGATCGACCTTCTTGAAGCGGGACTCGGGCCCCTTCTTCGCGATCTCCCGGAGCATCGCCGCGTAGAGCGTCGCCTGCGGCGTCTTGCCCTTGGTCTGCCAGCCGGCGGCGATGGCCCGCTCGGCGATGGCCTTCGCGGCCAGCGGCTCGCCGGCCTCGGCCAGGACGGTGGCCGCGAGGTCGAGGCCGCTCGGCGGCTTCACGATCTCAGTCTTGGCGGTCGAGCGGCGGCGGGTGGCCGGCTTGGCGGCAGTCGGCTTGGCTCCAGTCGCCTTCTTCGCCGTGGCCTTCTTGGCCGGCGGCTTCGTGGCGGCGGCCCGCTTGGTGGTCGTCTTCTTCGTCGCGGTGGTCGTGGTCTTGGCAGCCATGTGGCAGCTCCTTTCGGGTCAGGAAACAGCGAAGCCCGCTCGGGGCGGGCTTCAGGGAGTCGGGAGGGGTCGGATGTCGATGTCGCGGCCGCAGGCCGGGCAGGTGATCTGCCGCGGCAGCTCCGGGGCCGGCTCCGGCGCCGGGTCCGGCACCGGTCGGGTCGCGAGCCCGGCTTCGAGCGTGTCGCGGGCCTCGCCGGTCACGAAGGCGGCGAGCTCGAGCAGCCCGTCGCGGATGTGGCCGAGGTCGCCCGGGTAGCCCCAGTGGCGGTCGGCCAGGGCTGCTCGCCCGGCGTGGGCGTCGAGCTCGCTTCGCAGGATGGCGAGCAGGCGATCGATGTCCTCGCGTCGTTCGGCGTAGGCCTGGCTCGCGGTCTGGTCGGTCGTCATGGCGGTGGCTCCTTCTGGTCCTCGCGTCCGCGGGCGTCCGCGTCGCGTGCGACACATGAAGGCCTGAGCTCCCGCCCGCAGCAAGGCGATAAGGGCCTTTCCGGCAGACCTTTGCGGGAATGTGGGCATCTCGGCTGCGATTGTGGGCAACCTCGCCCGCGGGGTGGGCGCCCGAGTCCGGGATGTCCCGGAGGCGTCGGGATCGGGGGGCCGCGACGTGCCCGATCTCGCCGCTGACGAGGGGCCCGAGCGCCTGAGCCCCGCCGCGATGTCCCCCGCCGATGCCGCCAAGGTGCTCACCCGGCTCGGCGGCCAGCCCATCGATGAGGCGTCGCTGCAGGCGGACATCGACGCCGGCGCGCCGACCAACCCCGACGGGACGCTGAACCTCGTCCACTACGCGGCCTGGCTGGTCCGCCAGATGGCGGCCGTGGGAGGGGGCGGCCGTGGCGACTGACCCGCCGAAGCTCGATCCGCGCGCGCTCAAGCCGTCCGAGACCTGCCGCCTGCTGAACTCGACCCCGCTCGGCGAGGTGATCAGCGAGCGGCAGCTGCATCGCCACCGCACCCG
>CAYLNM010000252.1:0-4077 GCA_964385045.1 uncultured Isosphaeraceae bacterium
CGGGCGCTGCGGGGGCTGCGGGACGCCCGGCCGGGACGCCGGGGGCCGCGGGCGCGGGCGGCGGCGGCGCGGCCGGCGCCGGAGGCCGCCGCGCGTGAGATTCGGACGACGCGATCCCTCGGGCCGCAAGCTCCTCGTCGAGATCACGCCGATGATCGACGTGGTCTTCCTGCTGATCGTGTTCTTCATGACCGCGGCGCGGTTCGCCCGCGAGCAGCGGGCCCCGATGGAGCTGCCCCGCGAGGCGGGCGAGGTCGAGCGGGAGGAGGCGGCGGGCCTCGTCGTCAACCTCATGGACGACGGCCGGATCATCGTGCAGGACGAGACGGTGGGGAGCGAGCGGCTCGACGCGCTCGTGCTCGCCCACCTCGAGGCCGGGCGGCGGGGCGGCGGGGCGACCGTGACCGTGCGGGCCGATCGCCGCGGATCGACCGACGCGCTCAACGCGCTCGTCCGGCGGCTCGAGGACCTCGGCGTCGACGGGGTGCGGGTGGGGACGGAGCGACCCTGATGGCCTTCCGCCCGCCCCGTCGCCGCGCCCTCGACCAGGTCTCGCTCAACCTCGCGAGCATGATCGACGTGACGTTCCTGCTGCTGATCTACTTCATGGTGTCGACGGTGCTCGCCCCCGACGAGCGCACGCTCGACACCGCGATCCGGCAGGAGCGGGAGGGGGCGTCCGCCGATGCCCGCGACTTCCGGCCCCAGCGGATCACGGTCACCGCCGAGGGTGGCGGCCCCGCGTGGATCCTCGGCCGCCGCCGCATCACCGACCGGGCCGAGCTCGAGCGGCTCGTGGGCCGGCTGCCCACGGAGGCGGGCATGGTGGTCACGGTCGAGGACGGGGCGCCGGTCGACGTCGCGGTGGCGGCGCTGCAGGTCGCGCGGGATGCCGGCTTCGCGGAGGTGTCGTATGTGCCGGCGGACTGAGCGGGCACCGTGGAGCCGGGCGGACCGCGGGCGGCGCGGGCGCCGTCGCGTGGTCGCGGCCGCGCTCGTGGTCGCGCCGCTGCTCGCGGCCCTGCTGCCGTGGGCCGCGCCCGCGGTGCGGCCCGCCGCGGCTCAGGACGACCCCGTCGCCACCTACCTCGAGTCGCTCGAGCTGCGGACGCTCCTGACGACGCGACTCGAGCAGCTCGTGGCCGAGGCCGACCCCGAGACACGGCCCCGGCTGCTCGAGCGGCTCGCGGGGCTGTACGCCGAGCTGCTCGACGCGGCCGAGACGCCCGAGGACCGCACGCGGCTGCTCGCGCGGGCGGCCGAGGTGGTGCGGGCGGCAGGGCGCGAGCGGACCGAGGCGCTGGAGCTCGCCATCGCCCGGGCCGACTACCGCGGGGCCGAGCGCACCGCCGAGCGATGGCGGGTGCGGGCGATCGACGCCGACGCCCTCGAGGCCGCGCGGGCGACGCTGGCCGAGGTCGCCGCCACCCTCGACGACCTGGCCGATCGCGTGCGCGGCACGCTCGAGCGCAGCCGCTCGGCCGCCAACCGGGCGACGGGGCGGCGGGCGCTGGAGGTCGCCGACGCCCTCGACGAGGCGCTGCGGCTGCAGGGGGAGATCGACTACCTCGCCGGCTGGACCGCGTACTACCGCGGCTGGCTCGGCGATCCGCGGGCCGGCCTCGCCGACGCGGCGGAGCGGTTCGAGCGGCTGCTGGAGCTCGGCGACCGCGGTGCGATCCCCGCCGCGGTGGACCCGGCGCTGCTCGGGGGCGAAGGCTTCGCGCGGGCGGTGCTGGGCATGGGCCTCGTCCGCGGGCTCGGCGGTCGGGCGGAGGAGACGATGCGCTGGTTCGGGCTGCTGGAGGCCGAGGACGTGCACCCGCGCGTCCGGGCCGAGCTGCCGGGCTGGCGGCTCGCGGTGCTGGCCGACGCGGGGGCGTGGCGCCGCATCCGCGACGAGCTCGAGCTGCTCGCGGATCGCGAGGACGTGCCCGCCGACTGGCTCCGCCTCGTCGCGGTCCGGGGGCTCGAGGCCGAGGGCGACCGCATCGCGGGCCTCGCCGCCCGCACCGCGGTGGCCGAGCTCGGCCGCCGCGGCGAGCTCGCGGTCCTGTACGCCATCGCCGAGCGTCACGGCATCGAGGGCCTCGGCGAGCGCGGCTTCCTGGTGCGGTACGTGCAGGCGGCGAGCGACTTCTCGCGGGCGGCGGAGACCCACGGCCGCCGCGTGGGGGCGGACGGGGCGGCGCGGCAGGCATGGCAAGAGGTCGCCCGCGGCCTCGAGACCGCGCTGGCGGCGCCGGACGCCGACGAGGCGGGCGGCACCGCGGCCGACGCGGAGCGCCTGCTCGGCTGGGCCTGGTGGTACGCGGGCGACGCGGAGTCCGCCTGGCCGCGGTTCGCGGGCGCGGCCGAGCGACTGCCGACCACCGCCGCGGCCGAGGCGTCGTGGATGGCGATCGTCGCCCTCGATCAGCTCGTCCTCGCCGGCCGCGGCGAGATGCGGGAGGAGGTCGGCCGGCGGATCGACGCGTTCCTCGAGCGGTTCCCGGGGCACGAGCGGGCGCCGGCCCTGCGGGCTCGGCGCATCGCGGCGCGGCCCGACGCGGCGGCGGAGCAGGACCTCGAGGCGCTGCTGGCGGTGCCGCCGGGGCACCCGCGGTGGCGGAGCAGCCGCGAGACGGTCGCGGCGGTGCTCGCCCGCCGCTTTCGCGCCGGGGGCGAGGACGCCGTGGAGGCGGGGCGGCGGTACCTCGAGGTCGCCGAGGCGCTGCTCGAGGCGTCGGACGAGGCGTCGGACGAGGCGGCGGGGGCCGGAGCGGCGGCGGGCGACGCGGGCGGGCCGGGGCGGGCCGAGGTGGACGCGGCGCGGCTCTCGCTCGAGATCGCGCTGGATCCGCGGATCGGGGAACGCGCGGCGGCGGGCCGGATGCTCGCCCGGATCGAGCGGTGGCGGGCCGGCGGCTGGGATCCGGGGGCGGCGGCGGACGAGCTGCGGTACCGGAGGATCCAGTGGGCGCTGGCGGGGGCGCGATGGACCGAGGCGGCGGAGCGGGCGGCCGCCTTCGCGCGATCCGGGCCGTTCGCCTCGGCGTGGAGTCGGGCGGGGCTCGCACGGGTGCTGGATGCCGCGGTCGGCCGTGGTGCGCCGCGGTCGCGCGTGGACGCGGCCTGGGCGCTGGCCGAGCCGGTGCTCGAGGCCGGCGGTGCGGCGGCAGTGCGGCCGGCCGACGGGCTGCGACTGGTGGTGCTCGCCGGCGAGGCGGGGCTGCGGCGGGGCGATCTCGCGGCCGACGACGCGGCGCTCGAGGCGGTGGCCGACGCGATGGAGCGGGCGCGGCGGATCCATCCCGGCGAGCGGGGCGTGCTGCGGCTGCTCGGTCTCGCCGCGGGCCGCCTCGGACGCGACGCCCTGGCCCTGGACTGCTGGCGCACGCTCTCGGACGGACTCTCGCCGTCGAGCCCCGAGTGGTACGAGGCGCGGTTCGAGCTCCTCACGGTCCTGACCCGCGTCGACGCCGCGCGGGCGCTGCGGGTCGTGCGGCAGCACGCGGCGCTCGAGCCCGAGTACGGGCCGGCGCCGTGGGGGCCGCGGCTGCGAGCGCTGCACGAGCGGCTCGAGCGCGACCTGGGCGACGGGGGCGACGGCGGCGCGGATGGCGACGAGGACGGCCGCGACGGCAGGGGGGACGGCAGGGGCGACGACGAGCACGACGGAAGCGGAGGCGGACCGTGAGCCGGGGGGAGCTCGGCGCCGCGCTGCACCGCTTCCTCGGCCTGCCGGGCGACGCCGACGATGCGGCGGTCCTCGGCCTCGACGAGCGTCAGGTCCGCGTGCCCGCCGCCATCGACGCGGCGTCCCGGCGGCGGACCGAGGCGGTGCGGCGGCATCCCGAGGGTCACGGCCCCCAGGGCGAGCTCGTGATCGCCCGGATCGGACTCGCCGCGTCGCGGCTGCGCGGGCGGCTCGCCGCCGGCGCCGAGGCGGCGCCTTCGCGGCCCATCGATGCGCCGGGGACCGCCCGCCCGGTGGCGCCCGCCGCGGCACCGCCCGACGCGTCCCGGCCGAGCCGACCGCCGGCGGCCGCGACCCCGGTGCCGCCCGCGGACCGCCGTCCGGTCCCGGCGCGCCGC
>CAYLNM010000253.1:0-4068 GCA_964385045.1 uncultured Isosphaeraceae bacterium
GGCGGATGGGGGAAAGCACGGCGGGGGCGGCAGGGCGGCGCGGCAGCGGGCCGAGGACGCGCGGGGCACCCGCGGCGGCGGATGGGGGAAAGCACGGCGGGGGCGGCAGGGCGGCGCGGCAGCGGGCCGAGGACGCGCGGGGCACCCGCGGCGGCGGATGGGGGAAAGCACGGCGGGGGCGGCAGGGCGGCGCGGCAGCGGGCCGAGAACGCGGGGGCACCCGCGGCGGCGGATGGGGGGCGAGGCGCGACGGCACGGCGGACGTGCGGCGAAGGGCCGAGCGTGGCTCCCGGGGCCGAATGCGCGACGCGGGCCGCGCAGCCGGGGCTCAGCGGACGGTCATCACGCGAACCGGCCCCTGCTCCCCGGGCTCCCACCGCACCTGCAGCCGGCCGGTGCGCAGTCCGCGCACCTCGATGCCGGGCGGGAGCGGGCCGTCGGCGCCGCGGACGGACCGGGAGCGGACGAGCGCGATCTGCGGCCGCCGGCCGGTGTCGGCGTCCTCGTCGAGCTCGAAGGTCGCGGGTCCCTCCACCGAGATCTCGACCGGGGCGCCGAAGCGGATCGCCCGCCACGTGAATCCGCGATCGGCCAGGGCGGCGGCGGCGGCGTCCAGGTCGCTCGGCGCCAGGCCGTCGGCCGCCAGTTCGCGGAGACCCGCGGCGAGCGCCTCGACCAGCACCGCGGCCTCGGGATCGGGGGCCGGCGTCGCCTCCTCGATCCATCGCCGCCACGCGCCGAGCGCCGACCGCCAGGCCCGCTCGCCGCCGGCGCGGACGATCGCGGTCGGCGGCCGGTCTCCCTCGTTCACGCGGACCGCGAGGGATCGCAGCAGGTCGCGGAGGCGGCGGCCCTCGGGCTGCGTCGCGAACTGCACGAGGCTCCAGGCCACGAGCGTCGCGTCGGCCCGCACCGTCGGGTCGAGCTCGTCCCACGCCGCCGCGTCGAGGGCGAGGATGGCGATGACGTCGGGCGCCGCGTCGCGGACGACGACCTGCGCCGGCACGAGTGTCTCCGCCCGCGGGAGGCCCGGCCGGATGCCGCGGTCCAGCACCACGGACTCGGCCGCGAGCAGCTCGAGACCCGCGGCGAGGGCGGGTGGGAGATCGTCCTGGAACGGGCGGTGCAGTGCCGCGGCGGCGCCGGCGGCGAGCACGTCCGCCGCCGCGGCCGCGAGGTCGCGCTCGGCCGAAGCGCGCGGCGGCGGGGCGGGGGACGCGGCCGGGCCGCCGTCAGCCTCCGCGGTGGGTGGGGGCGGGGGCGGCTCGGTCGCCGCGACCACCTGCTCGGCGTCGAAGAGAAGCTCGACCGCGGCGGTGCCGGCCGCGGCGGCGCCGTACCGGCCCTCGAGCACGCGCACGAAGTCGGCATGGTCGTCGAACAGCAGGAGGGTCCGCGGCGTCAGCGCCCGCGCAGGCAGGCCGTCGGTGCCGAGCAGCTCGGCGACGATCCCGCCCGCGCCGACGACCGCCTCGATCCACCGCTCGCTGCGGCCGGGGCCAAGGTCGCTCGTGACCGTCCAGCCGCCCACCTCGGCGGTGATCGCCCGCTGTGACCAGGGCTGGGGTCCGAGTCCCCCGCCGCCCGGCTGGCCGGCGGCCACGGACGGCTGGACGCGGACTCCGGCCGTCGCGACCTCGGTCGCGAGGGCCGCGCCCAGCGTCACGACCCCGCCGAGCAGCGCGGACACGATCGCCGCGGGACGGGAGACGTGGGCACGGCCTGCGCCGCGGCGGGATCGAACGTGGCCAGAGCCACGATGCGGCCGTGCCCCCGTGGCCGAGCGCCCCCGTGCGGGGCTCTTCGTGGTCCGCCTGGTGCCGATGGTCATGGATCGGTGCCTCCGAAGGACGCTCGGGGGCGTCGCGCGGGGCGCGCCGTGCGTCGTCGGTCGTCGCCAAGGTCCTACGCGGCCGCCGGGCGTCCGGCTGCCCCGAGCTCCGGCAGTGTCGCAGCGAGGCCGGCGGCGTGCGCGGAGGGCTGTGGGGGGCCGTGGATCCGCCGCGTCGACGCGAGCGGGCTGGCGGGGGCCCTCCCGCCGCCGCACGGCCGAACCGCGGCCGCCGGCCGGGTCGCGGTGGACCGACGAAAAAAAGACGGCCTGAACGGAGATCCGAACAGGCCGCTGAGGGGGGGGAAGGCAATGTTGGGGGCCGAGCGGCCCGGACGGGGGCGGCTCTGCAGGCCACACCACTCGTCCAGAGTGCGAAGTCGGCTCGACTCGCAGGTCATCATCGCACATTTCGTGGAAAATCGGACGATTCGGAGCAAAACCTCGGGTTGATCCTTGACACCTCGTCCCGCCGACCCATCCCCATACCATTCAGATCACGAACATTCATCGGCGGCCCGCCGTTCGGCCATCGCGGCGCGGTGAGGCCGAGGTGCCGGTCGGTCCGGTCGATCCGGCGGCCGCCCGCGTACCGTTGCGTGCCGTCCGTGGCTCTCCTCCTCGACCGACCCGGACCTGCGATGCCCAGAGACCTCGACCACCTGATCCGGTCCGCCGTCCGCCGCGTGCGGCTCGGCCGATCCCTCGCCGGCCTCAGCGACGGCCTCCGCCTCGGCGCGGGGGCAGGCCTCGTCCTGCTCGCGATCGATCGCATCGCCTCGCTCGGACTCCCGTGGTGGACCCCCGTCGGCGTCGTCGCGGCCTTCGGAGCCGGCGGCACCGTCCGGGCCGTCGCCGCCCGGATCGACCGAGTCGCCGTCGCGACGCGCATCGACCACGCCTTCGGACTCCGGGACCGCGTGGCCAGCGCCATCGCGCTCGCCGCACCGCTTGCGCCCGCGGCACCCGCCGGCGCCGCGGCCTCGACGCCCCGGCCCCACGTCGATCCCGCATTCGCGGTGCTCGTGCAGCGACACGCCGAGCAGGCCGCGCGCAGCCTCGACCCGCGTGCTGCGCTGCCGCTGACGCTGCCCCGCTCCGCCGCCCACGCGGTCGTGCTCGCGGTGCCGCTGGCGCTCGGCTGGCCACTGCTGCCGAACCTGCCGGGGCCGGAGCCCGCGCCGGCCCCGGCGGCCGCGGGCGAGATGCCACCCGAAGAGCGGGAGCAGCTCGCGGCGACCATCGGCGAGGCGGCCGAGCGGCTCGCGGAGCCCGACGACGAGTCCCCGGAGGGCGAGGCGGGCGAGGCGGCCGTGCAGGGCCGCGCCGACGACGTCGCGGCGACGCTGGACCGACTCTCCCGGCAGCTTGCGGACGAGGACGCGCAGACCGACCCGACGGAGGTTCGCGACGAGGCGGTGCGGGAGCTGTCCGAGGCCGCGGAGGAGCTGGAGTCGAACGCCCAGCGCGCCGACGCGGCACTCGACGAGCTGACCGAACGATTCGAGGGATTGCAGCCGCCTCCGGGAGCCGCGACGGACCCCGCGCTCGATCGACTCGCATCGGCCCTGCGCCGCGGTGACTTCGACGAGGCCGCGGATGCGCTGGACGAGCTCGCCGATCCGGCGGCGTCGGACGCGGAGCGGGCGGCGCGGGCCGAGGCCTTGCGACAGCTCGCGGAGCAGGCCCGTCGCCGCACCGGCGACACCGAGCCCGACGCGGATGCATCGGAGCGACGGCGCCGACTGGAGGAGGCGCTGCGTGATC
This sequence comes from uncultured Isosphaeraceae bacterium, assembly GCA_964385045.1. Taxonomy (GTDB): domain Bacteria; phylum Planctomycetota; class Phycisphaerae; order Phycisphaerales; family SM1A02; genus CAYLNM01. The sequence goes on from CAYLNM010000253.1 coordinate 3,599, forward strand.
TGGGCGTCGACCCGGAGACCGACCGGCCGGAGCCCGAGACCGACGGCGGGAACGACGACGACGCATCGCAGGAGCCACCGCTCGATCCGGAGGCGCTCCGGGAGTCGCTCGAGCAGGCCGGGGCCGATCCCGAGCTGACGGACCGCCTCGTCGACGAGGCCCGACGACTGGAGGAGGAACGCCGGCGCCGCGAGCAGATGCAGCGTGACGCCGAGACGGTGGAGGACTCGCTGCGCGACGCCGCCGAGCAGCTCGAGCAGCCGAGCCCGCCGGACGCCGATCAGTCTGAGCCGGGGGACCAGTCGCAGGACTCGCAGCAGGAGCCCGGCGGCGAGCCCCAGCAACAGCCCGGCGGCGAGCCCCAGCAGCAGCCCGGCGGCGAGCCCCAGCAACAGCCCGGCGGCGAGCCCCAGCAGCAGCCCGGCGGCGAGCCCCAGCAGCAGCCCGGCGGCGAGCCCCAGCAACAGCCC
>CAYLNM010000254.1:0-4021 GCA_964385045.1 uncultured Isosphaeraceae bacterium
GGGCCCGATAGGCTCCGCCCCATGACCGACACCACGACCCCGCTGCTGCAGACCCCCTTCCACGCCTGGCACGTGGAGCGGGGCGCCAAGATGGTTCCCTTCGCGGGCTGGGAGATGCCCCTGCACTACGGGTCGATCGTGGACGAGCACCACCAGGTCCGCACCAGCGGCGGCCTCTTCGACGTCTCGCACATGGGCCGCGTCATGCTGGTGGGACGCGACGCCCAGCGGCTGCTCGACCGGGTGTGCACCCGACAGATCGTCGACATGAAGCAGGGGCAGGCCCGCTACTCGATCGTGTGCAACGAGCAGGGCGGCTGCCACGACGACGTGCTCGTCTACCTCGTCGACGACGGCGCGTACCTGATGGTCTGCAACGCCTCGAACCGGGCCAAGATCCTCGCCCACCTCCACGCGGTGAAGGAGGCCGAGGGCCACGTCCTCTCGATCGAGGACTTCACCGAGTCCTCGGCGATGATCGCGATCCAGGGCCCGCGGGTGATGGAGACGATGGGCGCGTTCTCCTCGTCGATCCCCGAGCTCAAGCGCTACCGGTTCGTCCGCAAGGAGCTCCTCGGGCTCGAGATGTTCGTCTCGCGCACCGGCTACACCGGCGAGGACGGCGTCGAGGTCATCTTCCGCACCGACTCGCTCGCGGCCAAGGCGGCGATGAAGCTGTTCCTCGGCAAGGTCGGCGGCATCGAGGCGATCCAGCCCGCCGGCCTCGGCGCCCGCGACAGCCTGCGGCTCGAGGCGGCGATGGCCCTCTACGGACACGAGATCACCGAGGACATCGACCCGGTCTCGGCGGGCCTGACGTTCGCGATCAAGATCGACAAGGGCGAGCAGCGTCCGGAGGCCGGCCGCTTCATCGGCCAGGACGCGCTGCAGCGGATCCATGCCGAGGGCCCGCCCCGCCGGCTCGTCGGACTGGAGCTCGACTCGCGGCGGGCGGCGCGGCAGGGCGCCGCGGTGCACGGCGCCGGGAGCGTCGCGGACGGCGGCGAGCCGGGCGAGGCCTGCGGCGAGGTCACCAGCGGCACGCTGAGCCCGACCCTCGAGAAGTCGATCGCGATGGCCTACGTCGACGCGGCCCACGCCGAGCCCGGCACCACGCTCGCGATCCCCTTCGGCCGCAAGGCGTGCACCGCGACGGTGGTGCCGCTGCCGTTCTACAAGGCGGGCGGCTGAGGCCGGACGGCCGGCGCCGGGCCTCCGGCCACGCGATGGCGAGCGATCGCGGGGCCACGCCCGCCGGGCGCCGGGCCGCCGACGCCGGAGACCGAGCCCCGCGGCGGCGAGCGATCGTCGGGCTGCGCACGCCGGGCGCCGGGCCCTGCGGCGGCGAGCGGGCGCCGGGCCACGCCCGCCGGGCGCCGGGCCGCCGACGCCGGAGACCGAGCCCCGCGGCGGCGAGCGATCGCCGGGCGCCGGGCGGGTGCCTCGTCCATGCGGGATCCCCCCGGCATTCGGTCGGTCCCGGACGCGCCGCATTGCGGCTATCGTCCGATCATGAGCAGCCACGAACGCACCGACCATCGTTCGCCCCGTGACCACGGCGATGCCGCGGCCACGGGCTCCGCCCTCTCCCGCCGTTCCGCCATCGCCGCCCTCGGCGCGGGTGCCGCCGGCCTCGCCGCCGCGGGCGTCCACGGCGCCGCGTCCGGCACCGGCACCGGACGGCTCGCCCACCACGGCGTCCTCACCGCCGAGGAGGCCGGCTGGGACGAGGCCGCGGGGACGTACCGCCTTCCCGAGCTGCCGTACGGCTACGACGCGCTCGAGGCGGCGATCGACGCCGAGACGATGGAGATCCACCACTCACGGCACCACGCGGGCTACGTCCGCGGCATGCGGACCGCGCTCGAGGAGCTCGAGCGCATTCGCGCCGGCACCGGCGAGGCGCGGCTGGTGAAGCACTGGTCGCGGGAGCTGTCCTTCCACGGGGCCGGCCACGTGAACCACGCCCTCTTCTGGCAGGTGATGGCCTCCCCCGACGCGGGCGGCGGCGGGCGACCCGAGGGCCGCCTCGCCGAGCTGATCGACCGCGACTTCGGCGGCTTCGAGCGGTTCCAGACGCACTTCGTGGCCGCGAGCGCCTCGGTCGAGGGCTCCGGCTGGGGCTGGCTGGTCTGGGATCCGATGGCCGGCCGCCTCATGATCACCCAGGGCGAGAAGCAGCAGAACCTCATGATCACCGGCGTCGCGCCGATCCTCGGCCTCGACGTCTGGGAGCACGCCTACTACCTGCGGTACCAGAACCGCCGCCGGGCGTACTGCGAGTCCTTCTTCGACGTGATCAACTGGTCGAAGGTCGGCGAGCTGCTCGAGCGGGTGGCCCCCGCGGGCTGACCGCCGGCTGATCGCCGGCTGATCGCCCACCGATCGCCGCCGGGGGTGGGCGGGCCGCCGCGCGCGGGCGACGGCACGCGACCCGCGGCGCTGCCCGCGACACGACGAGGTGACGACACGCGGCCGGCTCCGCCGTCGGACGGGACCGGCCGCGTGGTCGTCGTGGACGCGCGGCGTGGTGTCACGTTGCGCGGCGTGGATGAGGGGTCGCATGGGCGGTGCGGACGAGCGGCGCCATCGGTCGGCCCGCACGAGCGGCCAGCGCGGACGAACCTCGCGGGTGGTCGCGGGCGCGGCGGGCATCGCGGACTTCGCGGTGTCGCGGGCGTCGCGCCACGTCGATGTGGCGGGCGGCGCGGCACGCCGAGGGCGTCGTCGCGGAGCTCAGGCCCCGCGACGCCGTGCGGGCCGCGCCTCCTCGACGGGGTCCTCGCCGCGCTCGAGGGCCTCGCGGCGTTCGCGGATCATCCGGCGGGGACGGTCGTCCATCAGCTGGGCCTGCAGGCGTCGCAGGGCCTCGACCTCGATCTGCCGCACCCGCTCGCGGGTGAGGCCGATCTCGGCGCCGATCTGCTTCAGGGTCAGCGGCTCCTGCCCCTCGAGGCCGAACCGCAGCCGGAGCACCTTCGCGTCGCGCTCGTCGATCACCTCGAGAAGATCGAGGATGGTGTCGAACTCCTCGCTCCGCGCGACCGCGTCCTCCGGCCGTTCGGCCCCGGTGTCGCCGAAGAGCTCGCCGAAGTCGATCGGCGCACCGTCCTCGCCGACCGGAGCCTGCGGCGGGGCGTGGTAGGCCTTCATCGCCCGGCGGATGATCTCGAGCTTCTTCGGCGGCACCTGCATCGCCTTGGCGAGCTCGCGGCTGGTCGGCGGCCGGCCGAGCTCGTCCTCGAGGTGGCGGGTCTTCTCCTTCCAGCGGGCGATGAGCTCGACCATGTAGGCGGGGATGTGGATCGGCTGGGTGTTGATCAGGCAGCGCTTGATCGCCTGCTTGATCCACCACGAGGCGTAGGTCGAGAAGCGAGCCCCCTGGGCGGGGTCGAAGCCCTCGACCGCGCGGATGAGGCCGATGTTGCCCTCCTCGATCAGATCCGAGAGGGGCAGGCCGCGGTGCAGGTAGTTCTTGCTGATCGAGACGACGAGGCGGAGGTTCGCGGTGATCATCCGCTCCTTCGCCTGGGCGTCGCCCTCGTTGATGATCCGCCACCCCAGCTCGCGCTCCTCGAGCGGCGTGAGCAGGTCGACCTCGTTGATCTCGCGGAGGTAGAGCTGCAGCTCGGACTGGACACCGGTGCTCGACATGCGAGGTGAACCTCCCGAGCCGCGGGTCCCCGAGGGCCCGCTCCCCTGCGACGCCGCGGCGGATCGGGGGACCGGCGTGCGACGCGGCCCGATTCCCGGACCAACGACATCGTACGCCCGCCCGCGCGGCCGCCGTGGGGATCGGCCCGGGGGCGACCCTGCTTGATCGCGGCGGCGGCGTGGACGGGCCCGCGAGCCTCGGGCGTGTCGGCGGATCCGCGTGCGGTGGCGGGCGACGCCGCACGCGGGTCCGGGAAGTCGACCGGGCGGGGTGACGGACGACCGGGGCGGTGAGGTCATGGCGGGCGGGGAGCGCGCAAGCGGGAGCTTGGGGACGCGGGAGGCGCGGGGGCGCCGGGGCGGGGGC
>CAYLNM010000255.1:0-3953 GCA_964385045.1 uncultured Isosphaeraceae bacterium
TGCGGTAGGTGGTGGTACCGCTGTTGTCGCCGATCATGTCGCCCATGTTGACGACATCAAAGCCGATGTAGTCGGCCGAGGCCGCACCGGCGGTGGCGAGCGCAGCGACGCCCGCAAGAGCAAACTTCTTCATCGTCTTCTTCTCCATCTCGGGACACGTGTCCCATGAGGACGTCTGAGGGCGGCGGCCGACGTCGGTCCGATCGCCCGATACTCGCAGGAACAGCGACGCCCCTGACCTCGACGAGAACACATCGTGCGAACCGCCAGCCGGCGGCCACGAGTCGTCGCATCTCGGCAGAGTGGCCCCGCTCTCCTCGTGCCCATGGACGTCCACACAGCGCGGAACGAATCCACGAGGCTCAGCGAATGTACCCCGGAGTTTCGACGGAGGGAACTCGGCCGCGCAAAGGAACGGCGAGTTTTCATCCCATGGGGCGACTCATGACCCGAACAGAATCCTGTCGCCCGATGTCCACGCCGCATCACGAACCGACGCGGGCGACCACCAGGACGTCGAAGCTGTCCTCGAGCTCCGCCGGATCCTCGATCGGGCGGACGTAGGCCACATCGGCCTCGTCCACTGCCTCGGGTACGCGAGCGTGCACCTCCGTCGAGAGGAATCCCCCCTCCCGCATCGCGTCTCGGAGCTCCGGGACGCCCCAGAGTCGCCACCGGTAGACGAACGCATCGGCCATCGTCCCGAGCGAGGCGTCCTCCGCGTCCAGCACCTCGAAGTGCAGGGCGTTCACCACCCGGCCGGTCAGCGGGTCGGCCTCCCGCTGCTCCCAGGTGTAGACGATCGTCCCGCCGTCGGGGCCGGGCTCGGGCCGCTCGGCCGAGCCGATCATGTAGGCCGACTCCCCCCCGTAGACGTCGCAGGCGAAGACGCCGCCGGGACCGAGCCGCCGGGCGACGCCTCGCAGGTAGGCGAGGAGCTCGGTCCGGTCCCCGAGCTCGCCGATCGAGAAGTTGCCGGCGTAGACGACGTCGGGCGCCGGCTCGCCGGGCGGCGGCGAATCGACGGCGTTCCCCGCCCGGAGCCGCAGCCGGTCGGCGGGCGCGCCGGCCGCGGCGGCCCGGTCGCGGGCCTCGGCCAGCACCGCCTCGTCGTGATCCACCGCGATCGCCGTCCCGCCCGGAACGGACCGCACCCAGGCCCGCGACAGTGCCGCGGTGCCGGCGAAGTCCTCGCCGATCACCCGTGGCTCGCCGCCGTGGATCGCCCGCAGCAGCGGCACGGTGTCCTCGGGCGACTGCACGCAGGCCTCGTAGAGATCGTGCCGACCGAGTCCCGCGATGCGGGCGGCGGCCGCGGCGTCGTCGGGGCGGGGCACGGTCGGGCTCCGGGGTGGCCGGGACGTCGGCGGGCGGCGCGAGGCTTCGCCGGGCGGGCGCGGCATGCTACCGCGGGCCCGCGTCGGTACCGTGGCCGGGGGGCCCGCCGTGCCCGGGCCCGCGACCGTCCGGAGCCGCCCATGGATCCCGCCGTCGCCCTGGCCCAGGCGTACCTCTACGCCAATCAGTACTTCACGGTGACGGAGTATCCGGTCGTCGAGTCCTTCGGAGACGGGCGCTACCGCTCCGCCACCGACATCGACGTGATCGCGGTGCGATTCCCGGAGGCGGGCCGGTACGTGCCGGGACACGTGGGCGGCGGGGCCGACGGCGAGGGCGAGGGCGTGCTGGTGGGCGACCTCGACCCGCGGCTCGGCGCCCCCACCGACCGCGTGCACGTGGTGATCGCCGAGGTCAAGGAGGGCCAGGCCGAGCTCAACCGCGGCGGCCGCGACCCGCGGGTGCTCGAAGCCGCCCTGCGCCGTGTCGGCCGCTACGGGCTCGCCGAGCACGGGGCGACGATCGAGCACCTGCTCGCCCGCGGCGTGCACGACACCGAGCACGCCCGCGTGTCGATGATCGCCTTCGGCTCCTACCGCGGCGAGCGGGGACCGTTCACCACGATCACCTTCGGTCGGGTGATCCGCTGGATGCGGCGCCTCGCCCGCGGCCACTGGGACGTCCTGCAGAACGCGCAGTTCAAGGACCCGGCGCTGGCGTTCCTGATGCTGCTCGAGAAGTCGGGGTTCGACCGGCCCGAGCGGCGCACGGAGCGAGACGCCTCCGGCGAGCGGTCCACGGGGGGCTCGAGGCGACGGCGCCGGCACCGGCGGGGGTGACGCACCGCGGCGCGTCACCCCCGGGTCGCTCATCGCCGCGTGCCGCCCGGGCCGGCGGCCGGGCCGCCGCCGATCACCACTCCGGGCCGCCGGTGTACCGCCCGTAGACGTCCGCCATCGCCTGCACCATCTCGCCGAGCGTCGCCCCGGCCTCGGCGCCCTCGATGAGGGCGGGCATGGTGTTGTCGCCCTTCCGCGCCGCGTCGCGGATCGCGTCGAGCGCCCGGTTCACCGCGTCGGCGTCGCGGCTCTTCTTGAACGACTCGAGCCGGTCGTTCTGATCGACCTCGACCTGGTGCGGGATCTGCAGGATCTCGACCGAGTGGTCCTCGTTGCCGTCGTGGTAGGCGTTGACGCCCACGATGATGCGGTCGCCCGCCTCCATCTCCTGGCCGAAGCGGTACGACGCCTCGGCGATCTGGCGGCGGAAGTAGCCCTTGTGGATGCCCGACACCACGCCGCCCATCTCGTCGATCTCCGAGATGATGGCGTCCGCGTCCTGCTCCATCTGGTCGGTGAGGGCCTCGACGAACCACGATCCGCCGAGCGGGTCGACGGTGCGGTGCACGCCGGTCTCGTGGGCGAGGATCTGCTGCGTGCGGAGGGCGACGCGGACCGCGGTCTCGGTCGGAAGGCCGAGGGTCTCGTCCATCGAGTCGGTGTGCAGCGACTGGCAGCCGCCGAGCACGCCGGCCATCGCCTGGTAGGCGACGCGCACGATGTTGTTGAGCGGCTGCTGCTCGGTGAGCGAGCAGCCGGCGGTCTGCACGTGCGTCCGCATCCACCAGGCCCGCTCGTTGGTCGCGCCGTAGCGCTCCTTCATCGCGTCGGCCCAGATGCGGCGGGCGGCCCGCAGCTTGCAGATCTCCTCGAAGAACTCGTTGTGCGAGTTGAAGAAGAAGGAGAGCCGCGGACCGAAGGCATTGACGTCCAGGCCACGCTTCACGCACGCCTCGACGTACTCCATGCCGTCGCGGAGCGTGAACGCCAGCTCCTGCGTGGCGGTCGAGCCGGCCTCGCGGATGTGGTAGCCGGAGATCGAGACGGAGTTCCACCGCGGCACGTGCTGCGTCTGGAACTCGATCGTGTCGACGACGAGCTTGACGCTGGGCTCCGGCGGGTAGATGAACTCGTTCTGGCTGTGGAACTCCTTGAGGATGTCGTTCTGCAGCGTGCCGCCGAGCTTCGTCCAGTCGAACCCGCGGCGGCGGGCCATGGCGAGGTACATCGCCCAGATCACCGCCGCCGGGCCGTTGATCGTCTGCGAGACGGTCACGTCCTCGAGCGGGATGTCGGCGTAGAGCCGCTCCATGTCCTCGATGGTGTCGATCGCCACACCGCAGCGGCCGACCTCGCCGGCCGAGAGCGGGTCGTCCGAGTCGCGGCCCATGAGCGTCGGCAGGTCGAAGGCGGTGGACAGCCCGGTGTTGGCCTTCGTCCCCTTGGCGTTCTCGAGCAGGTACTTGAACCGCCGATTCGTGTCGTCGGCCGAGCCGAAGCCCGCGAACTGGCGCATCGTCCAGAGCCGCGTGCGGTACATGGTCTCGTGCACGCCGCGGGTGAAGGGGTACTGCCCGGGCGTCCCGATCCGCGGGTGCGGCTTCGAGGGGTCCGACGGATCCCGCGTCTCGACGGTGGCCGGCTCGTACCGATCACCGATCTCGTAGCCCGAGAGCGAGATGGTCTCGGGGTCGGCCTTGGCCGGGGACGCGGGGGCGGCGTCGGGCCGGGTGCCCGCCTTCGACTGGTCGATCGTGCTCATGCCCCGATGGTATC
>CAYLNM010000256.1:0-3896 GCA_964385045.1 uncultured Isosphaeraceae bacterium
GGCGGCGTGGCCGCGAGGCACCGCCCGCCGCCCGCCGCCCGCCGCTCGCCGCCCGCCGCCCGCCGCCCGCCGCGGCCCGTCTCAGCCGTCGCCTGCCTCGCCGCTTCCGAGCCGCAGCAGCACGCGGCCGCCGCCGTCGAACGTCGCCACCGGCTCGAGCGGGGCGCCGGCCCGCGCCTGCAGCGTCTCCCAGGTCAGGTCGGCGTCGTTCCACCCGCGCTCGGCCCAGTTGGCGAGCATGACCAGGTCGACGTAGGCGTGGGTGAAGCCTGCCGCCCGCGCCCGCGGCACCCAGCCGCCGCCGTCCTCGGCCGCCTCGTCGAGCCAGTCGTCGAGGGCGAAGCGGTCCCACACGGTGCGGGCGGCGATGCGGCGCGGCGGATGGTGGAGCACCGCCGCCTCGCCGATCATCAGGACCCGGGCGTCCGCGGCGAGCCCGAACCGCGTCCACCACGCCGGGGGGGCCGAGGCCCGCAGCTCGTCCAGCGCCGCCGCGTCGCCCGCCGCCCGGGCCGCAGCCATCGCCGCCGCGTGCGCCTCGCCGCGGAGGACCGCGCCCGCGCCGACGCCGAGTCCGGCCCGGCCGTCGCGCTCCCGGGCGAGGAGGGCGGCGGGCCAGGTCGCCTGCGCCGCCACCAGCACCGCGAGGCCGAGGCCGATCGCCGGTCCGCGCCCCGCGAGCAGGCCCAGGGCGACCGCCAGCGGGACGGCGGTCGGCAGCAGGAACCGCGACTCCCCGTGCGTCAGCGTGCCCCACGCCAAGAGGGCGATCCCGAGGGCGGCGGCGAGCGAGCCGGCGGTCCGCCGCGCGGGCGACCCGGCTCCGAAGACCGCGAGGAGCACCAGTCCCGCCAGTCCCGCGAGCGGCAGGACGCCCCACTGCGGCGGCTCCTCGCCCGCGACGCCGTGGACGAGCCACTCCCGGGCGAGCCCGCCGAGGTCCGACCCGCCGCCGTGCCCGGCCCGCCACGCCGCCACCTGCTCCGCGGTCCAGTGGCCGCGGCCGAGGACGTCGGCGGCGAACGGGAAGACGGGATTGCCGGTCCACGCCGCCCCCGCCACCAGCCACGGGGCGAGGACGAGGAGCCCGGCCAGAGCCCCGCCCGCGGCCACGCGGAGCACGCCGCCGGGGTCGCGGGCCGCGGCGGCGTCGCGGTCCCCCGGCGTCGCCCCGCGGGCCGCGGCGTCCCGCGGCCGCTCCGGCGGCGCGTCGGACGCCAAGCCGCCCGCTCCCGCGTCGTCCTCCCGCGGCTCGGCCCCTGCGCCGGGCCCCGCCCCGGGCCCGGGCCGGGGGTCCGCCGCCGTCCGCGTCCGCGCCCGCCGCACCCCGAGCCACCACGCCACCGCCGGCAGCACCGCGAGCGGCCCCGCGGTGAGCTTGGCCGCGGTCGCCACCCCCGCGAGCAGTCCGTGGGCGAGTCCCTCGCGCACCGTGGGCCGGTCGTCCGTGTCCGCGGCCAGCCGCATCGACGCGGCGAGCATCCACAGCACCGCCATCTCGGTGTACGCCAGCGAGCCGGTGACGACGGTCCAGGGCGTGGCGAGGACGAGGACGCCCGCGACCCAGCCGGCCCGGACCGCGTCCCGATCGCCCCCGCCGAGACGGCGGCGGACGGAGGTCGCGAGGCCGCCGGTCGCGGCGGCGGCACCGAGCGCCATCGCCGCGTGCAGCAGGTGCGCGGCGGTGCCGGCGGTGCGCACCTCGCCGGCGAGCAGCCCGACGTGGAGGAAGCCGTGCTCCACCGCGTTGGGCATGAAGGCGTAGACGTTGTGGAGCTGCGGGGTGGCCCGGCCCGCCTCGGCCCACGCCGCCGGCAGCTCGAGGTGGTACGAGAGGCTGTCGTAGCCGCCGAACTCGCTCGCCCACAGCCAGCCGGGAGCGGCGGGGGCGGCCGCCAGCAGCACCGCGGTCGGGACCGCGGCGGCGAGGACCAGCGGCCAGGGGGGCGGGGCGGTCCTGCGGCTCGCCATCGGTTCGTCCGAGGCGCGGAGGGGGCCGCCCGCCCGCCGCATCCACGCCTCGGCGGCCAGGGCCAGCAGCCCCGACCCGGTGAGGCCCCAGGCCGCCGCCGGGACCGCGGTCAGCCGGAGCACCGCGCCGTCGAGGGCGAGCATCGCGGCCACGCCGAAGGCCCACGCGGCCGCGGCGCCGCCGCGGGCGCCGGCCAGGCCGAGGCCGCGGGCGGTCCAGCCGCCCAGTCCCCGCGCCGCGAGCAGCCAGGCCGCGACCGGTACGAGGTCGCCCCCGAGCGTGGCGGCCCACGCCACCGGATCCCCCGCGGTCGCGGCGACGGCGGACGCCGCCCCGGCGAGGGCGAGGCCGATCCCCGCGAGGACGCGGACGGCGGTGTCGTCGAGGCCGCGGGCGACGCCGGGGACGGGGGCCGGGGGACGCGGCGGGGCGGGGGCGTCGGTGGGCACGCGGCGATTCTACGAGGGGGCCGGCATCCGCCCGTCGCGCCGGTCCGGCCTGCCCGTGCGGCCTCTCCGTCCGGGCCCCCGCGGCCCGCGCATGCGCCGGGGCCGGCGCCCCGGGGCGGCCGGTCGCGCCCCGGGACCGGGCCGCGCGCCCGCGGTCCGTGCGGGATGGCGTCCTCCGACTGGCACGCCGCGTGCATCGGTCCCGGCATGAGCCACCCCGCGATCCGCCTCCGACGTCCGAATCCTCGTCCCGGCCGGCTCCGCGTCCTGGGCCTCGCGCCGCTCCTGCTCGTCGCGGCCCTCCTCGGCGCACGCGACGCGCACGCCCGGCCGATCTCCGAGCTCACCCGGATCCTCGGCGAGCACGAGAACGAGCTGATCGGGCTCGGCATCGTGGTCGGGCTCAACGGCACCGGCGACGACGCGGAGTCCGCCCGTGCCGCCGCGCGGCCCTTCCGCGAGCTGCTGAAGAACCTCGGCAACCCGGTGGAGGCCCCCGGCGACCTCGGCGACGGCGGGTCGTTCGCGATCGTGCAGGTCTCGATGACGATCCCGGCCGGCGGCGCGTCCGAGGGCACGCGGATGATGGTGCACGTCGACACGCTGTTCGACGCCACCGACCTCGCCGGCGGACGGCTCGTCCCGTCGCTGCTCCGCGTGCCGGTGCCCGACCGACGCGACCTGGCCCCGTTGGCGATCGCCTCGGGCGCCCTGCAGGTCACGCCTCTGAACCCCACGTCCGGACGCATCCACGAAGGCGGCATGATGATCGCGGACGTGCGGCCGGAGCTGGTGAGCCCCGACGGCCTCCTGACGCTCATCCTCGATCCCAGCATCGCCACCCACGCCAACGCCCAGGCGATCGCCGACGCGATCAACGAGCCCGACGGCTTCGGCGACGCCGCGGTGCGCATCGCCCGCGTGGACGAGTCCGGCCGGCTGGTGCGGATCGAGCTGCCGCTGGCCGACCGCGCCGATCCCGCCGGCTTCATCGCCGACGTGCAGTCGATCGAGATCGACCCGTCGCTGCTGCGCGAGGTCGCGCGGGTCGTGATCGACCGCACCGCGGGCACGATCGTCGCCACGAGCACGGTGACGGTGCAGCCGGTCGCGGTCGCGCTGCCCGAGGCCGGACTCCGCTTCGACCCCGCGGTCGACCTGCCGGGTCCGTGGCGGGCCGTCGACGGCGACGCCGGACAGGGCCGAGCGTCGACGCGCCTCAACGATCTGCTGGCCCGGCTCGACCAGATCCGCGTTCCGGTGGAGCAGCAGATCGACCTCATCCACAGCCTCGCCCGGGCCGGCGCGATGACCGCCGAAATCGTGGAGCAGTGACGTGACGAGCCTCTCCATGACCGCGCCCGTGCCGGCCGCCGGCCTCGCCGGACGCAGCGCCGAACCGCTGCGGCTCGTCCGCCCCGGACGTCCCGCCGGCGCGAATGCGCCCGCCGGCCCCCCCGGCCCCCCCGGCCCCG
>CAYLNM010000257.1:0-3892 GCA_964385045.1 uncultured Isosphaeraceae bacterium
CTGCGTGCCGGCGCCCCCGGTCCGCGCCGACCGCCCCCACGGAGACCCGAACGATGCCCGTCCGCCCGCTCGCCGCGGCCGCGATCACCGCCCTCGGCCTGATCGCCGCCCCCGCCGTCGCCGACACCGACGTCACGCTGCCCCGCTTCCCCGCCGTCAGCCCCGACGGCGAGCACGTCGTCTTCTCCTGGCGCGGCGACCTCTGGAAGGTGGAGACGGACGGCGGCCGCGCGATGCGGCTCACCAGCCACCCCGCGGACGAGACCCGCTCGGTCTGGAGCCCCGATGGCGAGCACATCGCCTTCATGTCCAATCGCGACGGGTACTCGAACATCTGGCGGATGCGGGCCGACGGCTCGGACATCCGCCGGGTGACCGACCTCGACCGCACCTGCACCGTGACCGACTGGGCCGAGGTCGGCGGCGAGGAGCGCATCCTCTTCCACGCCGTCCTCGAGCACGACGTCTACCGCGAGTTCCGGCCGTACCACGTCTCGCCCGAGGGCGGCCCGGTCGAGCGGGTCCACGACGCCTTCGGCAGCCAGCCGCGGGTGGCCCCCGACGGTCAGCGGATCCTCTTCGCCCGCGGCGGCTACTACGACGGCTGGGAGCGGCGGCACTACCGGGGGGCCGAGAACCAGGACGTCTGGATCTTCGATCCCGAGGACGAGTCCTTCACCCGGCTCACCGAGTGGGAGGGCAACGACGGCAAGTCGCACTGGCAGTCGAACTCGACCGTCCTCTACCTCTCCGACCGCAGCGACCGCACCGTGAACCTCTTCCGCCGCCGCGTCGGCCAGCCCGAGGACCGGGCGACCCGCCTCACGCGGTTCGACGGCCGCGACATCCACGACTGGTCGGTCTCGCGCGACGGCGAGACCGCGGTGCTGATGAGCTGGGATGCGCTCTACCGCCTCGATCTCGACCGTCCCGGGGCGACGCCGCGCCGGATCGACGTCACCGCGATCCAGGACACCCGCGACACGCAGGAGTTCGTGACGGTCGGGCGGAACGTCACCGACGCGGCCCTCTCGCCCGACGGCACCGTGATGGCGATGGTCGCCTACGGTGAGATCTGGGTGCGCGAGATGGGCGACGACGGGCGGGCCCGCCGCGTCACGCACTCCCACGCCCGCGAGGACGGGGTCGCGTGGTCGCCCGACGGCCTGCACCTCTACTTCACCAGCGACCGCGACGGCACCGAGTCGATCTTCCGGGCCGCGGTCGCCCGCACGCGGAGCGAGGTCAAGGACGCCTTCGACGACGCCCTCGGCCGCGAGACCGAGGACGCGGACGAGGGCGCGGACGAGCCGGGCGGCGGCGGTGCGAGCGAGCCCGCGGCCCCGCCGGTCGCCTCCCCCGCCGACCCCGTCACCGGCGCCTGGCAGGGCCTGGTCGTCCTGCCCGACATCGGCGACGTCGAGTTCACCATGAACCTCGAGCTCGAGGACGGCGGCGACGTCAGCGGCACCCTCGACGCGGGCGAGAGCGGCACCGGGACGATCACCGGTCGCTACGACTCGGCGTCGGGTGACATCACGCTCACGATCACCCTCGGCGACGGCATGACGATCGGCCTGCAGGCCCGCATCGCCGAGTCGTCGATGAACGGCACCGCGCTCTACGCCGGGCGGCCGGTGGAGGTCCGGGCCAGTCGCACGCTCGCCCCCTCGGGCGGCGGCGCCGCGGCCCCGGCCGACGAGCCGGCCGCGGGCGGCGACGAGCCGGCGAAGGACGAGGGGGACGAGGCCGACGCCGACGCCGAGGAGCCCGCCGATCCGATGCTCGACCCCGAGCGGTGGCGGGACGCGATCGAGTTCACGATCGAGCCGGTCGTCGCGCGGCTGTCCAACGACCGCGACCCGATGCCGTCGCCCGACGGCCTGCACCTGATGTTCCGCGGCATCCGCGGCAACCTGCACGTCAAGGACCTCGCCACCGGCGAGATCGACACCCTGCTGGAGCACTGGGACCGCGGCATCGACGCGACCTGGAGCCCCTGCGGCCGCTACGTCGCCTGGTCGGTCAACGACCTGGACTTCAACGCGGACGTCTGGATCCACGAGATGGGCTCGGACGAGCCGCCGGTGAACGTCACCCGGCACCCCGACAACGACCTGCGGCCGAGCTTCTCGGCCGACGGCCGGCTGATGGCCTTCGTGAGCGAGCGGGTGGGCGAGGAGTACGACGTCTGGGTCGTGGCCCTCGACGAGTCGATCGAGGCCCTGCGCGGTCCGGACCGCGACGCGTACTGGGACGAGGCCCGGAAGGCGGCCCGGGCGCGGAAGCCGCTCGAGCCGATGACGATCGAGGACCGGGCGGCCAAGGCCGCGGAGGCGGCCGAGGGCGAGGACGAGGGTGACCACGCCGAGGACCGGCCCTTCACCCGCGACGACCTCGAGTCCGCGTACCTGCGGCTGCGGCGGCTCACCCGCCTCGAGGGCAGCGAGTCGCAGGCGATGATCATCCCGAGCGGCGAGCGGATCGTCTTCAGCGCCTCCGGCCTCGCCGCCGGCCTGCACTCGGTCGAGTGGGACGGCAGCAACCGGCAGTCGCTTGGCGGCTGGGGCCGGCTCGTGGCCCCGACCCTGAGCGGCGACAAGATCGTGCTCGTCGGCGGCGGGCAGGCCCAGACGGTCTCCCCGACCGGCGGTCGCCGCGAGACGGCGAGCTTCAGCGACCGGATCCTCGTGGACCTCGAGCAGCAGTCGAGCCAGAAGTTCCTCGAGGCGGCCCGGGCCCTCGGCGAGGGCTTCTACCACCCCGAGATGAACGGGGTGAACTGGGCCCGCCTGACCCGCGAGTACCACGAGCTCGCCCGCGGCGCGTTCACGGCCAGCGAGTTCAACTGGGTCGCCAACCGCTTCATCGGCGAGCTCAACGCCTCGCACATGGGGATCCGGGCCCCGGGCGACGTCTCGACGCCGCTCCGCGAGTCGCGCGGACGTCTGGGCGTCACCACCGAGGTGGTCGACGGCGGCCGCGGCCGTGTGGTCACCGCGATCCTCGAGCGCTCCCCCGCCGCCCTCGGCGCGATGGCGATGCGGGTCGGCGACGTGATCGTCGGCATCGAGGGCGAGCCGATCGCCCCGATGGACACGATCCCGGGCCGGCTGCAGGGCCGCGTGGGCGAGGAGACGATCGTCACCGTCCGCCGCACGCTGACGGCCGAGGACTCCGAGTCGCGGGCGGGCGAGACGGTCGAGCTCGACCTGCTGCTCACCCCGACGAGCTACGGCGCGATCCGCGGCCTCGGCTACGACGCCTGGGTCGCCGAGCGCAAGCGGCGGGTCGAGGAGTGGTCGAACGGCCGGCTGGGCTACATCCACATCCGGGGCATGAACCAGCCCTCGCTCGACGTCTTCGAGCGTGACCTGTTCGCCGCCGCGGAGGGCAAGGACGGCCTGATCGTGGACGTCCGCGACAACGGCGGCGGCTGGACGACGGACCGGCTCCTGAGCTCGATCATGGTCCGCAGCCACGCGTGGACGCTCCCCCGCGGGGCCGAGTGGGGCACGGGCGCCCGGCCGTACCCGCAGGATCGCCTCTTCATCCAGCGGTACACCCAGCCCATGAACCTGCTCTGCAACGAGAAGAGCTACTCCAACGCGGAGATCATCAGCCACGCCTTCAAGACGCTCGGCCGCGGCACGCTCGTGGGCCAGCAGACCCACGGCTCGGTGATCTCGACCGGCGGCACCCGGCTGATCGACGGCACCAGCGTCCGGATGCCCTTCCGCGGCTGGTTCATCGACGACGGGACCGGCCGGGACATGGAGCTCAACGGGGCGATGCCGGACCTGGTCGTGCCCCAGACCCCCGCGGACGAGGTGCGGGGCGAGGACGCCCAGCTGCGGACCGCGGTGGAGGACCTGCTGGGGCGGCTGGAGGG
>CAYLNM010000258.1:0-3851 GCA_964385045.1 uncultured Isosphaeraceae bacterium
CAGCGGCTCGATCGCGGTCGCCATGTGGAAGGCGTTGGAATGGATGAAGCGCTCCGCGACGGGCGCCCGGCGACGGGTCAGCCCCCGGCCGCGCCGTCCGCCGCGCCGTCCGCCGCGCCGATCCCGCCGCCCGCCACCGGCCTCGGCGAGCGTCCCGGGTCGGCGGCCAGGGCCTCGGCGAATCGGCGGTATCGCTCGATCGCCTCGGAGCGACCGAGCTCGACGCCGTCGGCCGCCAGCTCGTCGCCAAGCGCGAGGAACGACCGGAAGGCCTCGAGCGCGGCGAGCCGGCGGTCCCGGGCCGCCTCCGCCTCGCCCGCCGCGTCCAGGGCGTCGGCCCACGCCAGCAGCCCATCGCCCAGCGCCCCGCGGGCGAGCCAGCGGCTGCGGACGATCGCCAGATCCTCGGGGTGCGCGGCGGCGAGTCGATCCCGCTCCCGGACGACGGCCTCCAGCCGCTCGATCGCCTCGGCGTGCCGGCCGAGGCCGGTGAGCACGCGGCCGATCCGCTCGCCGGCGATGGTCCGATCGCGGGCGAGGATCGTCGCGTCGGGACTGGCCTCGGCGAGCGCCTCGATGCGGGCCTCGTACTCCAGCAGCGGCGACAGCGCCGACGCGTGTCGCCCGAGCCGCTCGAGGGCCTGTCCGAGGGCGTACCGCAGGCCCGCGGCGGCGCGGGCCGCCGGCGCGTCGCCGGGATCCTGCGCCACCGCCGCGTCGGCGATCGGCATCGCCTCCTCGATCACCGGGATCGCCTCGGCGCCGCGGTCGGCGTGACCGAGGGCGAAGGCGAGGGTCTCCAGGCGGGCGACCAGGTCGCGGGCGACGGCGGTGGATCCGGGATGCCGATCGTGCACCCGCCGCATGATCGCGACGGCCTCCCGCATGCGGGCGATGCCGGCGTCCGCCATCTCGAGCTCGAACACCTCGAGGCGGCCGATGCGGTCGAGGATGAGCGACCGGTTGCGGCGCACCGTCACGTCGTCGGGGTCCGCGGCCGCCCGGGCCCGAGCCCACGCGAGGAACCGCTCGTACCGCTCGATCGCCCCCCGCAGCTCACCGGTCGACTCGAGGATCCGGCCCACGTTCGCCTCGGTGATGGCGAGCGAGCGGGCCGCCTCGGCCTCGACCTCCGGGTCGTGCGGCCCCGTTCCCGCCCCCGTCCCCGCCGCCGCCGCCGCGCCGACACGGTCGTTGGCGGCCCGGGTCCAGGCGACGCTGCGGTCGATCGACGCCACCGCGTCCCGGGTACGGCCGAGGGCGAGCTCCACCGACGAGCGCTCCTCCGCCATGCGAGCGAGCCGGCGCAGGTCCTCCACCGTGCGCTCGGACTCGGGCAGCGCCTCGAGCAGGTCCATCGCGCGGACGTACAGCTCGAGACCGCGGGCCGGATCGCCGAGGCTCGCGTCGGCGGGATTGCCGAGCACCGATCCGAGCTCGCCGAAGCCGTCGGCGACCTCGCGCATGAGATCGGGGTCCTCGCCCGCTCCGGCGGCGAGCCGCTCGAGGTGTGCGAGGCCGGTGTCGACGACGAGGCGGCGGGCCTCGAGGCCGCCGGGGACGCCTTCGAGGGCGGCGTGCACGTCGTAGATGAGCGCGCGGCCGATGCCGCGGACCTGCTCGTAGCGCTCCTCGGCCAGCCGCCGCGCGGCGCGTTCGTCGGCCGCGATCGCGCGGGCCGCGTCCTCGGCCGCCATGGCGCGGACGAGCCCGAGGCTGGTGCCCGCGAGGCCGCCGACGACCGCCAGCACCGCGGCGGTCGCCATCGCGGCCGCGAGCCGGTGACGACGGACCGCCTTGCCGAGGCGGTATCGCAGCGTGGGCGGCCCGGCGGCCACGGGACGGTCGGCGAGGTGGGCGGCCACGTCGGCGGCGAGCGCCTCGGCGGTCGAGTACCGCCGCTCGGGGTCGGGGGCGATCGCGCGGAGGACGATCCAGTCGAGGTCACCGCGGAGGCGGGCGGCGAGGGCCGCGGGACCGGCGGCGCCGCGCGCGCGGGCGACGGCCGGTGGGGCGGCGGCGGCGCGGGTGCTCGGACGCGGCGGCTCGGGGGCGGGCGCGCCGTCCGCGGCGGGTGGCGGAGCGGCTGCGGGCGGCTCGCCCGCGAGCAGCTCGTGCAGCAGGGCGCCCAGGGCGTACACGTCGGTGCGCACGTCGACGCGGCTCCACTGCCCCGCCGCCTGCTCGGGGCTCATGTACCGCGGCGTGCCGATCGCGACGCCGGTGAGGGTGGCGTCGGCCGGTGGGACGTCCGCCTCCGGCGCGTGCGCTGCCGCCGCCGCCGCCGCGCCCTCCGTCGGCCGCAGCGCGCGGGCGATGCCGAAGTCGATGACCTTGACCCGGGGCCGCTCGGCGCTCGGGAAGCCGGTGCGGGTGCTGCCGGCGGTGCTCGGCGCGGCGGTATTCGGCGCGGGGTTGCTCGCCGCGGGGGCCGCCGCGTCGCCCCCCGTCCCACCCGCGGCGGACCGCCACGCCACGAGCACGTTGCCGGGCTTGAGGTCGCGGTGCAGGATCGCGCGCCGGTGCGCGAAGGCCACTGCGTCGCACACGTCGCCGAAGAGCCGCAGCCGCTGCTCGATCGTCGCCGCGCGGTCGTCGCACGCCTGCGTGATCGGCACGCCGTCGACGAGCTCCATCGCCAGCCACGACCGTCCGTCGTCGGTCACGCCCGCGTCGATCGCGCGGGCGATCCCGGGATGCTCGAGCGACGCGAGGACCTGCCGCTCGCGGGCGAACCGCTCCACGAGCTGCGGGGCGGCCATCCCGCGGCGGACGAGCTTGACCGCCACGCGGCGGCGGACCGGCGACTCCTGTCGGGCGGCCCACACGGTGCCGAATCCGCCGGCGCCGAGCCGCTGCTCGAGGGTGAACGGCCCGATGGTGCCACCCGGCGCGTCGTCGGCGTCCACGCCGGTGGTGGCCCAGGCCGCGGCGTCGGCCCGCGCCGCCTCCTCCAGCTCGCGCAGCCGGAGCCGGGTGCGGTCGTCGTCGTGGGCGAGCAGGGCGCGGACCTCGTCCGCCACCGCGGAATCCGCCGCCGCCGCCGCGGCGAGACGGGCGTCGCGGGCCGCGCCGTCGAGCTCGACGAGCTCGTGGAAGAGCTCGGCGACGCGGGCGGCCCGATCGGAGCCGCCGCCGGTGCCGGAAGGCGGCCCGCTCACGGGGCGGCATCCCCGCGCGGCGGTCCGTCCGCGTCCCCGTCCTCCGCCAGCGCCCGTCCGAGCCAGGCCCGGGCGAGTCGCCAGTCGCGCTCGACCGTCGGGACCGAGACCTCCAGCAGCTCGGCGATGCGGGGATGGTCGAGTCCGGCGAAGAATCGGAGCGTGACCACCTCGGCGGGGCGCGGATGCTCGGCGGCGAGCCGCTCGAGCGCCGCGTCGAGCTCCAGCAGGTCGTCGCCGGCGTCCGGGGCCGGCCCCCGGCCCGCCGCCGCGAGCACCGCCTCGTCCACGCGGTCGAGCTCGAGCCGCCGACGGTCGCCGCCGCGCTTGCGGGCGCCGCGGGCCCGGGCCCGGTCGACGAGCACGTTCCGCATCGCGTTCGCCGCGGCCCCGAAGAAGTGCCGCCGACCGTCCCAGCCGTGGGCGGCGCCATCGGCCAGCCGCATCCAGGCCTCGTGCACGAGCGCGGTGGGCTCCAGCGTGGCCCCCGCGGGCTGGCGGGCGAGCCGGGCCCGGGCCAGCTCGCGGAGCTCGTCGTAGAGCAGCGCGAGCAGCTCGTCGGCCGCGGTGGGCTCGCCGGTGCGGGTGACCCTGTCGAGGAGGGCGTGCGCGCGGGTGCGGCGAGCCTCGGGCGGGCCGTCGGCGGCGACGTGGGCTCTGGGGTCGGTCGTCACGTCGAGGATCCCACGG
>CAYLNM010000259.1:0-3813 GCA_964385045.1 uncultured Isosphaeraceae bacterium
GCGTGCGCGGGCGTGCGCCGGACGGCGGGCGGGCGACGGAGCCGGCGGACGCGGGCCCCGGCAGCCTCGACCCCCGCCGCCGCGGCCGGCTTCCCGGGCGCCGCCGGGCCCGCCCGGGCGGGGGCCACGTCCCGGGAAGATCCCGGTACGCTGCCGCGATGACCGCTCCCGCGCCGTTCTTCCGATCCCGCCCGCATCCCTGGCACGGTCTCGACGTCGGCGAGGCCCCACCGGTCCGCGTGAACGCGTACATCGAGCTCACGCCGTTCGACTACGTCAAGTACGAGATCGACAAGAAGACCGGCTACCTCGTGGTGGACCGCCCGCAGCGGACGAGCTCGCAGCCGCCGACGCTCTACGGCTTCATCCCGCGGACCTTCTGCGGTCCCCGCACCCGCGAGCTGTCGCCGCAGTCGGTCCGCGGCGACCGCGACCCGCTCGACATCTGCGTGCTCAGCGAGCGGCCGATCGACCGTTCGGAGGTCATCCTCCGCACCCGGGTCATCGGCGGGATCCAGATGGTGGACGACGAGGAGGCCGACGACAAGATCATCGCCGTCCTCGAGAACGACGACATCTGGTCCGAGGCCGAGCACCTCTCCGACATCCCCGAGGCCTACGTCGAGCGGCTGCGGCACTACTTCTCGACGTACAAGCTGCTGCGCGGCAAGCCCTCGACCACCAAGATCACCGACATCTACGACCTCGACCACGCGCGGAAGGTCGTCGAGGCGGCGATGGCCGACTACGAGGAGCGGTACGAGTTCTGAGCCGATCGGGCCCCGTGACCGCGGGGCCGGCCCGGCCGCGGGCGCCGGTCCGCGGTCCGCAGGTTCGGTCGACGGACGGGCAGGCGGCCGAAGGGCCGATCGCTACCGTGGCGACGAGGTCCCGGCCGCCCGTGCGGGCGCGGGGCCGTCCCCCACTCCGGAGCCCGCCCATGTCCGGCACCGCCCGCCCCCGCTGCGCTCGCCTTCTCGTGGCCGCTTCCATGTCCGCGTCCGCATCCGCCTTCGCCGCCCCGGCCCTCGCCGTGCTCGCGGCGGGCTCGGTCGCCTCCGCCACCGCGGCGACCGAGCAGACCACCGTCGTCACGTTCGCCGACGGCACCGGCGGCTGGAGCGGCATCGGCACGATCGAGCCCGACGGCGGCAACCCCGACGAGCACTGGCGCACGATCAACCCCGACACGTTCGGCCTGATCTACTTCAACGACACGCCGGCCTGGACCGGCGACCTCTCGGCCTTCGACGAGATCACCGTGTCCACCGACGTGCTGGTGGAGAACATCGCGTTCTTCGGCTCGCCCGTCTCGCGCAGCTGGATCGTCGAGTTCCGCGACTACGACGACACGCCGCCGGGCTACCCCTACGTCTCGGTCTGGTACGTGCTGGGCACGATCGCCGAGGGCGAGGAGTGGGAGACGTACTCGGTGACGATCGACGATCCGTCGGCGACGGAGCTGCCTCCGGGCTGGGGCGGCACCGGGGCCGAGGATCCCGACACCTTCATGCCGATGCTCCCGCCGGATCGCACCTTCGCCGACGTCCTCGCCGGCACCGACGAGGCGATCCTGACGACCTTCGAGCCGGGCTTCCTCTACGGCTTCACCGCCTTCGACATCCGGCTCGACAATCTCGCGATCACGACCGTGAGCGATCGGCTGCCCGAGGACATCGACGGGGACGGCGTCGTCGGCTTCGACGACCTGCTCGCGGTGCTGGCCGCCTTCGGGCCGTGCGGCGACCCCGGGTGCGTCGAGGACGTCGACGACAGCGGCACGGTGGACTTCGACGACCTGCTCGCCGTGCTCGCGGCCTGGACGGGCTGAGCCCGGGCGCCGCGCGGCGGCCCGTGGCGGACGGGCACGCCGGGCACGCACCTCCGCACCAACGGGTTCGGTCCCGATCCCGATCCCATCCCGATCCCGCCCGGGGCCTCGCACCCGCGGCGCCGGGGGCGGCCGCGCGCCGGATGATCGGGCGACCGGCGGGGCGGGGCACGCGGTCGGCACCGCCCGGCCGAGGTGCCGCTGGCGGGGCGTCGCACGGGTGGCCTGCAGCGGGTCGGGCGAGCCCGTACCTTGCCGGGCGCACCGCCGGAGGTGACGCGTCGCCCGCGAGACCGAACGGCGCCCCGCCCGCCGGTGCGCGGGAGGCGGCCATGCTGCTCGGCATCGACATCGGGACGTCCGCGGTCAAGGCCGTGCTGGTCGACGAGGAGGGCGGCGTGGTGGCCGGCGCCTCGCGGCCGTGCACCTTCGACGCGCCGCGGCCGGGCTGGACGGAGACCCCCGCGACCCGCTGGTGGGACGCGGCGGTCGAGGCGCTCGCCGCGCTGGCGGAGGCGAGCGACCGGCCGCTCGGCGACGTGCGGGCGGTCGGGCTCAGCGGTCAGATGCACGGCGCGGTGCTGCTCGACGAGGACGCGATCGCGCGGGCGGGGACGGCCGCGGTCGACGCGGTGCGGCCGGTCATCATGTGGAACGATCAGCGCACCGCCGGCCATCTCGCCGCGATCGAGCGGGCCGGCGGAGGGCGGCGAGCGTTCGTCCGGACGGCAGGGACGCAGGCGATGGCCGGCTTCACGCTGCCGAAGATCCTGTGGGTGCGGGAGCACGAGCCCGAGACGTTCGCCCGCGTGCGGTCGGTCACCTGCCCGAAGGACTTCGTGCGGCTGCAGCTCACCGGCGAGCTCGCCATCGACGTCTCCGACGCGGCGGGAACGCTGCTGCTCGATGTCCCTGCGCGTACCTGGAACGAGCCGCTTGCGCGGATCCTCGACCTCGACCCCGCGATGCTGCCCCCGGTGCTCGAGTCGTGCGCGGTGGCGGGACAGGTGACGCCGTGGGCCGCCGCCGTGACCGGCCTCCGCGCGGGCATCCCCGTGGTGGCGGGGGCGGGCGACAACCAGGCGGGGGCCGCGGGCGCGGGCGTGGTGCGCGAGGGCCTGGTGCTGGCGACGCTCGGCACCAGCGGCGTGATCTACGCCCACGCGCCCGAGCCTCGTCCCGACGCGTCGGCGGCGAACGAGCCCGACTGCGGCCGCGCTCACCTGATGTGCGCCGCCGACGGGACGGCGGAGCGGCCCGGGGCCTGGTCGGTCACCGGCTGCGTGCTCTCGGCGGCGGGGGCCCTTCAGTGGACCCGGGCCACGATCGCCCCCACGGTGCCCTACGACGTCCTCGTGCACGAGGCGTCGCTCGCTCCGCCGGGCTGCGAGGGCCTGCGGTTCCTCCCGCACCTCGCAGGGGAGCGAGCGCCCTTCCCCGATCCCGACGCCCGCGGGGCGTGGGTCGGCCTGTCCCTTCGGCACGGCCGCGGCCATCTGGTGCGGGCGGTGCTCGAGGGCGTCGCCGCGACCATGGCGATGGTGCTGGAGATCGTGCGCGACCTGCCGGTGCCGGTGGAGCGTGTCCGGCTCGGCGGTGGCGGCAATCGGTCGGAGCTCTGGCGGCAGATGCAGGCCGATCTCTACCGCGTGCCCGTGGCGGCGATGAACGTCGAGAAGGGGCCAGCCTTCGGGGCCGCCCTGATGGCCGGCGTGGGGGCGGACGTCTTCGATGACCTGGCCGAGGCGACGGACGCCGCCCTCCGCGAGACCGAGGTGCGCGACCCGGCGCCGCCCGCGGCCTACGAGCACCTCGTCGCGGAGCAGCGGGCGGTGTACCACGCCCTGCGGCCACGATTCGCCCAGCTCGTCCGGTCCGCGGACGGCTGAAGGGCACCGCGCCCGCCCGGTCCGTCGACCTCGGCCTTCGCGGCCAGCCTTCCCGGCCCGATCGTCAACAACGCGACGCTGATCTTCGCGCAG
>CAYLNM010000260.1:0-3738 GCA_964385045.1 uncultured Isosphaeraceae bacterium
CAACAGGCGCAAGTCCACCAGGGCGTCCGGCAGCCATCCGTCGTCGACGGGGTTGGCCAGCGACATGGCCAGGCCCGCGCGGCTGCACGCCGCGTCGTCGCGGGCGACCGTCGTGCACGCGGTCGGGCGGGCCGCGCCCCGCGACGCGGGCGCATCGCTCGCCCCGGCGCCCGCCCCGCCGTCGTGGTCACCGTCGCCGCCGCCCGGCGACCGCCCCGCCGCCGCCCCCGCGATCGCCGCGAGGTGCCCCCCGAGCACCGGCCCCACGAACGCGTCCACCACCGTCGTGGCGAGCCGCGGGACGAGCGGACCGCGGGCGGCCCCGTCCACCGAGGTGCTCACGTGCGGCACGCCGCGGGCCCGCAGGATCTCGGCCGCCCGCCGCTCGTGGGCCGGATGACGGACCGCGTGCAGCAGGCAGACCGCCGCCGCCTCCACGCCCGCGGCCACGAGCTCGTCGGCCGCCGCCGCCACCGCCGCCTCGTCGAGCGGACGCTCGACGGCGCCGTCGGGTCCCACCCGCTCGTCCACCTCGAGCACCCGCTCGAACAGCGGATCCGGCCGACGGACGATCCGGGCGAAGAGCTCCGGCCGCCGCTGGTCGCCGATGCGCGGCAGGTCCCCGAAGCCGCGGGTCACGAGCACCGCGGTGCGGGCGCCGCGCCGCTCGAGCAGCGCGTTGGTGGCCCGCGTCGTGGCTACCCGCAGCTCGCCCGGGGGCAGCGGCTCGCCCGCCGCGGTGGCCGTGAGCACCCGGGCGCAGAGCACCGCGGCCGGCTCGTCCGAGACGAGCTCGATCGTCGTGCCCGGGGCCGGGGCGTCGGCGTCCAGCTCCAGGATGCAGGCCGCACCGCGTGCGGTGGGCGCGGCGTCCGCGGCGTCCGCGCGGGACGAGGTGGACGCGGCGACCGCGCGTGCGGACCCGGACGCCGCGGCCGTCGCACCGACCACCATCGCTCCGCTCGCCCCCGGCCACCGCGCGTGCAGTCCGCGGACCGCCGCCGGCGACGCGGCCCACGTGCCGGAGACCCGGCACCGGCGCCCGTCCGCGGCGAGCACCGTCGCCCGCACCGCGGACGAGGAGAGCACCTTCGCGCGGTGCACGTCGCCCGCCGGATCGCGGGCCCAGCCGTCGGTGAAGGTCCCGCCGGCGTCGACGCGGATCCGCCAGTCGCCGCCGGTGCTCATCGCGGCCCGAGCTCGCCCGCGCGTTCGCGCGGCGAGACGGCCCCCGCGGCGCGGCGGCCTGCACCCCGCGCTCCGTCCGGCGAGCCGGCGCCGCGCCCCACGACGTGGATCAGAACGCCGGCCGCACCACGCGGGCGGCCCAGATCTGGCTCGACGGCCGCCCCTCGGCGGTGCGGTCGTTGCCGCGCTGGGCGGTCCACATCATCCAGCGGCCGTCGAAGCTGAAGACCGGCAGGCCGTCGAAGCCCTGGGCGTGCGTCATCCGCATCGTCGGCCCCGGCTCGGGGTCGTGCGGATCGAGCTCGATCGCGAACACCTCGTAGTTGCGGTGCGAGACCTCGCTGGAGGCGTACACGAGATGGTTGCCGTTCGGCCGGGCGAAGTAGGGCGCCCAGTTGACGTTCCGGTCGTCGGTGAGCTGGATCTCCCGCTCGATGCCGTCCGGCAGGCCGTCCGCGTCGAAGCTCAGCTCCGCCACGAACACCTGCAGCAGGTTGTCGCCGCGTCGATCGGACCGATAGGTGATCCAGCGGCCGCAGGGCGAGAAGAACGGACCGCCATCGTAGCCCTCGGCGACCACGATCGGACGGTGCTCGTCGGTGCCGACGACGTGGATGAAGAGATCGCCGTCGCCGGTCTCGGGGTCGACGTTCGTGTAGAGCACGGTCCGGCCGTCGGGCGACCACGAGCCCTCGGCGTCGTAGCCGGGCCGCGAGAACATCGGCACCGCCTCGTCGACGTCGGGCCGGGCGAGCAGCCGGGCCCGCTCGTCGGGGTCGGCGACCATGTCCTCGACCATCGCCCGCACGGTGCGGGTGACGATCTCGGTCTCCTCCGGGAACTGCCACGTGTAGCGGCTGCGGTCGCGCGAGTAGCCGCTGCGGGCCTCGGCGGTGGGCGGCGTCATCGTGGAGCCGAACAGCACCACGCCCGGCTGGTGCGGGTGGAACCAGCCGCAGGTGTTGGCCGAGCCGGGCTCGGAGATCTGGATGTGATCGTCGAGGCCGGTGATGCGGCCGTACTCGTCGCGGAGCACGCGGGCCACGTACATCTCGTAGTGCGGCGTCGGCTCCTCGCCCGCCGCCGGCTGCGGCGTGGCCTGGAAGATGATCCACCGACCGGTGCGGTCGAAGTACGCCTCGCCCGCCCGGGTGAAGTCCTCGAAGTACGTCAGCTGCACGTGGTCGGCGAGGAACTCGGCCTCGGCCGCGGGGTCGGGCGAGCCCGAGGGCTGGCCCCCGGGCAGGGCGCCGAGGGTCGCGAGCTCGCTCGACAGGACCCCGGCCGGCATCGGCGGGCCGCCGTGCTCGGCGTCGGGATGCACGTCGCCCTGCGCGCGGTCGAGCAGGCCGGGCGGGCACGCGGCCGCGGGGAGGAGGGCGAGGGTCACGGCCGCGAGCGAGCTGGCGGCGACGGCGGCGAGACGAGTCTGATGCATGCCGCGATGGTAGGACCCCGCCCCGGGGCAAGTCCCGGGGCGGTGCGCAGGTCGCGGACGCTCGACGGGGCCGGGGCCGGGCGAGCGGCGCGGGGCGAGGAGGGACGCGGCGGCGAAGCGCGCGAAGGGCCGCGGGCCGCGCGACGCCGGCCGCGAGACGCGAGACGCCGGCCGCGCGCCGCGGGCCCGCGGCACGCGGACGTCCGCCGGCTCAGCCGCCGACGCATCCGCCGAAGGCTCCGAGAATCGCGAGCAGATCGGAGAAGCCGACGTCGCCCGAGTCGTCGAGGTCCTCCGGGCACCCGTCGCAGGCGCCGAAGGCCCCGAGCACCGCCAGCAGGTCGGGGAAGTCGATCGCCCCCGAGCCGTCGAGGTCGCCCTCGCAGCCGGCCGGGGCCTGCCAGGTGACGGTGAGCGTCGGCCGGGTGCCCGAGAAGCCCTCGCGGGCTCCGAACTTGCGGGCGGTCCAGATCAGGGTCTCGTCGCCCATGAGGGCCCAGCCGTGGTTCTCGGCCTCGCCGTCGATCCACGCCTGCACGTCGGCGGCGAGCTGCGGATCGGCGAAGGTCCACTGCGTCCCGTCCTCGAGCCCGATGTCGAGGTTCGCGCTCGGCGCGTCGGCGAGGTCGCCGCCGGGCTCGCCCCACGCCACGTCCGGCCAGAAGGCGAAGCTCCAGGTGGCGTCGCCCTCGGCCGGCGGGCCGCCCTGTCCGCCGGGGCTCGAGGAGCCGGCCTCGCCCCACGCCGAGAGGATCCGGCGGAGCTCGTACGGATCGGGCTGCTGTGTGATCGGGTTCACCTGCACCAGCGTGACGGTGACGGTCGCGTCGAGGATCTCGGCCCCGGCCGGGATCGACGAGAGGTCGAAGCGCACGGGGCTCCGCTGCTTGGTGAAGCCGCCCTGACCGCCGGTGACGCCCGCGTAGAGCACCGGGCCCGAGCCGTTGCTGGTCTCGCCGGTGTCGAAGATCGTGGTGTCGGCGACCGCCTCGAGGGTCTCGACGGTCGGGGTGCCGGCGAGGGCGGCGGGCGTCGCGAGCGAGAGGGCGAGCACGGCGGTGGCGATCGGGGTGGTGCGGCGGGTCATGGGGGGCTCCGGGGGACGGGAGGGG
>CAYLNM010000261.1:0-3736 GCA_964385045.1 uncultured Isosphaeraceae bacterium
GCCCCGCCGCCCCCACGCCCCCGACACGGAGACCGGCAGCGATGCCTGACACCTCGGAGATCGAGGTCCGCCGCGAGCAGCACGACGGCGGCCTGGTGCTGACCCCGGTCGGCGACGTGGACCTCTCGCGGGCCGCGTCGCTGCGGGCCCACCTCGTCGCCGCGATCGACGAGGGCCCGGAACGGGTGGTCGTCGACATGAGCGGCGTGGAGTACATGGACTCCTCGGGCGTGGCGACGCTGATCGAGGCGATGCAGAATGCCCAGGACCGCGGGGTGGGCTTCGTCCTCTCCTCGCTCAAGGAGCAGGTCATGGCGACGCTCCAGATCACGCGGCTGGACATCGTCTTCACGATCGTGGACTCGACCGACGAGGGACTGGCCGCGTGAGCCTCGACCCCCTCCGCCCTGGCCGACGCCCCGCCCGCTGACGCCGGCCGCCACCGCGGTCGCCCTGCTCACGAGATCCGCCCATGTCGACCGAGCCCAAGGCCGCCTCGTCCCTGGCCCGCCCCTTCGAGCACGTCGGGGCTGCGGTGATGGCGACGATGGCGGGCGTCGGCGCGACGAGCATCCTGCTGGTGGACGTCTGCCGCTGGCTGCTGCGGGCCCTCCGCGGCCGGGTCCGCTTCGGCCGGACGGCCTACGTCAGCCAGCTGGTGCGGATCGGCGTCAAGTCGGTCGGCATCGTGACGCTGGTGTGCTCGGCGATCGGCTTCATCCTCGCCATGCAGATGGCCGGCCCACTGGACGAGTTCGGCCAGACCGACAAGATCGCGAACATCGTGGGCGTGGCCGTCTTCCGCGAGCTCGGCCCGCTGGTGGCGGCGATCGTCCTGACGGGCTTCGCGGGGGCGGCGATTGCAGCCGAGATTGGCACGATGGTGGTGGGCGAGGAGATCGAGGCCCTCGAGGCCCACGCGCTGAACCCAGTGCGATTCCTGGTCGTGCCGCGGGTGCTGGCGACGGTGACGAGCCTGCTGCTGCTGACGGTGCTGGCGGACGTCGTCGCGGTGGTCGCGGCGGGCGTGATGACGGTGGCGTTCATCGGGGTGCCGCTGGAGCTCTACATCACCAACCTCAAGGCCGCCCTCGCCCCGAGCGACTTCATCACCGGGCTCGGCAAGGCGGTGGTCTTCGGCGTGATCCTCGCCGCGATTGCCTGCGTGAACGGGCTGGCGGTGACGGGCGGGGCCGCGGGGGTCGGCCGGGCGACGACGAACACCGTGGTGCAGACGATCGTGGCGGTGGTGATCGCGGACCTCTTCATCACGGCGCTGCTGTTCAAGGTGGGGATCATCTGACGGCCGTCTCGGGGAGCGGGAGACGGGCCCGGCCGCGGCTATACTCGCGCCTTGCCGGCTCCGCGGGCCGGCCTCCTCCAGGAACCCGCCCATGGCCCTCTTCGCCCGCTCCCGTCGGGGTGGCGCCCCCAAGATCGCTCCTGCCTCGCCGCCCGTGCCGGGCGGCTCCAACGGCTCCACCGGGGGCGCGGTCGAACAAGGCAGCGCGGCCTTCGACGCCGCCCTCGAGTCGCGGATCCGCGAGCTCGGGACGGACTACCTCGAGCGGGCTCGCCGCAATCGGGCCGGTCTCCTGTCGGGTGCGTTCTGGCAGGACAAGCTCATGAACTGGACCATGAGGGACGAGGCCTTCAAGGTCCAGCTCTTCCGCTTCGTGGACGCATTCCCGCGGCTGACGACGCCCGAGCAGGTGCATGACCATCTCGTCGACTACCTGAAGCAGCCCGGCGTCACGCTCCCGCCGTTCCTCGCCACCGGCCTGAAGGCCGGCGGCCTGCTCAAGGGCACGATGACCAAGCAGGTCACCGGACAGATCGAGCGGATGGCGTCGAACTTCATCGCCGGCCGCGATGCCGCCAGCGCCGCTCCGCTGCTCGAGCGGCTTTGGAAGAAGAAGGGCATCGCCTTCTCGGTGGACCTGCTCGGTGAGGCCTGCGTGAGCGCGGCCGAGGCGGAGGGCTACCAGGCCAAGTACCTCGACCTCGTCCGCACGCTGCCCGGCCTCGTCAAGGACTGGCCCGCCAACGAGCGGCTCGAGCGCGACCACCTCGGCCCGATCCCGCGGACGAACGTCTCGGTCAAGATCACGGCCCTGCACTCTGAGGTCGATCCGATCGCGACGCCGGCGGTCATCGACGTCCTGCGGGCGAAGCTGCGGCCGATCCTCGAGGCCGCCCGCGACGCCGGCGTCTTCATCAACTTCGACATGGAGCAGCACGAGCTCAAGGACCTGACGCTCGAGCTCTTCATGCGATGCTGCGAGGACGTCGACTTCGAGGCCGGCCTCGCGATGCAGGCGTACCTCCGCAGCGGCCCCGACGACGCTCGCCGCATCATCGAATGGTCGCAAGCGACCGGGCGGCAGGTGACGGTGCGGCTCGTGAAGGGCGCGTACTGGGACTACGAGACGATCCACGCCGAGCAGATGGGCTGGCCGGTGCCGGTGTGGTCCCGCAAGATCGAGACCGACGCCTGCTTCGAGCGGATGAGCCGGCAGTTCATCGAGGCGACGCCGCGCTCGGCCGGCGAGGGCGGCGTGAAGCTCGCCCTCGGCTCGCACAACGCCCGCTCGATCGCAGCAGCCCTGGCCATGCTCGAGCGGGCGAATCTTCCCCGCGAGGCGATCGAGCTCCAGATGCTGCACGGCATGGGCGAGGAGCTCAAGTCGGCGGCGGCCGAGCTCGGCCTGCGGGTCCGCGAGTACATCCCCGTCGGCGAGATGATCCCCGGGATGGCCTACCTCGTCCGCCGCCTGCTCGAGAACACCTCGAACGAGTCGTGGCTCAAGGCGGGCTTCGAGGACGAGGCGGAAGTGGACACGCTGCTCGCCTCGCCGCACGAGCCGCCGGAGCGGGTGTCGGCGGCGGATGCCGCGCTGCGGACGGCGCCGGAGCGTCACGCCCTGTCGCCGGCGGTGCCCGGCGTGGGCGACGAGCGGCCGTTCATCTCCGAGTCGATGCGGGACTTCGCGCAGGCGGACGTACGCGAGGCCTTCGGCGCCGCGATCGGGACGGCATCGGTGCCGGACGTCTCGATCAACGCGGGCGAAGGCGACGCGGATGCGGCCATGGATGCGGCATCGGCTGCGTTCCCGGGCTGGCGGGATCGTGATGTCCGCGAGCGGGCGGCCGTGCTCACGACGCTGGCGGCGGCGATGCGGCGTCGCCGCGACGATCTGTCGGCCGTGATCGTCCACGAAGCCGGCAAGGGCTGGCGGGACGCCGACGCCGAGGTCTGCGAGGCGATCGACTTCTGCGAGTACTACGCCCGGATGGCGGTGCCACTGTTCGAGCCCCAGCGGCTGGGCAGGTTCGTGGGCGAGCTCGACGAGACGTGGCATCAGCCCCGCGGCGTGTGCGTGGTGATCAGCCCGTGGAACTTCCCGCTCGCGATCCTCTGCGGCATGACCGCGGCAGCGCTCGTTTGCGGGAACACCGTGGTCATGAAGCCCGCGGAGCAGACGCCGGGCATCGCACAGGTGCTCCACCGGATGTTCCTCGAGGCAGGGTGCCCACCGGAGTGCCTGCAGTTCGTCAGTGGGCCCGGCGAGACGGTCGGAGCCCGGCTCGTGCGGGATCACCGGACCGCGATCATCGCGTTCACCGGCTCCAAGGCCGTCGGGCTGGACATCATGCAGGCCGCGGGCGTCACGCCCGACGAGCAGGCCCACGTGAAGAAGGTCGTCTGCGAGATGGGCGGCAAGAACGCGGTGAT
>CAYLNM010000262.1:0-3726 GCA_964385045.1 uncultured Isosphaeraceae bacterium
GGGGGGGCCGAGCCGCCGGCCCGCACCCCGGGCGTGGTCGCGGTCGGATTCGTCGCGATCGTCACCGGCTTCGCCGCCGGACTGCTCGGCGTCGGGGGCGGCACGATCGCGGTGCCGCTGTGCCAGCGGGTGCTCGGCCTTCCCCTGCGGTGGTGCATCGGCACCAGCGCGACGCTCATGTGCCTGACCGCGCCCGTGGGAGCGCTGGTCAAGAACGCCACCCTCGGCCGCGTGCCGGGGGACGCGGGTGGCCCGCTCGAGTCGCTCGCGATCGCGGGCGTCCTCACCCCCACCGCGATCCTCGGCAGCCTCATCGGCGCCCGGCTGACCCACGTGCTCCCGGTTCCGTGGGTGCGGGCGATCCTCGTCTTCCTGCTGACGTGGGCTGCCCTGGAGTTCCTCGGGGTGACGTGAGCGGGTCCGCGGAAATCGAGTCGCGGGTCGCGGGCCGCGAATCGTGGATCGCGGATCACGGGTCATGGATCGCGGATCGCGGATCGCGGGTCGCGGGCCGCGGATCGCGGATCGCGGATCGCGGATCGCGGATCGCGGATCGCGGGTCGCGGGCCGCCGCGCCCGACCCGCCGGTCGTCGCGCACGAGCGACGCGGGCTCAGCCCTCCCGACCATCCGCCGGAGGCGTCGCCCCGTCGTCCGACGCCCCGCGGGCCGCGTCGTCCTCGGCGCGTCCGGCGCCGGCGCCACCGCCACCGCCACCGCCACGTCCGACAGCGCCGCCAGCCGCCGCGGCCTCGTCCTCCGTCTCCCACCACGGCCGGTCGGCCGGTCCCGGCTCCGGCCAGCGGCCGTCCGTGCGATCGCGCAGCTCGGTCCGGCACGCGAGCCGCAGCTCCTCGACCCGGCGCCGCAGATGGTCGAGCGCCTCGGCGGTGGACATCTCCAGCAGCGTCTCGGCCCGGATCGGATCTCCGATGCGGGTCGCGATCGGTACGCCGAGCCGCGGCCGCGAAGCACCGATCGGGTACGCGTCGTACGCTCCGTCCACCCCCACCGGCACCACCCACGGCTTCGCCCGGCGGACGAGCAGCATGAGTCCGGGCGAGAACGCCTTCATCGTGCCGTCGTGGCTGCGAGCCCCCTCGGGGAAGATGAGCACGCCGCGCCCGGCGTCCAGCTCGGCCAGTGCCGCGCGGAACGCCGAGGCCCCGCGGCCGCTCTGGTCCAGCGGGATGGAGTTGAGGAAGCGGATCAGCCCGCCGAAGAGGCGGTTGTCGAAGAGCGTTCGGCGGGCGAGGAAGGCCGGCGGTCGTTTCCACACCTCGCAGCCGACCACCGGCGGGTCGTAGAACGACTGATGGTTGGCGACGAAGAGGATCGGCCCCTCGGCCGGCAGCGGTCGATGGTCGCCGCGCCGCCAACGGTGCATGAGTCGGAACCAGATCGCGCACGAGCCGCGGCAGATGATCCAGACGACGAACCACCGCCACCAGCCGTGGCCGGGCCACCCGTGCCGAGCGGTCACCGTCGGTGCTCCTCCCCCGGCTCGGGGGCGGAGCGTCCCGCCCGGAGCTCGGGCACCGCGGCCTCGACTGCCGCGGCCATCTCGTCCACGACCTCGTCCACGGTGCGGTCGCCGGTGTCCACCACCACCGCGCCCTCCGGTCGCACGAGCGGACTGTCGGATCGTTCGCGGTCGAGCTCGTCCCGCCGCCGGATGTCGTCCCGCACCGCCTGCAGGTCGACGGCGCGGCCGGACTCGGCCATCTGCCGCGCCCGTCGGTCGGCCCGAACGTCGGTGTCGGCGTCGAGGTAGAACCGCACCGCGGCGTCGGGGAAGACGGTCGACCCCTGGTCCCGTCCCTCGGTGACGAGCCGCGGGTGGGCGCGGCCGATCGTCCGCTGCCACTCGGTGAGCACCGCCCGCACCGGCGGCTGGGCCGCGACCCGGGAGACGACGGTGCTCACGTCGAGGTCGCGGATGCGATCGCCGACGTCGCGGCCGCCCAGCTGCGGGCGCGGCGGATCGTGCGACCAGTCGAAGTCGATGCCCGTCTCGCGGAGGGCGGCGGCGATCGCCGGCCCGTCCTCGGGATCCAGCTCACGCTCGAGCGCGAGCAGCGCCGCGGCCCGGTACATCGCCCCGGTGTCGAGGTGGTCGAGGCCGAGCCGGGCCGCGAGGCGGCGGGCGACGGTCGACTTGCCGGTTCCCGCCGGCCCGTCGATCGTGATCACGACCGGCACCGGGACGTCCGGCGGGCCGGCGGCCGAGCTGGCGGTTCGTGGCGCCATCGCGGGGGTCATTCGTCCTTCTCGAGCAGCGCCCGGAGCTGCTCCGCCGCCTTCTCCACCGCCGCGACCGGATCGCCGGAGCCCACCGGGTCGATCGCGAGGGTGTTGGCGAAGCCGACGTCGCGCACGGCCTGCACGCACGCCGCGAGGTCCCAGGGCGAGTGGCCCTTCTTCGTCACCCGGGAGACCGAGGCGTGGACCGCGCCGGCGTAGGGGGCGAGCGCCTTGAGCGTCTTCTCGGGCTCGCCGGTCGCGTGGGCATGGGCGAACGTCGGCAGCGAGCCGATGCGGAAGCCGCCGATCCGCTTGATGAGGTCGGTCAGCCGCTCGGCCTCGAAGGTCAGGCCCTCGTGCGGCGCGAGCAGGAGATTGAGCTCCAGCCGCTCGAGCCCGGGCATCGCGTCCTTGATCGCGACCGCGGCCCGGTCGAAGGCCTCCTCGTCCGCCGGGCCGGCGACGTGGATCGCCACCGAGCTGCAGCCGAGACGGTGGGCGGCGGCCCCGAGCCGGGCGAGCCGGTCCTTCGCGGCGTCGCGGGCCCGCACGTCGGCGGCGCCGAAGCCCAGCGGCTCGTCCTCGACCAGCACGAGACAGGGGCAGCCGGCCTTGTCCGCCGCGTCCCGCAGGGCCTCGAGATCCGGGAGGCCCCAGCCCGAGAGCATGCCGGCCGAGACGCTGAGCCCGCGGAGGTCGAGCGTGTCGATCGCGAAGCGGGGCAGGCCGAGGACCGCGTCGCGGCCGGGCTCGAGGATCGTGCCCGCGGGACCGGGAACGGGTCGATCGGCGAAGGATCTCGTCGCCAGCGTCAGGAGCATGGCCTCGGGGCACTCCGGTTCGGGTCTCGGGCGGGAGCGGCGGAGTCTAGCAGGCGCTCCGGGCCGTCGCGGGCGCCGTGGCCGGGCCTCGGCGAGGACGTCCTGGGGCGGCGATCGGGCGGGAGCACGGCGTCAAGGCGACACCACGGCCGCGCGGGGGTGGCGACTCGGCGACGGGCAGCACTCCCGGCCCACGTCCGTGGCCGCGGCCGAGCAGCGGCCGAGCCGCCGTTGCTCGGCCTTCGGGGCCCGCCGCTTCCGCCGCCGGAGGTCGCACCGGGCGCCGCCCCGCGTCGCCGCTCGGCCGAGTCGCGCGGGCCCCGCGGTTCGTCGATGCCGCGGTCCGGCGGGCTGGACGTCCGGCGGCGGCACCATCGCGCACGCCGGTCGCCGGTCGCCGTACCTCGGAGCAGTCCGCGCTGCGATTCCGCGGCTCGGCCGACTCCACGCCACGGCCCCGCGACTCGCCGGACCGCCGTCGCTCCCGCAGGAGCAAAGAGAAAACGCTGGCCAGACGCGACCAGCGTTTTCCGGAGGGGAGAAAGATCGGGTTGGCGTGGACCGATCGCCGGGAGACGTTCGGTTCTCCTCGCAGCGTAGCAGGACGTGTCCCCCCTGCAACCGCAGATCATCCAGTTTTCCCGCCTCCCCGAGCCCCCCTC
>CAYLNM010000263.1:0-3691 GCA_964385045.1 uncultured Isosphaeraceae bacterium
ACCGCCGCCGCCCACGATCCAGACTCAGGGACGAGACGAGATCCACCCATGCCCTCGATGACCTCGCTGTTCACCGGACTGTCCGGCCTCAACGCCAACTCGCGGAAGCTGGACACGATCGGCAACAACATCGCCAACGTGAACACGACGGCGTACAAGTCCAACCGGATGGTCTTCGCCCCGACGTTCAGCCGGACGCTCGGACTCGGGACGGCCCCCAACGACGTCAGCGGCGGCTCGAACCCGGGCCAGGTCGGCCTCGGCGTCTCGATCGCGGGCACGCAGCGCGACTTCAACAACGGCTCGATCTCGACCACGGGCGTGTCCACCGACATCGCGCTCGAGGGCGACGGGTTCTTCGTCGTCGATCGGGCCGGCGAGCAGCTGTACACCCGGGCGGGCGCCTTCCAGCGGAACGAGTCCAACGACCTGGTCACGATCAGCGGCGAGCGGCTGATGGGCTTCGAGGTCGACAACGAGTTCAACGTGATCCGCGGCGAGCTGCAGCCGCTCAACGTGCCGCTGGGCACGCTGACGCTGGCCGAGGCCTCGCAGAACGTGGTCTTCAGCGGCAACCTCAACGCGTCCGGACAGATCCCCACGACGGGGTCGGTCCACCAGTCGCGACAGATGTACACGGATCCGAACCGGGACAACTTCGTGCCGGCGAACGAGGCGAGCCCCGACTTCGACCTCACCGTCCCCGGCAACAACCTCTACATCGACGACGGAGCGGGCGGCGTCTTCACCGCCCTCGAGGGCGGCGACCCGGGGACCATCATCACCATCGACGGCATCGAGAAGGGCGGCAAGGACATCGGCACCCACCGGTTCCAGTTCACGACCGGAGCTCCGGCCGACCCCGACGTCGCGACCGGCCGGACGCTGCAGGACTACATGGACTGGCTGGACGAGGTGCTGGGCCTCTCGCAGATCGACATCAACGGCGAGTCGCTCGGCGGCGGCGTCGCGATGCAGGACGGCCGACTGGTCATCACCGGCAACGAGGGTGCGGTCCAGGACCTGGACATCGAGTCCGCCGACGTCACCGCGATCAACAACGGCAACGGCATCGGCACCCCCTTCATCATGCAGCGCAACGCGGTGGCCGACGGCGAGTCGGTGCGGACGAGCTTCGTGGTCTACGACTCGCTCGGCACGCCGATGAACGTCGACCTCACCCTCGTCCTGCAGGACTTCGAGGAGACCGACGGCACCACGTGGCAGTTCGTGGCCGAGTCCCTCGACACCGCCGACACGGATCGCATCGTGGGCCTCGGCACGGTTCGGTTCGACGCCAACGGACGCTTCGTCGAGGCCTCGAACCAGTCGATCACCCTCTCGCGCGACAACGGTGCGGTCAGCCCGATGGCGGTCGACCTCGAGTTCGCCGGCGAGAGCGACGAGATCACCGCCCTCACCGACACCGCGTCCAACCTCGCCGCGGTCTTCCAGGACGGATCGCCCATCGGCACCCTGACGACCTTCTCGATCGGCGAGACCGGACTCATCACCGGTGCCTTCACCAACGGGCTCACGCGGACCATCGGCCAGGTCGCGGTGAGCAAGTTCTCGAATCCCGAGGGTCTCGTCGACGTCGGCAACAACCTCTTCCAGATCGGTCCCAACTCGGGCGACCCGATCGTGACCGAGCCGCTCAACTTCGGCACCGGGCGGCTGCTCGGCGGGGCCCTGGAGCTCTCGAACGTGGACCTGTCGAAGGAGTTCATCGACATGATCCTCACCAGCACCGGCTACTCGGCGTCCTCGCGGGTGATCCAGACCACGGACGAGCTCATCGACCAGCTCCTGGTCCTCGGCCGGTGATCGGCGGCGACGGCGAGCGGGGGCAGGGGCGGGAGCGCCGCGCGGCGGCGGATCCGCCCGCGGCCCCCCGGGAGGCGGCGACGTGATCAGCGTGACGCGGCTCAACGGCAAGCCGATCGTGGTGAACGCGGACCTGATCCGCACCGTGGAGGCGAATCCGGACACCACCATCCAGTTCGTCGGCGGCGAGCGGATCGTCGTGCGCGAGCCGGTGGACGAGGTCGTGCGCCGGACCATCGAGTACGGACGTCACCTGCGCCGGCTGGTGCCGCCGGACTGATCGAGCGCGGGCGCGCCGCCCCGCGCCGGGCCCGGGGCGCGCGTCGTCCCCTCGGGCCGGCGGCCGCTGCGGCTCAGTCGCGGGCGAACGTCACGCGGGTGATCATCAGCTCGAGCGTCTGGCAGACCAGGTCCACGTCCCGGTCCGTGAGCTGCGGATGGAAGGGCAGGGCGATGGTCCGCTCGGCCACGGACTCGGCGACCGGGAAGGAGCCCGGCTTGAGCCCGTACCGCTCCTGGTACGGCGGGAGCAGGTGGACGGGCGGGAAGTAGTCCGCCGCCCCGATGTCGTGCCGGCGGAGGCCGTCGATGATCATCTGCCGGTCGTCGGCGGTGAACCGGTCGCTCAGCCGCACCACGTACACGAACCAGCTCATGCTCGTCTCGGGCTCGATCGTGGGCACGATGAGGTCGCTGTGCCCGAGCAGGCGGCTGGTGTAGCGCTCGGCGATCCGCTGCCGGGCCTCGAGCAGCTCGTCGAGCCGCGACATCTGGGCCGCCCCGAGGGCCGCCGACAGCTCGTCGAGGCGGTAGTTCCACCCGATGCGCTCGTGGTGCAGCCACGATCCGAGGCCCGGCATCGGCCGGTCCTCGTCCTCGGTCCCCGGCGCGGGCCGCCCCTGATTGCGGAGCGAGCGGCAGACCTCGGCGAGGCGGTCGTCGTCGGTGACGATCATGCCGCCCTCGCCGGTGGTGATCTGCTTGTTCGGGTAGAAGCCGAAGATCGCGACGCGCCCGAAGCTCCCCACGGCGTCGGGGCCGTGGGAGCCGCCGAGACCCTCGCAGGAGTCCTCGATCAGCGGCAGCTCGTACCGGTTGCAGAGGATGGCGAGCTCCGCCATCCCCGCGGGGTTGCCGAAGACCTCGACCCCGATCACCGCCCGGGTGCGATCGGTGATCGCCCGCTCGACGTCGCCGAGGTCGGCGTTGAGGGTGCGGGGGTCGCAGTCGACGAAGACCGGCTTCGCCCCCACGTGGGTGATGGCGTTCGCGGGGGCGACGAAGGTGAAGGTCGGGACGATCACCTCGTCGCCGGGGCCCACGCCGAGGGCCACCAGGGCCAGGTGCAGGCCCGCGGTGCCCGAGCTGACGCCGACGCCGTGCGCCCGGCGGGAACGGCGGGCGACCATCCGCTCGAACGTCTCGAGCCGCGGCCCGATCGAGAGGCGGCCGCTCCGCAGGGTCTCGACGACGGCCCGGACCTCGGCGTCCGTGATGTCGGGGAGGCTGAGCGGGATGGCGTCCGACACGGGCGGCTCCGGGGGCGGCGATCCGGCCCCGGGGGTGCGGCGGGGACGATCGGGGAGCGGCGGGGTGCCGGGGCGGCTCCCGCCGAGTTCCGGGGGGGCGAAGAGTGTACGCCGGGCTCGTCGCGGATGACAGGGTGCGGCCGATTCGCCGGCGGGTCCGCGGCCGCCCCACGGCCGCCCCGCGTGGCGTGCCCCGAGCCGAGCGGGGCGACGCGACCGGCCGGGCCGGCGACGGGCGGCGGGGTCCGGGCGCGCGACGCCCCCCGCCCGCGCCGGGCGGGAGGGGGGGTCGGGAGGAGAAGAACCATGGTGGGGAGGCGGCTGCCGCGGCGACC
>CAYLNM010000264.1:0-3626 GCA_964385045.1 uncultured Isosphaeraceae bacterium
GCCTGATCCTGCAGCGCGGCGGCATCACGCGGGTGGACTGGGCCGATCACCTGCGTCTGTTCCTCCGGCAGGCCGGGCTGGAGGAGGCCGACGGGGCGGCGATCATCGACCACATGCTGGCCACGGATCTCCTCGCCGAGGACGAGGGCCGCATCTGGTTCGGCGACCGCGGCGAGACGATCTTCGGCCGCCGGAACTTCATGGGCATCATGGCGGTGTTCACCGAGGAGCCGCTGCTCACGGTGCGATTCGGCCGCCGAGAGGTGGGGAAGATCCATCCGCTGTCGCTCACGCGGCCGAAGCCGGGCGAGCCGCGGCCGCCGCTGTCGCTCGCGGGGCGGGCCTGGAAGGTGCGCGACGTCGACTGGCCGCGGAAGATCGTGACCGTGGAGCCGGACCCCGGCGTCGGCAAGGCGCGCTGGCTGGGGGACGCTCGGCCGCTGGAGTTCGCGTTCTGCCAGGCGTGCAAGGCGGTCCTGACCGGCGGCGACGAGGCGGACGATGCGGCGTGGTCCACGCGGGCGCGGGCGGCGATCGCGTCGGCTCGCGAGCGAATGGAGTTCCTCGAGGCCGACGCGACGAGCGTCGTACTCGAGCCCGAGCGTGACCGCGCGACCTGGTGGACCTTCGGCGGGCTGCGGTGCAACGACCCCCTGCGGGCCGCGTGCGAGCTCGCCGGCCTCGACGCCAAGGCCGAGAACTTCTCGCTGACGGTCGAGCCGGCGCCGAATGCGGAGCAGCTTCAGGAGGTCCTCGCCGCGGTGACGCCGGAGCGGTGGCCGGAGCTGCACGCGGTGATCACGGCGGGGGAGCGGGGGCGGCGGGGCGGCGGCAAGGCGGCGAGCGGGGGCGACGCCCAGCGGGCAGCCGACCCGTCGCTGAAGTTCTCGGAGGCGCTGACGTCGGACCAGCGGCTGCGAGTGGCGGCGGCGCGGCGGCCGGACTGGCAGGCCACGGAGTCGGTCCGATCCGCTCCCTTCCGCTGGCAGCGGCCCGACTGATCGCCGAACCGCCTGGCTTGACGCCCCTTGGCACGACGAACATGGCATCCGGCAGCTCGCTCGGCCCGGGTTCGAGCACTGGGGGTTGCCCCTGCGCATTCGCGACGTAGGCTGGCAGGCGAGCGAGTCGTCCGCGGAGCCGGGGTGATGGACACCATCGCGAAATGGGTGCGGAAGCAGCAGGGCCTCATTGATGAGGCGATCGCGGAGTCCTTCCGCGCATCGTTCGAGCGGCACGACTGGTCCGAGTACGAACTGTCGCAATCGCTGGAGGACTCGTGGCGGCTGTCGCGGCGCGAGGATGCGTTCTACGACCGACCCTCGGCGGCCGCGATGTATGCGGCCTGGTATCACCCGAGGCGGCTCCATCAGATGGTGCAGCTGCTGTTGCCACGCTTCGACGGGCTGGCGCGGCGGCGCGCGGTCGAGATCATCGACATCGGGTCCGGAACCGGTG
This sequence comes from uncultured Isosphaeraceae bacterium, assembly GCA_964385045.1. Lineage (GTDB taxonomy): Bacteria > Planctomycetota > Phycisphaerae > Phycisphaerales > SM1A02 > CAYLNM01. Next base: position 1,459 of record CAYLNM010000264.1, read on the forward strand.
CGACCGCCTGGGCGCTCGGGCTGCTGTGGCGAGCCGGGCTCGAGGCGGGGCGCGACATGCCTGTTCTCCGCATCCACGCCGTCGACTCGTCGCCGTTCATGTGCCGTTTCGCGAAGGATGCCTGGGAAGACGTCCTGCATCGGCGGCTCGCGGCGGCGGCGGGCTGCATCGAGTTGCGGATTCGGTGCAGCAACTGGGCCACGGTGGCTCTGGGCACGCTCCGGTCACGCCCGGACATCGTCGCGGGATTCCTGTTCGACCATTCGGATCGCATGCGTTCTATCGAGGTGGCCGACGAGCTCCTGGGCTTCGCGGAGCGGCATGCCGCGACGTCGCTCACCATTTTGAGCTCGCCGGCGAAGGCGGGCCTTCTTCGCGACGTCGAACAGCAGGCGGCCGAGCGTGGCTGGACCCCAGCTGCCTGCGATCGATCGGACGCCATCTGGACCGGAACGGCCGAGCGGGTGAACACGGTTCGGGCGGAGATCCTCGGCCCCCGAGTGCCGGAGCATCGCCGCCGGTGGGACCGCCCCGTTCGTTGGTGTGAGGGCGAGGTTCCCGTCTGCCGGCTTCGTTCCGCGGACTCGTCGGACGACGGGCTCTTCGGCATCGACGTGCAGCCCTTGCCCACGTTCAACGACGACCAGCAGCGGGCACTGGCGGCCGACTCGGGCCGGCTGAAGATCCTCGGAACTGCGGGATCGGGCAAGAGTCTCGTGCTCGCTGCTCGTATCGCCCGGACGGTGGCCGCGGCGACCGATGACCGATCGATTCTGGTGTCGGCGTTCAACAAGCAGATGATCGGGCAGCTGCGCGAGTGGATCGATGAACGCCTGGTCGACGGCCAAGACCGACGCATCGAGGGCTCCTGGACCCGCGTCGGCCGAGACGAGGGGGCATGGGACTGGGAAGGCGAGGTCTCGCCGGGCGCGACGGTCCGACTGTCCCTGAGAAACTGGGACAAGGTCATCAAGATGCTCGACCCGACGACGGGGCCGATCGTCGAGACGCCGCGCGATCGGATCGAACAGCGGATCCGCGAAGTGCGCCGGCGGTTCTCTATCACGGGTTCGGCGTTTACCGACATCCTCGATCCGGACTTCCTCGCCGCGGAGAGGCACCGCGTTGTGTATGGACTCAACGCCTCAACGTGGGAGACGTACTCGCGCGTCGACCGACTCGGGCGGGGTGAGCGACGTCTCCAGAAGAATCGGCGTCCGCGGCGATATGTGTGGCTGGCGATGATGGGCATCGAGGACTTCACCAGTCGCCGCCTGCGGGTACTCGAAAGGGTCCTGAAGCAGTCGCCCCGCCGGATATACGACTCCGTGTTCTTCGACGAGTGCCAGGATCTCGTGCCGGCCGACATCGAGATCCTCCTCCGGCTCGTGGCCCCGGAGGGACGTCTGGCCATCGCGGGAGATCCGACGCAGAGCCTGCACGTGGGACCGAGTCATCGCGCCCAGCGGCTTCCGGGTCTTGCGCCCGTCCGTTGGTACACCGTCTCCCTGGCCGGGTCATACCGCGTTCCGCAACGGGTTTCCGAGTGCCTGCGGCCGCTGGCCAGGCGAGTGCTCGCCAGGCACGAAACCGAGGAGGACGGTCCGCTCCTTCCGGCAGCGCGGAAGTCGTCGGTGCCGGGCTTCCGTCCCATCTTGGTCTGGGCGGATGACGAGGCGTCGACTGCGGATCAGGTGGCGGAGATCCTGGGTGTGTACGGGGTCCGGCGGGCGTGCTTCGCCGAGCGCGCGACGAGTCTTCGCCGCTCGGTGTCGCATCGCCTGAAAGGCCTGGGGCGACAGGTCGAGGTCCGGGACGAGACGATGAAGGCCATCAAGGGACTCGAGCGAGAGTGCGTGGTCTGGTCGCTCCGCGCCCCGATCGTCGCCGATGAGGCGATCGATGAACTGGTCTACACAGCCCTGACGCGAACGAAGCGCATCCTGATCCTCGCGGCGGGACCCGACGCCGCCGTCGATCTGCTCGAGATCCTGAAGTGTCTGCGGCGCGACCGCCTCAACCCGTGGACGCAGGCCGCTCAGGACGCAATCGAATCCTGGAAGGCCGATGGTCGGCCGGGGGCGGAAGCCGCACCTCCGCTCACTCCGGCGCGAACCCCTCCCGCCCCTCCTGCAGGTGCGGAATCCGCTCCCGGATGACCGCCACCG
>CAYLNM010000265.1:0-3616 GCA_964385045.1 uncultured Isosphaeraceae bacterium
GGCCCGGCGGCCGCCGCGGGGACCGGCGACGACGGCGCGATCGGGCACGACGCCCGGACCGCCGCCGCCCCCCGCGCCGGCCGCGGGCCGGGCGCCGCCCCCGGGGACGGCGCGTCCGCCGAGCTCCTCGGCCCCGCCGGCTCGGTGCATCTGGTCGCCGCCGACCCGGCGCTGGTCGAGCTCGCCACCGGGGTCGCGGCGCAGCGGGCGGTCCTCGACCCGCTGCTCGGGGCGCCCGCCGGCCCCGCGGCGCTCGTCGGGCTCGACGTGCCGGCCCACGCCCGCGTCGCGGCGTGGGTGTCGGACGCGGACGAGCTCGCGGCGGCGACCGCGGCGGCGGGGACGGGCGTGGTCGTGCGCTTCGGCGGCCCGATGCCGCACGAGATCGACGGCGGCGTCGTCGGCCGACTGCGGGCCCGCGGCTGGCTCGCCCTCGAGGTGCGGACGACCGGCGACGATCCCGGCCGGCTCGCCGAGGCCGTCGCGGCGGCCCACGCGGCCGTCGACGCGCTCGGCGGGACGGACCGCCCGCGGCCGCTGGTGCTGCTGGGCTTCGGCACCGACGGCCGCGAGCAGGCGCTCGCGGTCCTCGACCGATCGGTCACGCGGCCGGCGGCGGTGGTCCTCGTGAGCGAGCCCGGCACCGACGCGGTGTCGGTGCAGCGGCTGGAGCACGCCCTGCGATCGGCGCCGGTGCCGGTGCTGCACCTCCGCCCGGCCGCGGCGGTGGGCGAGCGGGCGAGCGTCCGCGCGCTCGTGACCCGCGGCGGGCTCGACGACGAGGAGGCGGCCCGCACCGGCGTGACCGGCTGGACGTACGCCCGTCGCCCGGCCCCCGGCGTGGCCTGGCTCCCGATGCTGGTGGAGCCGGTGGCGGACTGGGTCGGCCGCGCGAGCGGGACGCCGGTGGCTGCCCCCGCCGCGTCGCCCGCGCCGGCGCCGAGGCCGTCCGAAGACGAGGGCACGCGCGTGCCGGCGGACACGTGGACGGTCGACGGGATGCCCTGAGGTCGATCCGCCGCCCGGCGACGCCGCCGCCCGACCGCCCCGCGGGGCCGAGGGCATTCGGCGGGGCAGGTCGTACACTCGCGGCGGAGGTCCGCATGCCCACGCCCGCCGCTCCCGCCGCCTCCGCCGGCCCGCCGGCGGAGCTCGCGTCCCACGACCCCGCCACCGGCGAGCTCGTCGGCACCGTCCCGATCACGTCCGCGGCCGACGTCCCCGCCGTCGTCGCCCGCGCCCGCGCCGCCGCCGACGCCGGCTGGGCCGCCGCGTCGCCGGAGGACCGGGCCGCCGCCCTCGTCGCCGGGGCCGACGTCCTGCTCGAGCGGGCGGGCGAGATCGCCGAGCTGCTCGTCCGCGAGATGGGCAAGCCGCGCCGCGACGCCCTCGGCGAGGTCCGCGGCTGCGCGACGTCGATGGAGGCGAAGACGGCCGAGATCGCCGCCGCCCTCGCCCCGGTCGAGCGGGGCGACGACGCCACCGCGAGCACGCTGCACTTCGATCCCTTCGGCGTGTGCGCCGCGATCACGCCGTGGAACTTCCCGGTCGCGATGCCGCACTGGCTGGTGGTGCCGGCGCTCATGGCCGGCAATGCGGTCGTCCTCAAGCCGAGCGAGCAGACGCCGCTCGTCGCCCGGGCCTACGCCGACTGCCTGAACGAGCACCTGCCCACGGACGTGCTGCAGCTCGTGCACGGGGCGGACGAGCAGGGCAAGGCCCTCGTGGCCGACGGCGGCGTGCAGCTCGTCGCCTTCACCGGCAGCCGCGAGACGGGGAAGAAGATCCTCGCCGCCGCCGGGGCCGGCCTCAAGCGGGTCATCCTCGAGCTCGGCGGCAAGGACCCGATGCTGGTCCTCGACGACGCCGACGTCGAGCGGGCCGCCCGCTTCGCGGTCCGCAACAGCTTCCGCAACGCGGGGCAGGTGTGCGTGAGCACCGAGCGGATCTACGTGGACGAGCGGATCGCGGACGCCTTCGAGGCGCGGCTGCTCGAGCTCACCGGCGAGCTCGCGATCGGCCCCGGCACCGACGACGGCGTCGACGTCGGCCCGATGATCTCGGCCGAGCAGCGCGACCACGTGCTCGGCCAGGTCGAGCGGGCCGTCGCGTCGGGGGCGACGCTGCGGCACGGCGAGCCGCGTGCGGACGGCAGCTTCGTGCGGCCGATCGTGCTCACGGACGTCGACCACGACATGGAGATCATGCGGGAGGAGACCTTCGGGCCGGTGGCGTGCGTGATGCGGGTGTCCGGCGACGACGACGCGGTGCGGCTGGCCAACGACACGCCGTTCGGCCTCGGGGCGGTCGTCTTCGGCGGCGACGAGGACCGCGCCGCGGCCGTCGCCCGGCGTCTTCGGGCGGGCATGGTCGGCGTCAACCGCGGCTGCGGCGGAGCCGGCGGCACGCCGTGGGTCGGGGCGGGCGAGTCCGGCTACGGCTACCACGGCGGGCCCGAGGGGCACCGCCAGTTCGCCCAGGTGCGGGTCGTGAGCCGCCCGCGCCGCGGCGGGGCCGGCTGAGCGGCGCCGCGTGGCCCGCCGCCGCCTGCTGTTCGGGGGGACGTTCGACCCGCCGCACCGCGCGCACGTGGAGCTGCCGCGGCTCGCGGCCGAGCGGGTCGGGGCGACCGAGGTCGTCTACGTGCCCGCGGCCCGCAATCCGCTCAAGTCCGGCGAGGCGCAGTCGGCCCCCGAGCACCGGCTGCGAATGCTGGAGCTCGCCCTCGCCGGCCGGCCGAACGTCCGGATCGCGACGGTCGAGCTCGACCGCGGCGGGCCGAGCTGGTGGGTGGACACGCTGGAGCTCATCAAGCTCGCGGGCGAGCCCGACGACGAGCTGCTGTTCCTGATCGGGGCCGACCACGCCCTCGACTTCCACCGCTGGCGGAAGTGGGAGCGGATCCTCGACCTCGCGACGCCGGTGGTGATGGCGCGGCCGCCGCTCGACGCCGCGGCGCTCACGTCGGAGCTGCGGCGCCGCTACGCCGCGGACGAGGCGGCGTGGTGGGCGCGGCGGATCGTGGAGCTGCCGGCGCTGGACGTCAGCTCGACCGAGGTGCGGCGGCGGATCGCGACGGGCGAGCCGGTGGACGATCTGGTGTCGCCGGCGGTGGTGCGGTATGCGCGGGAGCACGGGCTGTACCGTGGATGAGGGCGCGAGGGCGAGCCCGGAACGGTGAAGCACACCCAGCGGCCAAGAAGCCTCCTCCGCAACGCACTGGCGGCGCGTCCTCGGTTCGACCGGACGACGATGGACGAGCGGCGAACGTGGCCCGACCTCGGTGGAAGAAGTGGACTCGCGTTCGGCGTCAGCTCGCAGGAAGGCGGCGTCGTCGCCGACGACCCGACGTCACGGTCCGGCGGTCCAGCCCGATGCCGGCGCCCACTGGCCGAGCGACGGCGGCGTCCCGGCCAGCTCCCGGCGCCGGTCGGCGTCGGCCTCCGCGTCGAACTGCTCCTGCACGAGTGCGACCATGAGCCGGCTCAGCCGGTTTCCCGCGGACTCCGCCTCCCGGAACTTCCTGAGCACATGCGCCCAGCGGCGGCAGTCCGGCCCGGGTCTGCCGGGCCAGCTCGGCGGCAATCGGCTCGACGGTCTCGCCGACCTGCATCGC
>CAYLNM010000266.1:0-3612 GCA_964385045.1 uncultured Isosphaeraceae bacterium
GCCGGCACCCCCGGCACCCCCGGCACCCCCGGACCTCGCGGCGCCGGCGCCCCGTCCGGCACCCGCGGCGACTGACCCCCTTCGCCGGCGTCCCCTCAAGCCGCGCCTCCCGCGCCCCGATGAACCCCGGCGGGTCCCTTCACCCCGCGCCCGGCGGCTCATGCGCACGATCGACTTCAAGGCCGAGCTTCGCGACTTCGACCTCGCCCGCGGCGTGCTGCGGACGACGGGGGCGATGCACATCGTCACCGTGTCCCAGCGGGACACGCACTACCGGCTGCCCGACGGGCGGCTGATGCGGCGCGAGGCCGAGGGCGAGCCGACGGAGTGGATCTTCTACCACCGCGTCGACGCCGCCCGCCCGCGGATGAGCACCTTCACGATCCTCACCGACGAGCAGGCCCGCACCCGCTGGGGGACGATCGGCCTGCAGGAGTGGCTCACGGTCGAGAAGACGCGCGACCTCTGGCTCACCCGCGAGGCCGCGATCGCCCTCGACCGGCTCCCCGGCCTCGGCGACTTCGTCGAGCTCACCGCCCTCGTCGCGGCCGACGTCGACCTGCGGGAGTGCCACGAGCGCGTCCTGCGGCTGCACGAGCAGCTCGAGCCCGCGCTCGGCGAGGCGATCAGCCTCGGCTACGCCGACCTTCTCGCGGCCGAGCGGGCCGCCGGCGCGGCGGGCTCCGCCTGAGAAGGGCGCGGTCGATGCGGGAGCGCGACGATCGACGCCCGGCGGATGCCTCCGCCGCCCCGCGCTCCGCTCAGCCCGCCGCCCCCAGGTCGATCCCCGGGAACAGTCGCCGCGCCGCCTCGCGGTAGCGATCGAGCGTGCCCGCCACGACCTCGGGCGGCAGCGCCGGTCCCGGCGGCCGGCGATCCCAGTTCCCGGCCTCCACCAGCTCCAGCAGGTGATTGCGGACGAACTGCTTGTCGAAGCTCGGCGGCTCGGCGCCCGGCGACCACCCGTCGAGCGGCCAGTAGCGGCTGCTGTCGGGCGTGAGGACCTCGTCCACGAGCACCAGCTCGTCGGTCGGCTCCCCGTCCGGTCCGAGGACGTGCCCGAACTCGAACTTGGTGTCGGCGAGGATCAGGCCCGCGGCCTCGGCGTGGGCCCGGCCGTGCTCGTAGATCCGCCGCGAGACCTGCCGCAGACGCTCCATGACGCTGCGCCCCGCGATCTCGCACGCGGCGTCGAAGTCGATGTTCTCGTCGTGCCCCTCGGCCGCCTTCGTCGCCGGGGTGAAGATCGGCTCCGGCAGCCGCGAGGCTCGCTCGAGTCCCGCCGGGAGCGGGACGCCGCACACCGAGCCCGTCGCCCGGTAGTCGCTCCAGCCGCTGCCCGCGAGGTAGCCCCGGACGACGCACTCCACCGGCACCACGCGGCAGGCCCGGCCGATCATGACCCGCCCCGCGATGGCGGCGCGATCGGCCTCGTCGAGGCCCGGCACGTCGGCCGCGTCCACCGACACGAGGTGGTCGCCGACGATCGCGGTCTCGCGCAGGCTCCGGAACCAGGCGGTCGCGACCGCGGTGAGGATGCGGCCCTTGCCCGGCACCGGGGTCGGCATCACCACGTCGAACGCGCTGATGCGATCCGTGGCCACGATCACGACCGCCGGCCCGCCGTGCGGTCCATCGGGCAGCTCGTAGACGTCCCGCACCTTGCCGCGGCGGAGGCCCGGGAGCGGCAGGTCGGTCCGCATGACGGCGTTTCCGCCGGCGTCGCGGGAGGTGGCGTCGGTCATTCGTACACTGTACGGGATCCGGGTCGCACCGCCGTGCGGACCGGGAGCCGGCTCGCGGCGGGAGCAGGGGCGCGCGGTTGCCCCCCGTGCCGGGGAGCCCGACAATCGCGCGTTTCGGCCCACGGTCGCTCCTCGCCCGCCGCCGCCCGCCGCATCCGTCCGTCCGGAGACAAGGCCCCGCATGCTCCGCTTCCGCGTCCAGCCACCCCTCGTCGTCGACGACGCCGCGCTCGCGTCCGCGCACCTGCTCGGACCCGAGTCGATGGCGGTGCGGGGCGAGGTGAAGCGGACCGAGGGACTGCTGGTCGCGCGTCGCTCCCGCTCGGGCTCCGGCTCGGACGCGACCGCGCTCGCGGTGCCGGTGGAGATCGAGCGGCTCGGGCGCCTGATGCTGCAGACGTGCCTCCTTCCGCCGCAGGACGAGCCGTACGACCTCGCGGTCGAGCTCGCCCGCTATCAGGTGAAGGCGCACCTCGCCCGGAGCGAGGAGTGGCAGATGTTCGAGGGGCGGCGGCTGACCGACACGCCGCGGGCGATCGAGGCCCGCGAGACGTGGGAGCAGGCCCGCGGGCTGTTCACCCGCTCGCTCGTGATGACCGAGCCGGTGGAGGCCTCCCGGCGCGCGGTCGAGTCCCTCGCCGCGGCCCTCGAGGCCAACGAGCGACTGGCCACCGCCAACGCCGAGATCATGCTCCGCCACCGCTTCGGCAGCCGGGCCGCGAGCCGGTCGACGCTCGGCACCCGCGTCTGGCCCGGCCGCGGCAACGAGGCCCTGCAGAGCTTCGTCGGCGAGCACTTCGACCTCGTCACGCTGCCGATCCGGTGGCGCGAGATCGAGGTCGAGGAGGGCCGCTACGTCTGGGGGCCGCTCGACCGGTGGATGGCGTGGGCGTCCGAGCGGGGGATGCCGGTGATCGCCGGGCCGCTCGCGGACTTCTCCGCCGCCTCGGTGCCGGACTGGCTCTACGTCTGGCAGCACGACTTCGAGCAGTGTCTCGAGATGCTCTACGGCTTCATGGAGCAGGTCGTCGCCCGCTACGCCGGCCGCGTGGCGATGTGGAACCTCGCCAGCGGGATCAACCTCAACGACAACTTCAGCTTCACCGCGCCGCAGATGACGAGCATCGTCCGCAACGCCCGGCTGCTGGTGAAGCAGTACCGGCCGAAGGCGCGGGCGATGGTCGAGGTCCGGCAGCCCTTCGGCGAGTACGTGGCCCGGAACCGCGAGTCGATCGCGCCGCTGCCGTTCGTGACCCACCTGCGGCAGGAGGGGGTGCAGCTCGACGCCATCGGGGTGCAGCTCATGCTCGGCGACGGGCCCGGCGGCACCTACGCTCGCGACCTGCTGCAGGTCAGCGGCATGCTCGACCACCTGCACTTCGTCGACGCACCGATCCTCCTGTCGGCCTTAGGCGTGCCGAGCGCCGAGGCGCCCGCCGGCTCCGGCCGCGGCTGGTGGCACGACCACTGGTCGGCCCGCACGCAGGAGCGGTGGATCAGCCGGGTGTTCGGCATCGCCATGAGCAAGCCGCAGGTGGAGACGATCTTCTGGACCGACGTGTACGACCATCCCGCCGCCGATCTGCCCTTCGGCGGCCTGATCGACGAGGCGGGCCGGCCCAAGCCGGGCCTGCGTCGCCTGGTCGGCATGCGTCGCCGGCTCCGCCGCCCCCTCGGCACCGAGGGAGCCGGGGTGGACGAGGGTGACGCCGCCGGCGTCACGTGATCGGCAGGCCCGGGCGGGCGCCCTGGCATGCGCCCTGGCCGCGGCCTGCCTGCTGGTGCTGGTGACGGGACGGCCCGCTCCCGTGAGCGGCGCCGGCGCCCCGGCGCCCGACATGCGGCTCGATCCCGCCCGCGACCCGGT
>CAYLNM010000267.1:0-3590 GCA_964385045.1 uncultured Isosphaeraceae bacterium
ACGATCCACCAGCCGTAGGTCGGCTCGGGCGCCGCGCGGAGCCGGGCGAGGTCCCGGCCGCAGTCGAGGCAGACGTGGCTGTGGGCCATGCGGCGGCTCCGGGCGGCGGCGGCAGGTCCGAGGGCGGGGCCGAGCGCCCGGTGCGACCGCCGCGAGTTGGGGGGGCGGAAGGGCGCGGGGACGCGAGCGAGCCCGGCCGCGGGGTTCCGGCGCCGCCGGTGCGGTACGGCACGATCCCGGCGGATCAGCCGCCCGCGGCCAGCCGGTCGCGCCAGGTGCTCATCCGCGCGTGGTCGGTGAGGTCGTAGTTCAGCGGCGTGACGGTCACGCAGCCCTCGAACAGCGCTTCAACGTCCGACTCCGGAGCGGTGGTGCGGAACTGCATGCCGCTGCCGGCGGCCCAGTAGTACGTCTGCCCGAGCGGACTGGTGCGTCGCTCGTAGGCGTCGACCCCGGCGGACATGTTCATCGAGACGACGCGGATCGGGGGCATCGGGGCATCGTCGGACTCGGTGCGGGGGACGTTGACGTTCACCACGCCGTGGGGGTCGAGCGGGTGCTCGAGGATCTGCTGGATCGCCCGGCGGGCGATGCGGGCGGCCCGGCCGAAGCGGATCCGGCTGCGGTCGCCGAGGTGCAGGCTCACCGCGATCGCGGGCACCCCGAGGAACGCCGACTCGACCGCCGCCCCCACGGTGCCGGAGTAGATGACGTTGATCCCGACGTTCGCGCCGGCGTTCATGCCGCTGATCGTCAGGTCGGGACGGCTGCCCTCGCCGAACCGCTGCTCCCAGAGGGCGGTGATGGCGAGCTTCACGCAGTCGGCCGGCCGGCCGTCGACCGCGGTGCCGGTCACGCCCGGCTCCATCGCGACCTCGCGGATCATCAGCGGCTCGTCGAACGTGACGCCGTGGCTGGTCGCCGACTGGACGGTGAGCGGGGCGATCGTCACGATCTCCCCGAGGCCTCGGAGGGCGCCGTGCAGCGCCCGGATGCCGGGAGCCTCGATGCCGTCGTCGTTCGTCAGCAGGATGCGCATGGGCGGAGTCTAGATGGCCGGCGTCCCGGGGGAGGGCGGATCGCGCGCCCCGGATCCGGGCGGTGCCGGACGACGCTCGGCCCTCGTCGGTCGCGACGTGGCCCTCGCCGTCGACCGTGCCCTTGCCGTCGCCGCTCGCTCGCCCGTCGCTCGCCCGTCGCTCGCGTGCCCCCGCCGTTCGCTCGTCCGCTCGCCCGTCCTCGCGAGGTCGTTCCCGTGCAGCCGCTGCCCACCGCCGTCCTCGATCTGTCGCGCGGCCACCCGGTCGACCCGGCCACCGGGGACGCCTGGTGCGACGCCGACGATCCGATCGGCGAGGCGTGGCACGTCTTCGTCGACGGCAACGACCTCGAGGCCCGCTGGCGGGCATTGCCCGCGCGCGGCCGGTTCGTCGTGGGAGAGCTCGGCCTCGGGATGGGGCGCACGCTGTGCGTGCTCGCCGAAGCCTTCGACCGCGCGGCGCCGACGGGGGCGACGCTCCACGTGGTGAGCGTGGAGCGAGCCCCGCTCGCCGCCGCCGACGCGGCCCGGGGCCTCGCGTGGGCGGGGGTGGCGAGCGACCTCGCGGGCGCACTGCTCGCGGCCTGGCCACCGCCGGTGACGGGCGTGCAGCCGGTGCGGCTGCGGGGCGGACGGATCCGAGCCCTGCTCGTCCTCGGCGAGGCGGCGGACGTCCTGCCGCGGCTGCGGGTGCCCGGCGGCGTGGACGCGTGGGTGCTGGATGGCTTCGCCCCCGCCCGCGATCCGGGTGCGTGGACGCCCGCCGTGCTGGCCGAGGTGGGCCGGCGCACGCGTCCCGGCGGCAGCGCGGCGACATGGTCGGCCGCGGCCAGGGTGCGGGAGGGCCTCGCGGCGGCGGGCTTCGACGTCGTGCGGCGGCCGGGCCACGGGCGGAAGCGCGACATGACGGTGGCTCGGCGCGACGACGACGGGGCGGCGGCGGCCCCCGTGCCGCGCATCGCCGTCCCGTCGGACGCCGTGGTGGTCGGGGCCGGGCTCGCCGGCAGCGCGGTCGCCGCGGCGTTGGCCGACCGCGGCGTTCGGGTCACCGTGGTCGACGCGGCCGCGCCGCCGCCGGGCGCCGCCTCCGGGAACCCCCGCGTCATCGCCGAGCCGGTCCTCGGCCGGGCCGACACCCCCGCGCGGCGGCTGCGGTGGACGGGCTGGCGGTGCCTGCTCTCCGAGGCGGCCCGCGACGCGGAGGCGGGCGGCGACCCGGCGCCCCTGCCGGGCGGCGCACGGTGCGGCGTGCTGCACGCCGACGCCCCGCGGTGGCGGGCGATCGCCGAGCGGCTCGGGCCGGGTCACGCGGTGGCGCGGTGGATCGATGCGGACGAGGCGGCGGACCGGGCCGGGATCGACCTCGGTGCGGGCGGGCTGCTGGTCGAGGCCGCGGGCTGGCTGTCCCCGCGTGCGCTCGTCGCGCGGCGGCTGGCGTTCGTGCGGGCCCGCGGCGGGACGATCGTCGCGGCGGAGGCATCGGGGGCGGCCGGCGGCGCGGGCGGAAGCTGGCGGCTCCTCGGGCCGGGTGGCGTCACGGTCGCCGCCGCCACGGTGCTCGTCGACGCCACCGGCTGCGGGCTGCCCGGCACCGGGCTGCCGATCGAGGCGGCGCGCGGGCAGGTCGCGCTGGTCCCGGCCACGGACGAGACCGCGGGTCTGCGGCTGGTGGCCGGCGGCGGGGCGGCGTGCCTGCCGGCTCACGGCGGCCTGCACCTGCTCGCCTCGACCTACGACCACCACGACGAGGACCCGTCGGTCCGCCCCGACGACCATCCGCGACTGCGGGAACGCCTCGCCGAGTACCTGCCGCGGCTGGCCGCGGCCCTCGCTCCGGTGCCGCCCGCCGGCGCGTGGGCGGGGGTGCGCCGCACCACGCCGGACCGGCTGCCGCTGGTCGGCCCGCTGCCGGGGGCTGCCGGGCGTCTCGTCTGCCTCGCCCACGGAAGCCGCGGCGTGGTGGGCGGGGCGGTGGCGGCGGAGCTGCTCGCGGCCGGGATCGCGGGCGAGCCGTCCCCGGCGCTCGGCGACGACGCGGCGGCGTTCGATCCCGCGCGGTACGACCGGCCGGGGTGAGCCGCGCGGCACCGGTCGCCGGGCCTTCGGCGCGGGCTCGCGGGCCGGCGCCGCCCGCCTCCGCCGCGGACGGCACGATCGGGGGGATCACGACGTCGACGCTCGCGGCGCCGCACCGCCCCGCCTCAGGGCGAGAGCTCGCGGCCCGAGGTCGGGTCGAGCAGCTTCCACCCCAGCGCCCGTGCGACCCGCAGGATCACCTGCCAGGCGATCTCCTCCTCGGTCACCGTCAGGAGCATCTGCCGCACCGGATCCTCGTCGGCCATCTCGATGCGGATGCCGGGCCCGTAGAGGACGGGGTCGCCCTCGCGCTCGGGGGCGGTGTTGAACGAGCGCAGCCGCTCCTCGATCTCGGCTCGTCGCCCGATCGGGGGCAGGCCCTCGCCGTCGGGCTCGGCGGAGGAGAGGATCACCAGCTGCTGTCGGGCCACCGGCGGCTCCGGCTCGGGAAGGGCCGCGTCCGCGGCCTCGCGAA
>CAYLNM010000268.1:0-3559 GCA_964385045.1 uncultured Isosphaeraceae bacterium
CCCCGCCCGCCGGCGCGTCGTCCGCGGGCGGCGGGAGGCCGCGGGCGCGGCACGGCCCCCTTCCCGGCCCGCTCCCGGCCCGGCATCGGCGCTCGCCGCCCGGCTCGCCGCGAGCGCTGGCCGGCGAGCCGCCGGGGGCCGACACGGCACCGGCGGCCGGCGGCCGGCGTCCGATGAGCATCGCCTCGGCTCTCTCCGCGGCGGGCCCCGGGGCCGCGATGCCGGAATGCGCCGCCCGCCGCGGCCGTTCGTGCGCCGGACCGTCGCCGGCCGGAGCCCCCGCTCCCTTCTCCCACGCGATGCTGGACACGGGTCTTTCCGAGGGCTACCGTCTTGTTGCTCCGTGGTCCGCGACAGCCACTGGATCATCCGACGACCGGTGGCTTTGCGAGGACGCGACGACGCGTCCGAAGACGTTCCGGCGATCGAGGGCCCCGGACGCCCGAACACTCCGGAACCTGAGACCACCCCACTCCATGCGATTCGATGAACTCCGGCTCCTCGAGCCGATCGTTCGCGCGGTGGCCGACGCCGGCTACGCGCAGTGCACCCCCATCCAGGCCGAGGCGATCCCGGTCGCCCTCGCCGGGCGCGACGTGCTCGGCTGTGCCCGCACCGGCACCGGCAAGACCGCGGCGTTCAGCATCCCGATGCTGCAACGGCTCGCGGAGGGCGGACGCACGCGCGGCGACGAGCACGCCGGCCGCGACACCCGCGGCCCGCGCGGCGACGATCGCCCACGTGGACGCGGCGGACGCCAGCCGCGGAACGGCCGACGTCCCGGTCCCGGCGCGGGTCACGGCCGACCCGCCCGCGGCCTCGTCCTCGCTCCCACCCGCGAGCTCGCCACGCAGATCCACGAGAGCATCGGGACGTACGGCCGGCACCTCGACCTCGACGCGACGGTGATCTTCGGCGGCGTGCCGCAGGGTCGGCAGGTCCGCGACCTGCGCCGCGGCGTCGACGTGATCGTGGCCACCCCCGGCCGCCTGCTCGACCTCATCCAGCAGGGCCACGTCGATCTGGGCCGCGTCGAGACGCTCGTCCTCGACGAGGCCGACCACATGCTCGACATGGGCTTCATCCGCGACATTCGCCGGATCGTCGCCCTGACGCCCCCGGCCCGGCAGACGTTGCTGTTCTCGGCCACGATGCCGCCCGAGATCCGGTCGCTCGCCGAGGCGATCCTCGACGATCCGGCCTCGATCGCGGTCACGCCGCCGGCCGCCCCCGCCGAGTCGGTCGCCCAGTCGGTCTACCACCTGCCCAAGCCGGCCAAGCCGCGGCTGCTCGCCCGCCTCCTCGGCCGCGGCGGCATGGACCGCACGCTCGTCTTCACCCGCACCAAGCACGGGGCCGACCGACTGGTCAAGCTGCTCGGCCGCGCCGGCCTCGACGCGGCGGCGATCCACGGCAACAAGACGCAGGGCGCCCGCCAGCGAGCCCTCGAGGGCTTCCGCCGCGGCCGGACGCCCGTCCTCGTCGCCACCGACATCGCCGCCCGCGGCATCGACGTCGACGGTGTCACCCACGTCGTCAACTTCGACGTGCCCAGCGTGCCCGAGACCTACGTGCACCGCATCGGACGCACCGCCCGGGCCGGGGCGTCCGGCATCGCGATCACGCTGTGCACGCCCGAGGAACGGGCCGACCTCGCCGCGATCGAGCGGCTCACGCGGGTGCGGGCCGAGGTCATGGACGACCACGTCGACCTGACCGGCCCCGTGCCGGCGCCGCTGCCCGAGCGAACCCGCGGTGGCGGCGACGCGCGGTCCGGGCGGTCCTCGAAGAACGGGCGCGGCGGACGCGGCACCCGCGGCACCGGTCGCGGACGCGGCGGGGGCCGGGGACGAGGCCGCGGCAACGGCGGTGGCGACGGACCCGCGGCCGAGGCCCGCGGCGGCACGCGACCGACCCGGCGCCGCGCGGGCGCGGGCGGCCAGTCCACTGAAGGTACCCCCGACGGCCGCGGCAGCCGGCGTCGCCGGCGCGGCGGCGCCGCCCCGGGGGGCTCGGGCGGCTCGGGCCGCCGCGGACGACACGGCCAGTCCGGCCGGGCCGCCACCGGGGCTCGCCGATGAACCAGGACACCCACCGCATGACCGACTCCGCTTCGCACCGCCCGACCGCCCCTGCGACCGGCCCCACCGCCGCCCGCGCGACGAGCGCCCCGGCGGACGCCGCCGTGCCCACCGCCATCGCCGACCACGACGACCACGAGACCGGCCACGCGGTCGACCTCCGACTGCGGGTGATGAACCTCATCGGCGTGACGCTGCCCTTCGTGGGCGTGCTCGCGGCGATCGTGCTCACGTGGGGCGTGGCCTTCGACTGGGTCCACCTCGCGATCCTCGCCGTCATGTATGTCGGGACCGCGATCGGCATCACCGTCGGCTACCACCGCTACTTCACCCACCGCAGCTTTCGCACCAACCGTGCGGTCGAGGCGGTGCTCGCCGCCCTCGGCTCGATGGCGGTGGAGGGGCCGGTGCTCACGTGGGCCGCGGTGCACCGCAGCCACCACCAGCACAGCGACCACGAGGACGATCCGCACTCCCCGCACGGCCACGACGCCTCGTGGTGGGGCATGCTGCGCGGCATGTGGCACGCCCACATGGGGTGGATGCTCTCGGGCAGTCGCCGGGGACTCGAGCGCTACGTGGTCGACCTGCAGGCCGACCCGCTCGTCCGCTGGATGAGTCGCCGGTGGTGGGTCTGGACGATCGCGGGGCTGGTGATCCCCGCCGCGCTCGGCGGCCTGCTCACCTGGAGCTGGACCGGCGTGCTGCTCGGCTTCATCTGGGGCGGACCGGTGCGGGTGTTCCTCGTCCACCACGTGACGTGGAGCATCAACTCGGTGTGCCACATCTGGGGCACCCGCCCCTACCGCAGCCGCGACGAGAGCCGCAACAACGTCATCTTCGGCGTGCTCGCCCTCGGCGAGGGCTGGCACAACAACCACCACGCCTTCCCGACGTCGGCCCGTCACGGCCTCCGCTGGTGGCAGCTCGACGTCTCGTACCTCGTCATCCGCGGACTCGCCCTCGTGGGGCTCGCCCACGACGTCCGCACGCCGTCGCCCGAGCGCATCGCGTCCCGGCGGCGGATCGACTCCCCGCGCGGCTCCTGAGTCGCGCACGGCGATCCGGCCGCGACCGTTGCGTCCGGATCATCCCTTGGCTGGCCCCCGAACGGCCTCGCATGCCGCCGGCGGCCGAACACGTCTGGAGATCGTGACGTGAAGCTCTACGTTGGAAACATCAACTTCGACACCACCGAGGACGGCCTGCGGGACGCCTTCTCCGCCTACGGCACCGTCGAGGACGTCGCCGTCATCACCGACCGGGACACCGGCCGGCCGCGCGGCTTCGCCTTCGTGACCATGCCCGACGACGACGCCCGGGCCGCCATCGAGGGCCTCAACGGCAAGGAGCTCGACGGCCGGACGCTCAACGTCAACGAGGCCCGCGCCAAGACCGGCGGTGGCGGCGGCGGCGGCGGTGGCCGCGGCGGCCTCGGCGGCGGCCGGGGCGGCGGCGGTGGCTACGGCGGCGGCCGC
>CAYLNM010000269.1:0-3546 GCA_964385045.1 uncultured Isosphaeraceae bacterium
CGGCGCGGGCGGCGGCGGCGGCGGCGGGGGCGGAGGCGGCTACTTCCAGCTCTTCCCGCCCATCGTCGACGCGGGCAGCGCCGGCGGCGAGAGCGGTCCCGGCGGGAGCGGCACGGGCGGCGGCCGCGGGGGTGCCGGCGGACCCGGCGGCCGCGGTGGCCACGGCGGCGGGGCGATGGAGCTCATCGCGTTCGGCGCGATCACCCTCGACGGGATCCTCCACGCCCGCGGCGGCGACGGCGATCCGGGCCAGCCGGGACAGCCGGGCCTGGTCGGCGGGTCGGGATTCCCGGGCATCGACGGCTCGGCCGGAAACGACAGCAACGACTTCGGCGGCGACGGCGGAAACGGGGGTGACGGCGGCCACGGCGGGGCCGGCGGCATCGGCGGACCGGGCGGGCCCGGCCTGCGCGGGGGCGGCGGCGCGGCGGGCACGATCAAGCTCGTCGCGACCGTGCTCGACGGCGCGGGGACGCTCGACCTGCGTCCCGGCAACCTCGACCTGCCCGCCACCGGCGGGGCGGGACGTCTTCTCCGGGGCACCACCGGAGCGGACGCCTTCGCGGGCGACGTCCTCGGCGCCCCGCAGGACGCAGGGGTCGCGGGGCCGACCGATGCGAACCCCTTCATGCTCGCGGACGACCCCGCCCCGGTGCCGTTCATCGCCGGCCTGCGGGACGGAGCCGACGTCTACGGATTCGCCCATCCCGACGCCGAGCTGCTCGAGATCCTGCTCGACGGCGTCGCGGGGGCCCCGTCGCTCGTGCTCCGCCGGCTCGACGCCCTGCCGGTCGGCCTCGCCGGCGACGACGCGGACCACGACGCGATCGCGATCGTCAACGCGGGGGACGCCTTCGTGTCCGCGGTCGCCCTCGGCCTCGGGACGACGAGCGCGTCCCAGCCGCTGCTCCGCCGCGGCCTCGCGCTCAATCCGGCGCTCGGCGGTCCGGGCCCGGTGCTCGTCGCCGAGCTCGAGCCGGGGGCGGTGTGGATCACGGTGGTGCCCGAGGACCTCGACGGCGTCGTCCTCGCGGGCGACGGCCTCACGGTCGCGGCGGACGCGCTCGCCGACGGCGACGTGCTGCTGCTCGAGCCCGCCTGCCCCGCCGACCTCGACGGCAGCGGCGACGTGGCCTTCGGCGACCTCACGCTCGTGCTCGCCGCGTGGGGGACCGCGGGCACGGACGGCACCGACCTCGACGGCGACGGCACGGTGGACCTGAACGACCTGCTCGCGGTGCTCGGCACCTGGGGCACCTGCGGCTGAGCCCGGCCGCCCGGCCGCCCGGCCTCCGCCACCGCCGCCCGCCCCCGGGCGACCCCCCGCCCCCGGCCCGCCCTCCCCCGGGGGCGCCGGCGGCGGGGGCTCGCGTTCGGGGGCGGTCCGCGGGACGATGCGGCGATGCACCGCCCCGCCGATCCTCGTGCGTCCGCGTCCGTGTCCGCGTCGGGCACCGCTGCCGATCGGCCGCCCGACGGGGCCGCCGGCGCGACCGCCGACGGGATCGGCGAGCCCGCCGACGCGCCCTTCGCGTTCACCGACGCCGACGGTGGCCTCGTCTTCGCGGTGCGGCTCCCGGGCGACGCGGCGCAGCTCGACGGAGCACGACTCGGCTGGGACGCCCTCGAGCCCGCGCCGCCGCCGCCGGCCGGACCGGGCCGGGCCGACGACCGCCCGCTGTGGATCAACCTCGACCGCATGCGTCCGCGGGCGCAGGCGTGGCTGCGCGAGCGATCCGGCATCGACCCCGCGATGGCCCAGGCCCTGCTCGACGAGGAGACGCGCCCGCGGCACCAGGAGGAGGGCCGGGGCCTGCTCGTCATCCTCCGCGGCGTGAACCTCAACCCCGGCGCGGAGCCGGACGAGCTGATCGCGATCCGCATCTGGATCGAGCCGGGGCGGGCGCTGACCCTGCGGCAGTTCCGCTTCCAGACGATCGCGCAGCTGCGCCGGGCGGCGGCACGCGGGGCGGCGCCCGCGACGCCCGGCGGCCTGCTCGCCGCGATCGCGGCCGGGCTGGCCCAGCGCATCGGTCCGTCGGTCGACAACCTCGAGGACCTGCTCGACGACGTCGAGGAGGCGATGCTCGCATCCGACGGGGACGATCCCCGCGCCCGCGGCCGCCTCGCCGCCATTCGCCGGCAGGCCATCGGCCTGCGCCGCCATCTCGTGCCGCAGCGACAGGCGCTCTCGGAGCTCGCGGCCCTCGAGCACCCGCTCCTGGCGCGGGCCGACCGGTCCCTGCTCCGCGCCGCGGCCGAGCAGACGGCCCGGGCCCTCGATGCGCTCGAGGAGATCCGCGACCGGGCGGCGGTGAACCAGGACGAGCTGCGGGCGCGGCACGAGGCTCGCGTCGGCCGGACCGTCTACCTGCTCACGATCGTGGCGACGGTCGCCCTGCCCCTGAGCCTGCTCACCGGGCTGCTCGGCATCAACGTCGGCGGCATCCCCCTCGCCGACTCGCCCGCGGGGTTCGCGGTGGTCTGCGCGGTGATGGTGGCGATCGCGGCGCTGGAGGTGCTGTTGTTCCGCCGGATGCGGATCCTCTGATCCGCGGCGGACGCCGCCGGCCCGGGCCGGGCCGGGCCGTCAGTCGGACCGGGCGTGGGCCGCCGCGGCCGCGGGCTCGCTCTCGCGCCGCCAGCGGAGCACCATGATCGTGCCCGCGACGGCGGCCGCCGCGGTCAGGGCCGCGGCGACCGGATGCTCGGTCGCCGCGAGCCAGATCGCGCTCGCCCCGGCGAAGAGCCACACGAGGGCGATCACGGTCGCCCGGGTGCGGGCCGGCATCGGCTCGTCGGGGTCGAGGAACCGTGCGTACGGGGCGAAGATCCGCGAGGTCCGCATCCGCTCGTCCAGCCAGGGGCAGGAGCGGGTGAAGCACCACGAGGCGACGATGAGGAAGATCGTCGTCGGCAGGCCCGGCACCACCGTGCCCACCGCCCCGACGGCCACGCAGAGGAAGCCGGTCGCGGCCAGGCCCCAGCGGACCGGGCTCGACGGATGGCGGCAGCCGCCCGCGGCGCCCGCGGCGGGAGCCGAGGCGGTCGGCGTCGTCGTCTTCCCCGCCACCGGCGCCGCCGCGGGCCCGGCGGTGCCGCCCGGAGGCGACGCGGCCCGGGCCGTCGCCTCCCGCCCCACCGGCACACCGGCGTCCGCGGCGGCGTCGCCGAGGAACGGGCAGCGGGAGGCGGGGGGCGGCGTGGTCATGGCTCGGAGGATCCGGACACGGTCCGGGTCTCAAGGGTAGCGGGTCGGCCGGCCGCGGTCCCTGCGTGAGACCGGATTCGGGGCTTCGCGCCGGGGCCGTTCGGGGTTGCCGGCGGTGCGAGACGAGCCGGGACCCGTGCGGGCGGGGCGGCGCGCCCGGCGTCCGATACCGTTCCGCCATGCCCGACGGAGCAGACCAGGCCGAGCCTCCGCCCGACCCCGCCCGCCCGGGCGAGGCGGCCGCGACGTCCGGCGGCGGCGACGCCGCCCCCCTCCCGAGCCCCGCGGCCCCCGCGTCGGGCGCCGGCGCGGCCTCCGGCACCCCCGGCACCCCC
>CAYLNM010000270.1:0-3539 GCA_964385045.1 uncultured Isosphaeraceae bacterium
GCGGAGCGGGGCGGCGGGGCGTGCGGGCGAGGCGGTGCAGGAGGACGGAGTGGAGGGCCGGAGCGGCGGCTGGCGGGGGGACGCCGAGGGCCGGTCCAGGGCGGGACGCAGGCGAGCCGGTGAAGTCCGGGGCGCGGGGGCCGGCACGGGCGGCGTGCGGCCCGGGGCCCCGGTCCTCGCGCGCGAGCCGGGGGCCGGCGACGGACGGATCCGCGGGCCCGTCGCAGCCGCATGGACTCCCGAGCGTACCGTCCGGGGTGAGCCCGTATCGTGACGGATCGTGACCGAGCCCCCGCCGGAGCCGCAGGACGCGTGAACGGGACCGGACCCCAGCCCGCCGCCTCCGGGGCGTCCGCGACGCCCCGAGGCCCCACTCCCGCCGCGGCCCGACCGCGGCCCGCGACCCTGCCGCGCCGGGGCGACCTGCGGCACCTGCTGCCCGCCATCCGGGCCCGCCAGAGCGAGCTGGCCACCCGCCGCCGGCGCCGCATGCTCGGTGCCGGCCTCGCGTGCTCTGCCCTCGCCCACGTGGCCCTCGTCGTGGTGCTGGCCTTCAACCTTCGCCCCGGCTGGGGCGAGGACCGCTCGGCGGTCGGGGTCGAGGTCTCGGCCGCCACCGAGCGCGACGCCGCCCTCACCGACACGGCCTCCGGCGCCGCCGCCGACCCCGCCGCGTCCGACCTCGCCGAGATGGAGCCGCAGGCCGAGGACCTCGAGGCGGTGGTGCCGCAGGGGGTCGAGCTCGCCGCCGCCGCGTCCACCATGCCGAGCCTCGGCGGCTCGGGCGAGGCGGCCTCGACCGCCGGCGGCGGGGCGGGCGGGTCGGGCACGAGCTTCTTCGGGATCCGCTCGACGGGCAGCCGCTTCGCCTACATCGTCGACCGCTCGGGCTCGATGCGGGAGGCCGGCCGCATGCGGTACGCCCGCGACGAGCTGCTGCGCTCGATCGAGAGCCTGCCGGAGCACGCGCTCTTCCACGTCGTGCTCTTCGCCACCACCCACGCGGTGCCCCCGCACCAGGAGCAGTGGCTGCCCGCCCGCACCCGGGCGATCCGCCGTCTGCGGACGTGGCTCGCGGGCGAGCGGCCCGGGGGCGGCACGCGGCCCGACTCGGCGTTCGAGTCCGTCTTCGCCCTGCCGCGGCGACCCGACGTCGTCTTCTTCCTCACCGACGGCGAGATCGAGGACACCGTGCCCGAGCTCGTGCGCACCCTCAACGGCCGCGGCCGGCCGGTGGTGGTCAACACGATCGCCTTCGGCGACCCGTCGTCGCAGGACCTGCTGCGGCAGATCGCCCGCGAGTCCGGCGGCCGGTACACCTTCTTCGCCTCGCCGGGGCGTCCGTGATGCGGGCCGAGCGCGCGACGACCGCGGGGGCCCCGGCGGCCCGGACCTCGCGCCGGTGGTCGGCCGCGGGCATCGTCGCGGGCGTCGTCGTCGTCGCGGCGAGCGCGGGGGCCACGACGGGTGCGACGGGCGCCGCGACGGCCGCGACGGCCGCCCCTCGCTCCGCGCAGCCCGAGACCGACGCCGAGATCGAGATCGAGCTCGTGCGGCGCGGCGGGCTCGCCCCGCTCGGCGGACGGCTGCTGGTCATGGACCGGCGCGGCGTGCGACTGGACACCGAGCGGCTCGGCGAGCGGCTCGTGCCGTGGGACCGCATCCGACGGGTGGAGGGCGTCGACGATCCGCGAGTGGACGGCTGGCTCGCCGACGGCACCGCGGTCTGGCGGGCTCGCACCCGCATCGACCGCGGCGACCCGCTGCTGGCCGAGCCGCTGCTCGCCGGCCTGTTCGACCGCATGCGGGGCCGCGAGGACGAGCTCGCCCGCACCGCGATCGAGGGGCTGCTCCGCTGCCGCATCGCACGCGGTGGCCACGCCGAGGCGATCGAGCCGCTGCTCGAGACCCTGCGGCTCGAGGCCGCGGGCGTCACGACGCGGGCCTACGCGGCCCTCCCGCCCGTGCTCGACCCCGCCCACGCCCTCGCGCCCGCGATCCCGCCGGCGTGGCACCGCGGCGTCGACGCCGGGGCCCTCGCGGCCCGGCTCGACGAGGCGGTGCGCCGGCTCGAGCGCTCCGCCGCGAGCGAGGTCCTCTCCGACCGCGCCCGCGCCGCGGCCACGCGCGCCGCCGCGGTCGCCGCCGCCTACCGGCACGCCGCTCGCGCCGCGGCCGGCCTGCCGCCCGGGCCGCTGCCCGAGGCCGGCGACGACGCGGGCCTCCGGCTGCTCGTGCGCTGCCTGCTCGGGGCCGACGCGGCCGCGGCCCGCACCGCGGCGGGCGCGCGTGCGGACGCCGACGCCCCCGACCCGCCCGTCGACCCCGCCTCGCTCCTCGAGCCCGCCGACCCCGTCGACGATCGCCCGGCCTGGGTCCGCGACTGGCAGGCGTTCTTCGACGGCGAGCGGCGGCTCGCCTCCGGCGACGTCCTCGAGCAGGACCGCGGGCTGGTCGCGCTCCTGCGCGTCCCCGCCCTGCACGCGGTCGAGCGTCCGTACCTCGCCGGCCTCGCCCTCGCCCGGGCCGCCGACTTCCTCGACCGCGCCGGACGCGAGGAGGAGGCGGCGGTGCTGCGGGCCGACCTCGCGGCCCGCTTCCGCGGTCATCCGGCCATCCCCGCCTCGCCCGCCGGCCCCGCCGGCGACCCGGAGTCCCCCGTCCCGTGATGCACTCGCTCCTCGCCGCCCGGCCGCTCGAGCGCTCGGCCGACGCCCTCGCCTCCGGTCTGGACGCCACGCTGGCGTCCGGTCTGGCCGCCGCCCCGTCCTGGCTCCTCGCCGCCGCCGACGCGGGCGGCACGAGCTGGCTCCAGACGATCCAGCGCGGCGGCCTCGTCGCCTACGTCATCCTCGCTCTCAGCGTGGTCGCCCTCGCGCTCGTGGTGATGCACCTCTGGCAGATCCGCCGCGGGCACCTCATGCCGCCGGAGCAGGTCGAGGCGGTGGAGCGGAT
This sequence comes from uncultured Isosphaeraceae bacterium, assembly GCA_964385045.1. GTDB lineage: Bacteria > Planctomycetota > Phycisphaerae > Phycisphaerales > SM1A02 > CAYLNM01. Next base: position 2,956 of record CAYLNM010000270.1, read on the forward strand.
GCTCGCCTCGGGCCGCGTGGCCGACACGCTCGAGTACTGCCTCGACGCGGCGAACGACTCGTACTTCACGCGGATCCTCGCCGCCGGCCTGACGCGGTTCCAGCAGTCGGCCTTCGGCGTCTTCGAGGTCAAGGACGCGGTGGAGGAGGCGGGCGAGGACCAGACGGCCCGGCTCTACCGCTCGACCGACGCGCTCGGCGTGATCGGGTCGATCGCGCCGCTGCTCGGCCTCTTCGGCACCGTGCTCGGCATGGTGGGGGCCTTCGAGAGCCTCGCCCGGTCGGCCGCGACCCAGAGCGAGGCCCTCGCCGCGAACATCTCGGTGGCCCTCGTCACCACGCTGCTCGGCCTCGCCCTCGCGATCCCGTGCGTCGCGCTGTTCACCTTCTTCCGCAATCGCATCGACGCGATGGCGAGCGAGGCGAGCATCGCGGTGGAGCGGGTGCTGCTGCACCTCGAGTCGGCCCGGGCCGGCGGGCCCGGGACGCCGGCCGCCGGCGCACCGGGGAGCGGCGGCGGGGCGGCGGCGCGGCCCGCGGCGCCGGCGCCGCGGCCGGCGGCGACGGGGGCGACGGGCGCGGCGG
>CAYLNM010000271.1:0-3457 GCA_964385045.1 uncultured Isosphaeraceae bacterium
GGCGCCGGCACCGCGGGCGGCGTCCGCGCCGGCCGCGCCTCGGGCCCGCGCTCGCCCGAGCCCCCGCCGGACGAGGGAGCCGGCCGCGGTGCCGGGGCCGGCGCCGGCTGCTCGCCCCCGCGGAGGACGAAGCCCAGCAGCAGCGGCACGAGCAGCAGGGTGAAGAGCGTCGAGAGGATCAGGCCGCCGACCACCACGCTGCCGAGGCCGCGGTAGAGCTCCGAGCCGGCGCCGGGCATGAGGACCAGCGGGAGCATGCCGCCCACGCTGGTCATGGTGCCCATGAAGATCGGGCGCACGCGGCTGCGGACCGACAGGGCGATGGCCGTGCGCGGCGTCATCCGCCCGCCCCACGCCGCAAGGTCCGCCGCCTCGACGTCGGCCCGCCCGGTGAGGAAGTTGCCCGCCTGGTGGACGATCAGGATCGCGTTGTTGACCACCACGCCGATCAGCAGCACGAAGCCGAGCATGGTCAGGACGTCGAGGTTCTGCACCGGAGCGTACGGGTCCTGCAGCGAGTACCAGTGCACCGCGGCCAGCCCGAGGAACCCGCCGAGGGTCGCCAGCGGCACGCTGAACATGATGACCAGCGGCCGCACGAAGTCCTGGAACAGCACGCACATCAGGAGGTAGACGACCACGAGGGCGAGCACGAGCGAGCTGCCGATCGTCCCCGCGAGCGTGCCGTCGCCGAGCAGGGCCCGCTGCACCTCGCGGAGCTTGCCCGCCGAGCCGGCGATCTCCGAGCGGACCGCGGGCGGCATCGCCCCCGAGTCCCGCATGCCCGCGACCATGCCCTCCAGGTCGCTCATGACCTGCTCGAGCGGGACCCCCGGCGGCGGCGTCACCTGCAGCGTCACGGACCGCTGCCGGCCGACGCGGGCGATCTCCTGCGGGGCATCGACCTGCATCACGGCGGCGACCGAGCCGAGGGTCACCACGCGGCCCGACGGCGTCGCGATCGGCAGGGCCGCGAGATCGGCCACCCCCGCCCCCGCCACCGCGTCGGCCGCGATGATCTTCAGGTCGATGGCCTCGCCGTCCACCGAGAACTCGTCCACGATCGCCCCGTCGCCCACGACCTGCACCGCGAGCGCGACGTCGCGCACGCCGAGCCCGAGCTCGCTGAGCCGAACGAGGTCGGGCTGCACCCGCACCTCGGGGGTGCGGAGGGTGAAGTTGGCGGGGTCGGGCTGCACCGCCTGGAAGCCGTACTGGCCGCCGATGCGACCGAAGAGCTGCCCCGCGACGCCCTTGACCTGCTCGAGGTCGGCGCCGGAGAGCTGGAGCTTGATCGCCGAGCCGGTGTTGCCGCCGAGCTGGAACAGCGGCACCTGGAACGCGAAGGCGATCACGCCGGGCGCGGCCTGTCCGCTCGTGGCGTGGTTCATCAGGGTGACGGCGTCCCGCACGCGGCGAGCGTCGTCGCTGATCGCCCCGTGGAACAGGATGTTCTCGCGGGCGACGAAGAAGTAGTTCTCGAGGCTCGGCGGCCGCACCGGCGGACCGGGCGACATCGTCGCGAAGTCGAACGTCGGGATCTCGGGGAGGTTCGCGACCGCCCGCTCGTACGCCTCCGGATCCTCGCCCTTGAGCCGGCCCGCCTCCCAGTACGGGCGGATCGTCGCCTCGACGCGGCGCCCGAGCTCCTCGCGCTGCTCGAGGTTGTAGCCCGGCGGCGGGATGAGGAGGCCGAAGGAGAGGTTGCGGTTGCCCGTCGGCAGGTAGTCGGCGGCCGGTCGCAGGAGCATCGTGCCGCCGATGCTCGCCCCGGTCAGCAGGACGATGATCGCGAGCGACGCGAGCCGGCTGCCGAGGCACAGGTGCACGAACCCGGCGATCGTCCCCGCGATCCCGCGGCGGCCGATCGGGTGCCCCGCGGGCGTGACGGTCTTCTGCCGGCGGCCCTTCCGCGTGGATCCCGACTCGTCGCCGGCATGCTCCCGGCGCCGCGGTCGCGGCGCCCTGAGCATCCGGGCTCCCGCGGTCGGGATCAGCGAGATCGAGACGACGAGCGACAGCGTGACCGCGGCGCAGATCGCCAGCGCGATGTCCCGGAACAGCTGCCCCGCCTCCGCCTCGATGAGCAGGATCGGCACGAACACCGCGACGGTGGTGAGGGTCGAGGCGAGGACGGCCCCCCACACCTCGCGGGCCCCGTCGATCGCGGCCTGCCGGCGGTCCTTGCCCATCTCGAGGTGGCGGAAGATGTTCTCGAGCACCACGATCGCGTTGTCGACCACCATGCCCACCGCGAACGCCATGCCCGCGAGCGAGATCACGTTGATCGAGCGGCCGAGGGCGACCATCGCCACCACCGCCCCGATCACCGAGATCGGGATCGCGAGGGCGATGATGCCGACCGACCGGACCGAGCGGAGGAAGAGGATCAGGACGCCGATCGCCAGCGCTCCGCCGATCCAGATGTTGCTGCGGACGAGGGCGAGGGCGTCGTCGATGTAGACGGTCTGGTCGTAGACCTGCTCGAGCCGCAGCCCGCCGCCGGCGAGGCCGAGCCGCTGGCTCTCGGCGTCGAGCAGGCCGCCGGGGGCGTTGAGCTCCGCGATCGTCGCCTGCAGCGACGCCATGACCTCGATCACGTTCGAGTCGAGCTCGCGCTCGGCGTTGATCGCGATCACCGGCCGTCCCCGCGACCGCACGAAGCTCGCCGGCTCCTTGTAGTCGATCACCGCCTCCGCCACGTCGCCCACCCGGACCGTGCCGCCGGGGCCGTCGGTGATGACGGTCGCCTCGACCTCCTCGGGGCTGGCGTACTGGCTCACGGTGCGCAGCCGCAGGTCGCGCTTGCCGACCGCGACCTCGCCCGCCGAGACGTTGCGGTTGACGTCGCGGATGACGTCGGCGAAGCGCCCGGGCGTGATCCCCCGCTCGGCCAGCCGCACCGGATCGACGCGGAGCTGCAGCTCCCGCTCGACGCCGCCGAGCACGTTGATCTCGGCCACGCCCGGCACCCGCTCGAGCACCGGCTCGATGCGGTCGATCGCGAAGTCGCGGAACTCCCGCACGTCGATCGACGGGTCGCCGCACTCGAGCACGATCCACGCGATGTAGTCGCGGTTCTCGGGATCGGTCGCCTCGATCACCGGCTGGTCGACGTTCTCGGGGTAGAACGGGACCTCGTCGAGCTTCTGGGCCACCTCGCGGAGGGCGGCCTCCTTGTCGACGCCGGTGGCGAACTGCAGCCGGATCGTGCCGAGCCCCTGGCTCGAGGTGCTGGTCACCTGCACCAGGTCGCTGATCCCGAGCAGTCGCTCCTCCTGCTTGTCGATGACGTTGAGCTCGATCTCCTCCGGGCTCGCCCCCTCCCACGTCGTCGTGACCGCGACCACCGTGTCCTGCACGGTGGGCGTGAGGGCGATGGGCAGCCGCGAGAGGGCGACGATGCCCGCGAGCAGCACGAGCACGACGCCGACGACGACGGTGACGGGCTGGCGGA
>CAYLNM010000272.1:0-3446 GCA_964385045.1 uncultured Isosphaeraceae bacterium
GTCCGGCCGCGCCGGGCTGCGCCCGGCCCGCATCGCGACTTCGCGCCCCCCCCGCGTGCCGCACGCCCGCCGCGCGCGCCCGGCCGCCCCGCCCCGCGACCGCCCCCGCGTCGGCGCCACAACGCCCCCCCCCGCGCACGACCGCGGGGCGGCCCCGAAGGACCGCCCCGCGCTCCGATGCGTCATCGTCCGCCCGCTCGCGCCCGGCGCGAGCCGCGGACCGTCGTCGCCGCCGGCCTCAGCCGATCAGCGGCAGCAGCGTCAGCAGGTCGTCGAAGTCGACCGACCCGTTGCCGTCGAGGTCGGCCGGGCAGCCCGCGCAGGGGCCCCAGGCCGACAGCAGGCCGAGCAGGTCGTCGAACGTGACGACGCCGTCGCCGTTCACGTCGCCCGGCACCGAGCTCGGGGTGCAGTCGACGGTGAGCAGCTCCACGCCGTCCACCGCGGCCTCGACGATCGAGCCGTCGCCGAGGTCGCTGGCGCTGAAGCGGATGCGGAACTGGTCGTTGAGCTCGAAGCCCACGAGGTCCGCGAGGTCGAACTGCTTGTAGAACCAGCCGCCGTCCACCTCGGGGCCGCCGGGACCGACGATCTCGAGCTGCGTCCACGTCGCGCCGCCGTCGTCCGACACGTCGACCTCGAAGACGTCCGCCGCGGGCGCGGCGCCGGCGGTGTTCGAGTACCAGCGCCAGTAGCTGACGATCGAGCCCTCGTCCGACGGGCTCATGAGCGGCGAGATCAGGCGGGTGGTGCCGCCGTCCACGTCGCTGTTGCCGTCGACGTTGTCGGTGAGGTACGCCGCGCCCGAGCCGTCGCCGTCGGCCGGCGGGTCGCCGCGGTCGCCGCCGCCGACCGGCACGCCGCGGGTCCACGCGCCGTCGGTGAGGTTGAACGAGTTGTCGACCTCCCAGCCCTGGTCGGTCTCGAAGTCGTCGGCGAACGCGATCTCCACCGACTCGGCCGAGTAGGTCGAGAACCGCTCGGCCGGGGCGTCGGCCGGGAAGCGCACCGTCTCGCCGCCCTGGGCGAGGACCTCGAAGGAGAAGTCCACCGCGGTGCCGCACTCCACGGCGGGGAAGCTCGCGGTGTAGACGTCGCCGCCCATCGGCACCAACGGCACCGTGAGCGTGTCGCCGCCCGCCACGACCTCCATGACCGCGGTGCCGGCGACCGGCTCGTCGGTCACGGCCTCGATGGCCACCTCGACGGTCGTGCCGCCCGAGGGGTCGATGCCCGCGGGCACGCCCTGCGGCAGACTGAACGCCACGAGGGCGAGCTCGGGGGCCGGCATGTTGTGGACGCCGAAGCCGGCGTCGATCGCCGCGTAGTTCGGCGTGCCGTTGAGGATCGTGTCGTCGTCGTCGTCGAGGGTGAGGAAGTCGACGGTGATCGTCGGGTCGATGCTCGTGCCGGTGTGCAGCAGGATCGAGTTGATCGTGAGCTGGCTCACGTAGTCGAGCGCGGCCGGGCCGAGCGTCGACTGCAGCGCCTCGTAGGTGTCCCACACCGCGCCCGAGAGCAGCTGGCCGCACGAGTGGATCGCGCTGCCGCAGCTCGAGCAGCCGCTGGTGAGGTACTGGCAGTCGTTGTCGGCGTTCCGCAGCGGGCTGGAGCAGCTGAGGAAGAAGCCGACGCCGAGCCGCGGGTCGTCGAGGAGCAGGGCGGAGACGGTGTCGGACATGCCCTCGCCGTACTCGCCCTGGCCGCTGCCGCCCACGTTGATCATGTGGTGGCCGTACTCGTGGTACACGACCGAGGCGAACGCGGTGTTCTGGCAGCCGCTGCCCGAGGTGAAGAAGTTGATCGACGAGCCGTTGTAGAAGGCGTTGCAGCTGTTGTCGATGTTGACGTTGATGTCGAAGTCGAGCTCGTCCGCGATCACCGGGTACTCGGGGTTGAGCTCGAGCACCCAGTCGCGGATGCGGTTGGCCTCGAGGTACGCGTTGACCTCGGCCCGGCGGATCTCGCTGGAGTTGGCGTCGTTGTGGATCACCTGCACGAACTCGCCCGCGCCGGCCGACGTCTGCACGAGGCCGTTGGGTCCGGCCTCGTTGTTGACGCGGAAGTAACGGCCCTCGAGTCCGGAGGAGATCGCGAACGGCCCGCCGAACGGGCTGTCGTAGCTCCACTGGCCGAAGCGGTCGGCGAAGACCTCCTCGCCGTCGACGACCACCCGGGCGTAGGGCAGGCCCTGCAGCTCCTCGGGCTCGCAGTCCATGCCGCCGACGCCGGTGGTGGCCCGGCCCTCGACCGTGCCCTCGATCGACACCTGGTGGACCATCGACTCCTCGTGGAGGATCGCGCCGGTCTCGGCGTCCACCACGTAGCGGACCTTCCAGTAGGTGGACGCGTCGGACACGTCGCCGGACTCGGCGATGAAGGTCACCGCGCTGCGCGGAGCCTCCGCCCGCTGCTCGTGGCCGGCGAAGACCACGCCCCGTACCGCGCTGAAGCGGGTGGCGACGCCGGGGGCGGCGTCGAGCTCGAGCGACCGCCGCACGTCGGCCGGGATCTCGGCGTTGCCGAGCCCGGGCATCGGCGTGAAGTCGGCCACCGGCTTGGCGTCCGAGCCCACCCACGAGACCGGGAAGCCGGCCTCGTTGCGGACGAGGACGCCGACGGTCGACCGCCACACGTCCACGCCGTCCACCTGCTGCTGGAAGCGGTAGAGCAGGAACTTGGGGGCCCCGGTGACGCGGTCGTGCATGATGCCGACCGGCTCGCCGGCGACGAAGTCGGCCGCCGGCGCACCGAGCACGCCGGAGACGGTCTCGATCGCCGCGGTCGCGGCGGCGTCGGGCGTGGGGCCGCCCGCGATGCGGACGCCGTAGATGCGATCGACGAGGCCGGTCTCGTCGGCGAGCAGGCCGGCGAGGGGGCGCTCGGCCCGGAAGGACGCGATCGCGTCCTCCTGCGCCTCGGTGAGCAGGGTGACGCGGGCCTCGTCGGCGCGCGGGTCGGGGTCGGAGGTGGGGCCGGTCGCGTCGATGCCGGCCACGGCGGTCAGGGCCAGCGTGGCCGGAGCCACGGTGGCCGCGAGCGCGGTGACCGCGGAGCGGGTGCGCCTCAGCATGAGGGGGGATCTCCTCGGGATGAAGGGGTGGGGCCCGCTCGTCGAGCGGCGGGGATCAGATCCCTATTCACGCAGGGATCGCCGCCTGTTGCAAGGAACTCCCGGGCGGGGATCGGTTGTCCCGGCGGCGGATCCGTACGAAACACGAACGGAGCGAGGGTGCATGGTCGCCGCCGTGGCGAGGCGGACCCCGGCGGTCCCGGCCCCGGGGCGTCCCGCGCCGCCGGGGAGGCCCGGCGGTCCCGGCCCCGGGGCGTCCCGCGCCGCCGGGGAGGCCCGGCGGTCCCGGCCCCGGGGCGTCCCGCGCCGCCGGGGAGGCCCGGCGGTCCCGGCCCCGGGGCGTCCCGCGCCGCCGGGGAGGCCCGGCGGTCCC
>CAYLNM010000273.1:0-3429 GCA_964385045.1 uncultured Isosphaeraceae bacterium
TGCCAGATCGGGGCCAGGACGTCGCGGACGATGCGTCCGTCGTCGTCGAGCTGCCGGTAGACCTGCCGCGGGGCGTCGGTGTCGCGGGCCTCGAGGGCGTCGAAGCCGGGACCGACGTCGGGCCACGCACGGCCGGCCCACCAGGCCACCGGTTCGCCCGGCATGACGATCGTCCCCGGCTGCATCACGAGCAGCGTGCCGCGGGCCGGCTCGTCGCCGCGCTCGATCGCCTCGGGCAGCTCCGCCACCGGGTCCGGCACCACGAAGCTGCCCGGGCCGGTCCAGATCATCTCGACCGCGGCGACCCAGGCCGAGCGCTCCAGGGCCCGGCCCGCGTCCTCCTGCAGCTCCAGCAGTCCCTCGGGCATCGGCACGCCCCGCCAGATCGCGTCGAGCGCGCCGGCGTGCTCGCGGATGAGCACCGCGGCCCGGTCGCGGGCGACCGGCCGCTCATCCTCCTCGACCCGGTCGAGCTGCCGCAGGGCGAAGCTCACGGCGTGGAGCGCCACGACCGAGGCCGCGCCCTCCCGCCAACGGCCCTCGTCGCCCGCGTCCCCGAGGGCCGCGGTCGCGCGGGCATAGTCGGTGCACTGCGCCAGCAGGGCAGCCCACGACAGCGAGTCGGCATCCAGTCCACCACCCATGCGCCCCGCCGTTCCTCTCCGTGGTCGCGTCGGGAGTGCCCCTCCCCCGTCTGGTCCGTCCGCCCCCGGACGCCCCCCGGATGCCCCGCCCCGGGGAGCTCGCCCCCTCGCCGCCCGCCCGCCCTCGACCCGTCCGGGCGATCGGCGGTCGCCGGGCCGCCGCCGGTGACCGGCACGAGCCGGTCGGAGCCACGGTCCCCCCCGGGCTCAGAGCTCGATCAGCTCCATGTCCGGCTCGATGTGGACCTTCGTCGCCGACGGCGTGGCGACCTCGAGGAACTCGGTCAGTCCGAGCTCCGAGGCCATCGCCTGCCGCGTCATCGCGGGGTTGTAGGCCGCCGGCCGCTCACCGCGGGAGCGGGCGAGCAGGTCGAGCGCGATCTGGGCCTCGCTCTGGCAGTAGTCCAGCGGCTCGATCGCCCGGTCGAAGGCCTGCAGACGATGGTCGACGTTCTCGAAGGTGCCGGACTTCTCCATCCAGGTCGCGCCCGGGAGGATGACGTCCGCCTTCGCCATGAGCGCGGTGGGCAGCGTGTCGATCACGACGATGAACGCGTCCTCCGGGAACGCGGCCGCCGCCTCCTCGGTCACCCAGTCCGACGGGTAGTTGCCGGTGACGACGATGCCGCCGAAGTCGCCCGCCCGCTTGGTGGCGGCGTCGAACTCGAGCACCTCGCCGCCGAAGGCCGCGAGCACCCGCCGCACCCCGCGGGCGTTGGGGGCCTTCTCGGCCCGCACCGTGAAGCCGCCCGGGAAGGTCTGGTCCTCGCCCGCCGTCGGCACCGGGCCCACCGCGAAGGTGACGTCCCCGTCGAGCGAGCGGGCCCACGTGCCGAGGTGATAGGCGTCCTCGCAGGAGAGCATCGGGCTCACGACGAGGAGCACCCGCTCGACGCCCGCGAGTCCGGCGATGGCCGCCTCCTCGGCCCGCTCCCACGCCTCGGGGGCGCGATCCTCGGTCGTCGGATCGTCGCCCTTGACGAACGGCATGAGTCCGCGCTCCTCGGCGTGCACGTGCTTCCAGCCGTAGCGGACCTCGTCGGTGATCCAGTGGCCGTTGACGTCGGGGTTGAACCTCGGCTTGACGCGGTACACGACGCCGTCGTTGTGGTGGATCTCGATGTTGTCGCCCGAGGCGGTGAGGCCGTCGATCGACGCGGTCTTCTTGAGCAGCCAGACCCGCTGCTGGAAGAGGAAGTCCTTGTCGAGCAGGGCGCCGACCGGGCAGAGGTCGATGACGTTGCCCGAGAGCGGATTGTCGAGGGCCATGCCGGGGAAGACGTCGATCTGCTCGTACGCCCCGCGGCCGTCGACGATGAGCTCGTTGGTGCCGGTGATCTCGCGGGTGAAGCGGACGCACCGCGTGCACATGATGCAGCGGTCGGAGTACAGCAGCACGTGGGGACCCACGTCCTTCTTCGGCTGCTTGATCTTCTGCTCCTGGAAGCGCGAGTGGGACCGCCCGTACTGGTACGAGTAGTCCTGCAGGTGGCACTCGCCCGCCTGGTCGCACACGGGGCAGTCGACCGGGTGGTTGATCAGGAGGTACTCCATCACCGCCTTCTGGTTCCCGATCGCCTTGGGGCTGTCGGTGTAGATCACCTGGCCCTCGGCGGCGGGGGTCTGGCAGGTCGGCACCAGCTTCGGCAGCGGCTCGAGCTTGCCCTCGTTCCGCGGATTGGGGGCCCAGACCTCGGCGAGGCAGATCCGGCAGTTCGCCACCACCGACAGCGAGGGGTGCCAGCAGTAGTGCGGCACCTCGATGCCGGCGTCGAGGGCGACCTGCAGGATGTTCTGGCCGGGCTCGAACTCGCAGACCTGGCCGTTGATCGTGAGCTGGGGCATGGCGGGGATGGGCTCCGTTCGCCGGGGCGGAGAGGCGGCGGGACGAGCGGTCCGGGCCGACGCGGGAGGCGGCTCCCGGTGGGTCCTCCGGAGGAGCCGGGCGGGGCCGGACGGACCGGCGACGCGGGCTCCCGGACCGGGCCGGGCGGACTTCGTGCCGCGGGTCACGATGGTAGCACGGGGGCCCGGCGGGACGCGGCGAGGGAGGCCGCTCCCGGACGGATCTCAGTCCCCCGCGCCGGTCGCCGCGTCGCCCCGCCGCCCCGCCGCGGCCGATGCCGTCTCCATCCCCGCCGCGACCGCGGGCCCGGCGGGGACGGGCAGCACGAGGCCGGTGCTCACGAAGGCCAGCACCGCCTCGACGCGGGCCGGGTCGAGCCCGGTCGCCTCCGCGACCACGCGCCGGTAGGTCGCGATCTGGGGTCCGTACCGCTCGAGGTGCCGGCGGACCTCCTCCGCGTCCGCCCCGGGCTCGAGGTGGTCCGTCTTCCAGTCGACGATCCGGGCCCCGGTCGCCCGCCCCGCCGCGTCCCGCTCGATCTCGACCCGGTCGATGAGGCCCTGCTGCACGCCGTCGGCGCCCGCCCGCACCCACGGACGCTCGACGTCGGCCTCGACCCGGTCCGGATCGCGGTCCCCGAGCTCGAGCAGCGCGCGGATGGGCGGCCGGCCGAGGATCTCCGGCAGCGTCGCCGCCTGCTCTCGGGCCCAGGCCTCGGGCCGACGGGGCACGGCCCGCCGCACGATCGCCACCGCCTCCGCCTCGCCGGGCGGCCCCGGGGCGACGTCCACCCAGGCGACGGCCTCGAGCAGGGCGTGGATCGCCGTGCCGCGATCGCGGGGCTCGCGGTCGGCGGGCCGCAGGCGGACGGCGAGCGGCGTCGTCGCCTCCGCCGCCTCGGCCGCCGCCGCCGCCGCGGTGGGGCGCGGCCGCCGCGGG
>CAYLNM010000274.1:0-3346 GCA_964385045.1 uncultured Isosphaeraceae bacterium
GCGGCCCCCGACGCGCGGCCCCCCCGCCGAGCGGCCCCCCGGACGCGCGGCCCCGCGGTGAGCGGCCCCCGCGACGCGCGGCCCCCCGGCGAGCGGCCCCCGGCGAGCGCCCCCACCGGACGAGCGGCCCCGCGGCGAGCGGCCCCCGACGCGCGGCCCCGTGGCGAGCGGCCCCTCCGACGCGCGGTCACTCGGTGGCCGAGCCGGCCGGTCGCGACGGGGATCGTCCGGGCCACTGCTACAGTCCCGTCGTGAAGTGCCTGCGCCCGCTCGCCCTCGTCGTCGCTCTCTGCCTGTGCCTCTCCGTCCCGGCCGCGGTCGCGGGCCAGGCGACGCCGACCGAGCCGCCCCCGGAGGCCGGAGCCGCCCCGCCCGCGGAGGTCGCCCAGTCCGGCGCGCCGGTGACCGAGGCCGAGGTCGACGCCCTGCGGACCGCGCTCGAGGCGACGGTGGAGGCGGGGACCGTCGCGGCGGACACCGCCGAAGCCCTCTTCGGCCAGCTCGAGCAGGTGCGGGCCGAGGTGGTCCGCCGGCGCGAGCTGGAGCAGGAGGCGGCCGAGTTCCGCCGCTCCGCCGAGGCGGCCCCCGCCCGGCTCGCCTCGATCAACGCCGAGCTCGAGCAGCCGCCGGCCAGCCCGGAGCCGGAGGTCCCGGAGGACGCCGGCGTCCCGCAGCTCGAACAGCGGCGGGCCGAGGTGGAGGCGGCGATCGGCGTCGCGCGCGAGCAGGTCTCCCGCCTTCAGACCGAGGCGGCCGAGCAGCGCGACCGGCTGAACGAGATCGCGAGCGAGATCGCCGCGGTGCGCGAGCAGGCCGGGCCGCTGCGCGATCTTCTCGCATCCTCCCCGCTGCCGGAGGACGCCGGCCTCGCCGACCGGATCGCCCGTCTTCGGGACAGGGCGCAGCTGCAGACCCTCCTCGCCCGCGAGGCGACCCTGCGGGCGGAGGCGGCGAGCTACGAGGCGCGGGCGGATCTGCTGCCGGCCCGTCGAGCCCTCGCCCTCCGCCGCGTGCAGGAGCTCGAGGCGCTGCTGAACGCGTGGTCGGGCGTCATCAGGGAGGCCCGCCGCGAGGAGGCGGCCCGCGCGGCCGAGGAGGCCGCCCGCATGCGGGAGGAGGCGGCCCGCAGCGATCCCGTCCTCAGCCGGTTCGCGGCCCGGACCGCCGAGCTGGCGGACAAGCGGACGGGCGAGGAGCGGTACGCGGCCCGGACCGAGCTCACCCGGGACCGGATCGTCGAACGTGCGGCCCGCCTTGCCGAGCTCCGCGAGAGCTTCGACGACGTGCGGGAGCGGCTCGAGGTCTCGGGCCTGAACCGCGCCACCGGCCTGCTGCTGCGACGTGAGTTCGAGACGCTGCCCGACGCCCGCGACCTGCGGCGACGCGTGGCCGCGATCCAGGACACGATCGAGCAGGTCCTGCTCGAGCGGATCGAGTACGAGGACCAGCGGCAGGATGCGCTCGACGTCGACGCCCAGGCCCGCAGCCTGCTCGCCGAGATCCGGGCCACGCGGCTCCGCGAGGCGTTGTCCCCGCCCCGAGCCGCGAGCGTCGCGGCTCTCGAGCCGCTGGCCGCGGAGCTTGCCCTCGGTCGCCTCGCCGACGCGGACGAGCCCGACCTGCGGCGGATCGCGGCGGAGCTCGGGCAGCTCGATCTCGGCGGCAGCGCCGGCGGAGCGGTGCGAGAGGCGGCCGAGCGCCTCGGAGAACGGCCGCTGGAGGACGCCGAGCCCGAGGCGCTGCGGGAAGCGCTCCTCGCGTTCTCCCGCACCTTGCTGGACGAGTCGGAGACGACCGAGCTCCGCCGGGTCGCGGTCGAGCTGGCCCGGGCCCGCCGCGACGCCCTCGGCGCCCTGATCGAGGATGCCGAGGCGTTCCGCCGCGCCTTGGAGGACAGCGAGCAGGTGACCGCGACCCTCGCGGAGGCGACCGAGGCCTTCGACGGCTTCATCCGCGAGCGGATCCTCTGGACGCGGAGCATCCAGGGCACCCGCGGGTTGTCGCTCGCCGACCTTCGGATGGCGCTGCGATGGGTGCTGGACCTCGAGGGCTGGATCACCACCGGCCGGGCCGTCCTCGTCACCGCCGCCGCCGAGTGGCCGCGGGTGCTCGTGTCGTTCGGCGCCGTGGCCGTGCTGTTCGGCTTCACGCCGCGCATTCGCCGCCGCATCCGGCGCCGTGGCCGGGACGTCACCAGCTTCCGGACCGACGCCTTCTCGCACAGCGTCGAGACGCTGGGCCTGACGATCCTGCTCGCGCTGCCCCTGCCCCTGCTGCTCGCGACCCTCGGCTGGCTCCTCCGCAGTCCGATCCCACAGCCGCGATCCGCCCCGCCCACCGACTCGGCCTCGCTGACGCGTCAGTTCGAGCTCGCCGAGCAGCTCGCCGTCGCCGAGCGGGTGGGTCTCGGCAGCGCATTCGGCGATGGGCTCGTCGCCGCCGCGATCCTCCTGCTGCCGTACCGGCTCCTGGGGACGGTGATTCGTCCCAAGGGCCTCGCCGACGCGCACTTCCGCTGGCCCTCGGCCGCCCTCCTCGCCGGGCGGCGGCACCTGCGGTGGTTCCTCTGGTCGGCGGTGCCGGCGGTGGTCCTGACCGTGGCCGCGGTGAGCCACGGGACCGAGGTCACCGAAGCCACGCTCGGACGGGTGGCCTTCACCGCGACCATGGTGCTCTTCGCGGTGCTGCTGCAGCGGATGCTGCGACCGTCGGGCCCGGTGCTGGCCGACTGGTTCCGGCGCCACCGCGGCAGCTGGGCCGACCGGCTCAAGTACGCCTGGTACCCGTTCCTCGTCGCTACGCCGATCGCCTTCGCGATCATGGCCTGGCTCGGCTGGTTCTACACCGCACTGTCCCTGCTGGCCCGGGCGCAGTGGACGCTGAGCCTCGGCTTCCTGCTCGTCGTCGCCAACGGATTCCTGCTGCGGTGGCTGTTCATCGCCCGCCGTCGGGTGGCGATCGAGGACGCTCGGCGTCGCCGCGAGCAGGCGATCGCCGAGGCGAAGGCGCGGGCCCTCAAGGAAGCCGGAGCGGACGAGGCGTCACGCGAGGCGCCCCCCCCGGCCATCGACGAGGACACCCTCAACCTGCCCGCGATCTCGGCCCAGACGAAGCAGATCTTCCGCACGCTCATCGTGCTCACGCTCGTCGTCGGGCTCTACCTCACGTGGGTCGACGTGGCCCCCGCGCTGCGGGCGCTGGACCGCGTGCAGGTCTGGCCGGCCGCCGCGATCCTCGACGAAGGCGACGACGTGTTCCTCCCGGTGCTCGAGCCGGCGGCGAGCGGGCGCGACGTCGAGGCCGCGGAGCGGGGGTCGGCGAGCGGCGGCAGCGGCGGCGGTTCTTT
>CAYLNM010000275.1:0-3344 GCA_964385045.1 uncultured Isosphaeraceae bacterium
CGCCGCGGCGGCATCGTCCTCGCCTCGCTCGCCGCGGCGGCCACCACCTGCCTCGCCGCCGGCGGCGGCGACGGCACGACCTGGACGCTCCAGACGTCGATCGGCCGGATCGACGGTGCGGTCTCCACCACGATCAACGGCGTGACGATCGAGTTCGCCGGGTTCACCGCCGACGAGACCATCGCCCGGTTCATCGTGCTCGGGGACCTGACGCTCGGCCCCGGGGATCGGCTGGTCGCGGTGGACTCCCGGGCGGCGTCGATCCTCGTCGCCGACGACGTGTTCATCGATCCCGACGCCGAGATCGACGCGTCGGCGAACGACGTGCGCCCCGGGGCCGGCGGCGGACAGCCGGGGGGCGGCGGCCCGGGCGGTCCCGGCAACGACGGCTCCACCGTCGTGGGCGTCGGCGGGGTCGGCGGCATCCCGGGCCTCGGCGGAGCCTCGGGCTTCGGGGGCTTCGACGGCTCGGCCCCATTGACCCCCCCGACGGCGGGCCTGCCCCCGCTCCCCCGCTTCTTCTTCACGTCGGAGTCGGCCCCGGGGCAGTCCGGCATCAACGCACCGGGGAGCGGCGGGCCGTCCCGCGAGTTCACGGAGCGCCAGGGCAGCAACGGCGGCGGCGCCTCGGCCGGATCCAACGGCGGCGGCGGCGCGGGCGGCGCGTCGCAGGGCGGCAACGGCTCGAGCGGCGGCGACGGCACCGACGGCAACGACGCGTCCTCCGGCGGCACCGGACCGAGCGGTCTCGTCGGCCGCGGCGGCCTGAACACCGGCAGCGGACCCGTCATCTCCGGGGGCGGCGGCGGCTCCGGCGGTACCGGCGGCATGGGCGGCGGCGGTGGCGGAGCCGGCGGCGGCGGGGGCGGCGGCGGAGGAGGCGGGGGAGGCGGCGGCTTCTTCCAGCTCTTCCCGCCGATCGTCGTCGCGGGCAGCGCCGGCGGCACCGGCGCATTCGGCAAGGCCGGCGGGGCCGGCGGCGACGGCGGCACCGGCGGCGTCGGGGGTCTGGGAGGCCGCGGCGGCGGCGCGATCGAGATCGTCGCCCTCGGCCGGATCGTCGCCGACGGCACGCTCACGGCCCGCGGCAGCGACGGACGCCCCGGCTTCCCGGGCCAGCTCGGCCAGATCGGGTTCTTCGGCGCCGGCGGCGAGAACGGGCTCGACGGCAACGACAGCGACGACGCGGGCGGCGACGGCGGCGACGGGGGCGACTCCGGCGGCGGCGGCCGGGGCGGCGCCGGGGGCACCGGCGGCGACGGCGAGCGGGGCGGCGGCGGCGCGGCGGGCACGATCAAGCTCTCCGCCACCGCGATCGTCGGCTCCGGCACCCTCGACCTGACGCCCGGCAACGTCGGGCAGGCGGGTGCCGGCGGACCCGGCCGCGTCCTCCTCGGCAGCACCGGCCCCGCGGACTTCGGCGGCGAGGTCCTCGGCGGCCCGGCGGACGAGTCCGTGACCGGTCCGACCGACGAGAACCCGTTCATCCTGACGGGCGAGCCGGTCGAGGTGCCGCACGTCGCGGGGCTGCGCGACGGCGCCGACGTCTTCGGCTTCGCGGTCCCGGACGCCGACCTGATCGCCGAGGTGCTCGCGGGCGTCCCGTCCACCTCGTCGCTCGTCCTGCGGCGGTTCGACGCGATGCCGGGCGGCCTCGTGAGCGACGACGCGGGGCACGACGCGATCGTGCTCGTGAACCCCGGCCCCGAGTCGATCTCCAACGTGCGGCTCGGCATCGGCGGGCTCGAGCTCTCGCGTCCGCTGCTCACGCGGGGCACCGCGCTCAATCCCGCCTTCGGTGGCGACGGCGCGGCCCTCGTGCTCGAGATGGAGCCGAACACCGTGTGGGTCACGGTGGTGCCGGAGGACCTCGACCCCGCGGTGCTCTTCGGCAACGGCCAGTCGGTCGAGATCCCCATGCTCGCCGACGGCGACGTCGTCCTGCTCGAGCCGACCTGCCCCGCCGACATCGACGGCAGCGGCGACGTGGCCTTCGGCGACCTCGCGCTCGTGCTCAACGCGTGGGGCACGGCCGGGACCGACGGCACCGACCTCGACGGCGACGGCACGGTGGGTCTGAACGATCTTCTCGCGGTGCTCGGCACCTGGGGCAGCTGCGGCTGATCCGCGCCGGGCGACCGGCGCCCCCCCGCCGCCCGGCCTCGTCCACGCTTCACCCGGCTCGGCCGCGGGCGTCCCACCGGGCGCCCGTGGCCGAGTCTGCGTTCGGGGGGCGTCGAGCTCGCCGCGAGGCCGGCGCGCGCGAGAACCCCGGGCGCGGCGCACCGCGACGGCGCCCGTCCTCGAGACCGACCCGGAGGAGACCGTCCATGAATCCCATCCGTCACGTCGACGCCGCCCGCCGCGGCTTCCGGCCCGCCGCGAACGCCGAGCCTGCGGGCCGCGCCGCGTTCTCGTCTCCGGCCCCGGCGCCGGCCCGCCGAGATCCCTCGCCGCGGTCCGGCGCCGCGATCACGCTCGCCGCCGCGCTCGCCGCGACCGCGAGCACGACGCCCGCGTCCGCCGGCGGCATCACGGTCGACCTCGACACCACGCTCGGCCGCATCAATGGCCAGGCCGAGATCTTCGTGGGCGGGGTGCCGGTCGTCTTCGCCGGCTTCGTCGAGGGCGGAACCGTCGCCCGCTTCCGGGTGCTCGGCGACCTGGTGCTCGCGGACGGCGACCGCATCGTCGCGTTCGGCGACCGCGGGGTCTCGATCCTCGTCGGCGACGACGTGATCCTCGGCGCGGGGGCGGAGATCGACGCGTCCGCGACCGGGGGTCGCCCCGGCCCGGGCGGCGGGGGAGGAAGCGCCGGGACGCCCGGGGGGCCGGGCATGCAGGGAGCCAACTTCACCGCCGCCGGCGGCCCGGGCGCGTTCGGCGGCCTCGGGGGAGCGGCGGGCTTCGGCGGCTTCGACGGCTTCACGCCGTCGGGCTCCGGCTTGTCCGGCTGGGACGTCTCGGTTCCGCCGGCCCTCCACGAGTCGCAGTCCTCGCCCGGCGGATCGGGCGTCAACGCCCCCGGCAGCGGCGGCGCGGGAGCCTCCGGGAGCGGCCTCGCCGGCGCGGGGGGCGACGGCGGCGACGGTGGTGCCCCCGGGGACGGTGGAGCCGGCGGCGCGACCCAGGGCGGCAACGGCAGCAACGGCGCCGACGGCGCCGACGGCGAGGACGGTGAGCACGGCGGTCCGGGCGCGACGCTCCGGGTGGGGCATCCCGGGGCCAACATCGGCGGCGGCTCCGTCATCTCCGGCGGCGGCGGCGGATCCGGGGGCCTCGGCGGCGCCGGTGGCGGCGGGGGCCGGGGCGGTGGCGGCGCGGGCGGCGGCGGCGGCGGCGGG
>CAYLNM010000276.1:0-3283 GCA_964385045.1 uncultured Isosphaeraceae bacterium
CGGCGCTGGGCGCGGAACTCCCGGAGCCCGAACACGCCGGCACCGGCGAGGACGAGCACTCCGAGAACGATGAGCAGGCGACGACGACCGCGTCGAGTCATGGCAGGCCCCAAGCGTCAGGCAAGGCGAGCAAGGCAGTGTCCCCCGGGCGTCCCCGGTCCTCAACCCGCGGCGGCGGGATGGCGATCGAGCACGACGGCGAGCGACTCCTCCCAGCGGGGGATCGGTCCGATCGCGGCCACGGTCCGGGAGAGATCGAGCACGCTGTAATCGGGACGGGCGGCGGGCCGCGGGAACCGGTCGCTCCCGCACGGATCCACCCGGCAGTCGAGCCCCAGCCCCCGCACGATGGCGACGGCGAAGGCGTGCCAGGTGGCCTCGCCGTCGTTGCAGCAGTGAAAGACGCCCCGGGCCTCGGGCCGGCCCGCGAGCTCCAGCAGCTGCCGGGCGAGCTCGCCGGCGGCGGTCGGCCGCCCCCGCTGATCGTCCACGACCTCGAGGCGGTCCCGCTCGGCCGCGAGCCGGGCGATGGTGGTGAGGAAGTTGCGCGCCGTGCCGTCGTAGAGCCACGCGGTGCGGGCGATGATCCAGTCGCCGGTGCCGTCCTCGCCGAGCACCTCCCGGATCGCCCGCTCCCCCGCCGCCTTCGACCGTCCGTAGGCGTTCAGCGGCGCGATCGGGGCGTCCACCGGATACGGCTCCGTCCCGTCCCCCGCGAAGACGTAGTCCGTGGACACGTGCATCAGCCGCACGCCGTGCTCGCGGCAGGCCTCGGCCAGCACCCGCGGTCCGTCCGCGTTGACCCGGGCGGCCCCGGCCTCGTCCGCCTCCGCCCCGTCCACGTCCGTCCACGCGGCGCAGTTGATCAGCACCGACGGCCGGGCCTCCGCGAAGGCCGCGGCCACCGAGCCGGGGTCGGCGATGTCGCACGCTGCCCGATCGCGCGCCGTCACCGTCAGGCCCCGGGCCTCCGCCTCCGCCCGCACCGCGCGGCCGAGCATGCCGCCCGCCCCCAGCACCAGGATGGGTCCCACCGCCGTCACCTCACTCCTCCGCCAGCGACTTGCGGCCCCGCAGCATCATCCAGGCCGTCAGGACGCAGATCTTCAGGTCGAGGCCGAACGACCGCCGCTGCACGTACTCGATGTCGTAGCGGATCCACTCCTGGAAGTCCTCGCCCTTCCGCCGGGTGCGGCGGATCTGCCACAGCCCGGTGATGCCGGGCTTGACGCTCAGCCGCAGCTCCCGCCACGCGGGACAGAGCTGGTTCTCGCGCTCCGGGCTCGGCCGCGGGCCGACCACGCTCATGTCGCCCCGCAGCACGCACCAGAACTGCGGCAACTCGTCCACCTGCAGCTTCCGGATCACGCGGCCGACGCGGGTGACGCGCGGATCATCCGTGATGTTGACGTGCGGCCCGTCGGAGGCGTTGGCGTGCTGCAGCTCGCGGGCCTTCGCCTCCGAGCCCGAGTACATGCTGCGGAACTTCCAGCAGCGGAAGATCCGCCCCCCCCGCCCCTCGCGGGTCTGGGCGTAGAAGATCGGCCGCCCGTCCTCGATCAGGACCGCGATGCCCACCACGACGAACAGCGGCAGCAGCGCGAGGAGCATGCCGGCGGCGAACGCCACGTCGAAGAATCGCTTGGCGAGCTCCTGCCCCGCGCCCGGCCCCTCGGCCGAGTCCTTCCGCGGAGCCTCGTCCACCGTGGCCGGGTCGATCTCCCGGATCCGCCGCACCGCCACCGGCAGCTCCGGCGACCGCTGATCCGGCCGAAGGTCCGGGCCGACCACGATCGCGGCCGGATCGGTCACGGCCCCCGCCCCCAGCCACAGCGGACCGACCAGCACCGCATCCTCGGGCGGGGTCTCGTCGATCGTCGTCCAGACCCCGTCGCCCCGGTGCCGGAGCCCGCTGATCGCCCGCCCGGGGTTCGACCACGTCGCCACGAGGTGCCCGGCGAACCGCCGTTCGTCCTCGGCCGAGCCGACCCAGGCGGTCTCGCCCTCGGCCCGCTCGGTCTCGACGTGCCGCCACGGCGTCACGGCGCGGATCGCCCGCCAGCCCGCCCGCCGGGTGGCGGCCTCGCTCCAGGCCTCGGCGAGGCGGCGGTCCGCGGTCAGCAGCACGCGGGCCGAGCCGCGGTACCGGGCCCGGTAGCGGCGCTCGACCTTGATCACGTAGCCCGCCTCGTCGAGCACCACCTGCTCGCGGTAGTCGGGCGTCGCCCCGTCCAGCACCCGGATCCGGGCCACGCGGCGGTTGTGCCAGAGCAACGTCTCGAGGTGCGGCTTCGGGTCGAAGTCCACGAGCTGCCCCGGCTCGAGCAGCAGGTAGAGGTCGGCGGTGCGGTCGATCTGGATCCGGCGTCCGCGGGCCACGCACTGCACGCCCCGGGACGCCCACCGGGCCGCGTGCAGCTCACGTGCACCCAGGCCCCAGACCACCGGCCCGATCTCGGGCCACCCGTCCGGGGACGAGGGGCGGCCCTCCCACCGCGGCGCAGCCCGCGGGGGGGGCGGCTCGGCCGCCACCGTGGGCACGTCACGTTGCCGGGGGTCGATCGTCGTCATGTCCGCGCGAGGCTCGGGCGCGTCGCCCGACGGCGTCACGTCTCCTTCCCGGGCTCCCCGGCATCGGCGGTGGCCACCGCGTCGGCCTCACCGGGCCGAAGGGCGGACGAGAGCTTCATGCCGCCGTCGGCCATCGCCGCGAGTCGCCGCCGCCGGCCCTCGGCCACCGGCAGCGACACCGCCGACGCCGAGACCATCCGCTCGCAGTCCGACGGCCGGGCCCGATTGAGCACCACGCCGAAGACGCGGGCTCCGGCGTCCTCCAGCGCCTCGACGCAGGCGTCGAGCTGGGCCTTCTGGCGGCCGCGCTTGGTCACGATGACGACTCCGTCCACCGAGGCGGTGACCGGGATCGACTCGATGCTGCCCGGCATCGGCCCGCCGTCGAGGATCACGACGTCGAACATGCCGCGGAGGGTCTCGATCAGCGTCCGCATCTCGCGGGCCCGGATCGACTCCGGCCCCACCGTGAGGTCGCGGCCGGCCGGCAGCAGCCAGAGGTTGTCCGAGCCGCCCGCGACCACCTCGCCGTTGACGCTGCCGCTGCGCAGCACGTCGCGGAAGCCGAGCTGATCGTCGAGCCGGCCCGCGATCGTCAGGCCCTCGCCCACGAGGTCGCAGTCCACGACCACGGTGCGGCAGCCGCTGCGGGCGTAGGAGTGGCCGAGGGCCATCGCGAAGCTGGTCTTGCCGTCGCCCTGCTGCGGCGAGC
>CAYLNM010000277.1:0-3229 GCA_964385045.1 uncultured Isosphaeraceae bacterium
ATGGGAATACATCTACGCGAGTTTGCGCCGGCCACGGCGTGGCCGGCCAGGCGTTCGAGCAACCTCCGACCAGTCAACGCGTGCGTCCACGTATGCGGCGATCGCCCTCTTCGTGCTGGGTCGAACGGGCGTCGTCGGATGCGACACAGCGGCAACTCGGCGCCCGTGCAGCCACAACAGAACCCGCCCGGATCAATGCGGAACGCCCCGGGCGGCTTCAGTCGACCCCCAGCGCCGCCGCGTCCCGGTCGCTCAGCATGCCACCGTCGGACCGCTCGCGCACCGTGCCGTCGCGCTTCCACGACCGCTCGCACCGCGGCTCGTCCGACAGGTCGCGGACGACCACCTCGCTCGCCCCCGCGTCGAGGCTCACCCGCGACACCCCCAGCAGGTCCGGCAGGTCCGCGGCGAACGCGGCCAGCACTCCCTTCGGGTCCGGCAGCACCACCTGCGCGTCGAGCGGGTTCTCGACGCCCGCGGCCTTCGCGGTCTCCAGCGCCTTGAGCGCCGCGTCGCGGGCCTTCATGACCGCCGGCCACTCGGGCGACGCCGCCACCTCCGGCAGCCCGGCGAAGGTCTCCAGGTGCACGCACTCCTCGGCGTCGCCGTCGCGCTGGCCCACCAACGCCCGCCACGCCTCGTCCGCGGTGTGCGGCATGATCGGGGCGAGCAGCGTGCAGAGCAGGGTCGCCACGTCCCACATCGCCGACTGGGCCCGCCGTCGCCGCTCGCTGTCCGGGGCGTCACAGTACAGCCGGTCCTTCACCGCCGCGAGGTAGACGGCCGAGAGGGTCTCGTTGCAGAACTCGTGGATCCGCTGGTGCGCCCGCCGCATCTCGCACGACTCGTAGGCCGCCAGGACGTCCGCCCGCAGCCGCGCCGCCTCCGACAGCAGCCACGCGTCGAGCGACTCGGGCGGGAAGCCCGACGCGGGCACGCACATGCCGGGGCGATCCGGCCGCGAGACCTCGAAGTCGCCGAGGTTGCCCAGCAGGAAGCGGAGGGTGTTCCGCACCTTGCGGTACGACTCCCCCGCCGCCTCGATGAACGACTCGTCCACCTTGATGTCGTTCTCGAACGCGAGCGAGCTCGTCCACCACCGCAGGACGTCGGCCCCGTAGGTCTGCAGGAGGTGCCCCACGTCGAGCGTGTTGCCGAGGCTCTTGGACATCTTCCGCCCGTCCTTGTCCACGATGAAGCCGTGGGTCAGGATCGTGCGGAACGGGGCCTGCCCCGTCGCCCCGAGGGCCGGCAGCAGCGAGAGCTGGAACCAGCCGCGGTGCTGGTCGGAGCCCTCGAGGTAGAGGTCGATCGGGTAGCCGAGGCCCCGCTTCCGCATCACCGCGTGCCAGGACGAGCCGGACTCGAACCACACGTCGAAGATGTCGTGGAGCTTCTCGAGCGCAGCCACGTCGAGGCCCGCGGGGGCGTCCGGATCCGCCGCCGGGTCGTACGTCGCCAGCAGCTGGTCCGGCGACTCGGCGAACCACGCGTCGCTGCCCCGCTCGGCGAAGGCGTCCGACACCGCCCGGACGCTCGCGGGCGTCATCAGCACCTCGCCCGACGGCAGGCGGAAGGCCGGGATCGGCAGGCCCCACGCCCGCTGGCGGCTGATGCACCAGTCCGGCCGCGACTCGAGCATGCCGCGGAAGCGGTTGCGGCCCCACGCGGGGATGAAGTCCACGTCCTCGGTCGCCGCCTTCAGGGCCATCTCACGCAGGGCCGCCCCGTCGCGCTTCGTCGGCCGGTCCACGGCCACGAACCACTGCTCGGTGCCGCGGAAGATGACCGGCGTCTTGCTCCGCCAGTCGTGCGGGTACGAGTGCGTGAAGACCACGTCGTGCACGAGGTGCCCGGACTCCTTCAGCCGGGCGATGATCATCGGGTTGGCGTCCCAGACGCTCACGCCGCGGAGCCACTCGGGCACCGACTCGTCGTAGGTACCGTCGCCCCGCACCGGGCAGTAGACCTCGAGCCCCTCGCGGAGGCCGGTCTGGTAGTCCTCGGTGCCGTGCCCGGGGGCCGTGTGCACGAGGCCGGTGCCGTCCTCGGTGGTGACGTAGTCGGCGGCGACGATGCGGCCGTCGCGGGCGATGAAGGGATGGCGGTAGCCGAGCCCGAGCAGCCGCTCGCCGTCGGTCTCGGCCAGCACCTCGACCTGCTCGGCCCCGGCGGCGGTCTTCACCCGCTCGAGCAGCTCGCTCGCGACCACGGTCTCGTTGCCGTCCATCCGCACGAGGGAGTACCGGAACCGCGGGTGCACCGCGATCGCGAGGTTCGCGGGCAGCGTCCACGGCGTCGTCGTCCAGATCATGAACGACGGCGTGGCGTCGAGCTCCACGCCGAACGCCACCGCCACCTGCTCGCGGTCGGCGGCCTCGAAGTCGACGTAGATCGACGGGTCCTCGCGGTCCATGTACTCGAGCTCGGCCTCGGCGAGGGCCGTCTCGTTGGCGATCGACCAGTGGACCGGCTTGAGGGCGCGGTAGACGAGGCCCTGCTCGACGAGGTCGGCGAAGACCTCGAGCACCGCCCCCTCGTACCGCGGGGCCATCGTGTAGTAGGGATCCGCGTAGTCGCCGAGGGTCAGCAGCTGCTGCATCTCGCCCGACTGGAGCTTCATGAACTTCTCGGCGTACGCCTGGCACGCCTTGCGGATCGCCATCCGGCGGACGTCGGGCTCGAGGCCCTCGAGCTTGGCGATGCGGCCGCTGTCGACGAGCTCCGTCATCACGCGGTGCTCGATCGGCAGGCCGTGGCAGTCCCAGCCGGGCACGTAGCGGCAGCGCCGGCCGGCCATCTGGCGGCTGCGGACGACGATGTCCTTCAGGATCTTGTTCATCAGGTGGCCGACGTGGATGTGGCCACTGGTGTACGGCGGGCCGTCGTGGAAGACGAACGGCTCGGCGCCGGACGCGGCCCGCTCGGCATCGAGCCGCTCGAAGAGGTCGATCTCGTCCCAGCGCTTCCGGCTCCTCGGCTCGTTCTCGCGGAGCTTCGCCCGCATGTCGAACCGCGTCTTCGGGAGGTTGAGCGTCTTGCGGTAGTGGCGCTTCTTCTCGGCGGTGTCGCTCATGGCGGGGCTCGGGCTGAGGGGCGGGTCGGAGGCGAGGGTCGCGGGCGAGCGGGCGGGCCGGCGGCGGCGAGGCAGGCGGCGAGCGGCCCGCGGCCGCCCGGGAGGATCCCGAAGTGAGGCGGGCCGCGATCCCGGGCTCCGGGCGGGGCCGGT
>CAYLNM010000278.1:0-3185 GCA_964385045.1 uncultured Isosphaeraceae bacterium
CGGCACGACGCGAAGCTCGTTACCGGCGACGCGATCGTCCGGCTCGAGATGAGTGCGTGACCATGAGCAGCACGCGAATGAAGAAGCGACCCGCGGGCGTGCGTCCCGTGCAGCAGCGGCGGGCGGCCGAGATCGTCGATGCCGACCATCGGCTCGTCGCCCCCGAGCGCCGGCTGGGGACCGCGTTCAAGATGCCGGCCGCGTGCGAGCTGCGGAAGGCGGGCAGCGGACCCGGCGTGCTGACCGGATACGCGGCAAGGTTCGACAGCCTCAGCGAGCCGATCATGGGCATGTTTCGCGAGACGATCCGACGGGGTGCGTTCGCTCGGTCGCTCAAGGACGACGACCAGGTCGCGCTGTGGCAGCACGACGCCGCGATGCCGCTCGGTCGGCGCTCGACGGGCACGCTCAAGCTCCGGGAAGATTGGGCTGGGCTCCGCGTCGAGATCGCGTTGCCGGACTCCGAGCTCGGTGCGACCGTGCGGGAGGCGGTGGCACGCGGCGACGTGAAGCAGATGTCTTTCGGCTTCCGCGTGCGTGAGGAGCTCTACCGCAAGGACCGTGCGGACGACGGGCTGCCGATCCGTGAGCTTCTCGACGCCGAGCTCATCGAGGTGTCGCCCGTGACGTGGGCGGCGTATTCCGAGACGTCGGTCGGCGTGAAGGGCTGACCCACCCCCAGGGGGGGGCTTCGAGACCTACAGGGTTTCGCTTTCTAGACCGACGCGACCCGTGGCAACTTTTGACAACAGTTTCTTCACGATTGGGAGACGATGGGCAAGCGCGGACCGAAGCCAACCCCGACCGCGCGGCTGCGATTGACCGGCTCTCACCTGGCCAAGACCCGCGGCGATGAGCCCCAACCACCGGGCGACCTCCCTGAACCGATGATCGACCTCGGTCCCCTCCGGCCGACGTTCGACGAATGGGTCCGACTGCTGTCGAAGACGCCGGGGCTGCTCACCGCGAACGATGGGCTTGCGATCGCGCTGGCGGTGCAGGCGTTGCACGACTACTGCGACGCCCGCGAGCAGATCGAGCGTGAGGGCCGCGTCGTCCCGGACCGCAGCGGCGGGCAGCGTGGCCACCCGGCGATCCGCGTCGAGCGCGAGGCGGCCGGCCGACTCATGAAGTTCATCGCGCAATTTGGTTTGACGCCGGCGGACCGGGCGAGCATCCAGCTCCCGGCGGTTGACACTGCGACCGAACGCGACCGCGCGATGTTTGGAGGCTGACCCGTGGCGAGCACGCCGGCGACCTGGTCCTCCGGCCGCGACCCCGGCCGCACGATGGGCGAGCACGTCACCTCGACGCTCGAGGCGATCGCCGCGCTCGCGGACCTCGCGTGCCGCGGCGAGATTGACTCCGAGGAGACGATCGAGGGCGCCCGCAGGATCACGCACGCGGCGGAGTACGGCGCGTGCATCGAGCCGCCGGCGACGCTGGTGGCGGCGATCCACGACGCGCGGCTCACGCCGACGCCGGACGCTGCGATCGAGGTCGCGGCCCGGCTGCACGACTGGGCTCGGGAGATCGCCCCGCGCCGCCATTCGACCGAGCCTGCGAGGACGGTGTTCGCGGAATGAAAAAGCCCGCCGGCGGCAACCGGCGGGCGAGACGACGGCGAGGGGTTCGCCGCAGGTGCCCGCCGGGAAGGCGGGCGGATTGGAGACCAAGATGGTCCGACAGAACGGCCAGCGAGTCAATCACACTGCCGAGCGGATCCGCCGGATTCGCAGCGACTACGAGTTCCTGCACCACATCCCGGCCGTCCGGGTGTCGCAGGAGCCCGAGCCGCTGCTCATGAGCCTCGACGACGCGGCGATCTACCTCGACCCGCTGACCGAGGACGAGCTCATCGAGGCGACGGACCGCGGCGAGCTCAAGTACCTGGATCTCGGCGAGCGGCTCACGACGCTGCGGTGGATCGAGGAGTACCTCGACACCCTCGCGAGTCGCGAGCGGCTGGTGCGCCGGGTCGAGCAGAAGCGGGCCGAGGTTGCCGGCCGCATGTAAACATGTGTTTACACGGTGCCGGGCCGATGCACGGCGGTAGTCTCCATGAGCCGCACGTCGCGGCGATCAGGAGACACACGACATGACCATGACCACGACCGTCCGTGACGAGGCCCGCGACCTCGTGACCCGCCTCATCGACGAGCAGATCGACCTCGACGAGACGCCGCAGGAGACCGACCGCCGGCGGCTGGCGGCCGAGTGGCTGCTCGAGCTCATCGACCGGGGCGAGGCGTGAGCATCGCCGACCGGGCCGTCCGGTCCGCGGCGCTGCGGATCGTCGGCGAGGCCCGCGACCAGGTCGATGCGGCGGGAGCCGACGACCCGAAGCGACGGCATCGCCGCGCGTGGCTCGGCGCCTGCGACCTGCTCGAGCGACTGGTGCTCGAGGGCCAGCGCCGTCCGATGCTCACGGTCGCCGAGGCGGCGGAGCGGGCCGGCGTCGCGAAGTCGACCGTCGGTGCGTGGATCGACGCGGGGGAGCTTCCGGCCGCCGATGTCGCCGCCCGCGGGCACGGCCGGACTCGGCTCCTCAGGATCGCGGAGTCCGACCTCGAGCGGTTCCTTGAGGCGAGGGCGACCAGGGCCGCCCGACCGCGACGCGTCGGCGACAGGCTCGCCGCCCGTCCGTCCTGGCGATGACCCGACGCTAGCAGCCGCCGGCTGGCCTTCACGACGCACCCTCGGCCTTCGGGCCGGGGTGCCGTCGTGTCAGCGGACGGCCTGCATGGCGAACGCGGTCGGCGCCAGCGGGACGCGCCCGCCGGTGGGGGCGTCCTCGAGCAGTCCCCGCTCGCGGAGTCGGAGGACGACCTTCCCCGCCGCGGCGCGGCTCACGCCCATCAGGCGGGCGAGCTCGGCCTGGGACTGCGGCCGGGCGTCGATGATCGTCCGGAGGTACCTGGCTTGATCCGGCGTCGGGTGCATCGGCGTCATGCCGCCATCATCGCGGCATCCGTAGCCTCGGCTACACTCCGGCCCACCACATGCCGCAGGCGACGCCCGTCGATGGTCGGCGGGCGTTGTCTTTTGGACCCTCGCGGATGCGAATGCGGCCCGCCGGCCAGGGGGTCCGACGAGCCGCGGGGAGATGCCGGCGGGAGGGTGCCGACGTCGCCACGGTACGGACCCCGAGGCGAGCGGCTGCGGCGTGCTGCGGACGTTCGTGG
>CAYLNM010000279.1:0-3068 GCA_964385045.1 uncultured Isosphaeraceae bacterium
CCCCGCGGCCGGCGCCGACGCCGTGCCCGTTCCGGCGGCGGCCGCGTCGCCGCGTGCGCGGCGCACCCGGACGAGCCGCATCACCTCCATCGTCACCACGACCACCAGGAACGCGCCGAAGACCCGCTTCAGCGCCGTGCCTTCGAGCACGTTGCTCGCCGCGACGCCGGCCACGATCGCGAGCAGGGCGGCTGGGATCATCCGCCGCACGATCGGCCAGGGCACGGCGCCGCGTCGCCGGTGCTGGCTGAACGCGGCGACCGCGACCACGACGTTCACGATCATCGCCGCCGCCTGCGACAGGTGCTGATCGTGGCGGAAGCCGAGCGTCAGCACCGGGATCATGATCACCGAGCCGCCGATCCCGAGCAGGCCGCCGAGGACGCCCGCCCCGAGGCCGGCGACCACCAGGGCGACGATCTCGCTCGGCGGGAGGAAGGGGGCCGGGGCCTCGCTCGACGCCTGAGCCGGCGTCGGCGTCGGCGTCCGGCCAGGGGTCGGGGTCCCCGTGGCTCCGTTCCCGGGGGCGGCGGCGTCCTGCGGCGCCGCGAGTCCGGATGGGCTCGCCGCATCGGCGGCCCCGCCGGTCAGGCTCCCGGCGCCCGCGGGCACGGCCGGGACGGCGGCCCCGGCCGCGAGCAGCCACGCCGCGAGGACCGCGGCGGCCACGAGGCCGACCGCGGCCGGACGCGGCGCCGGCGACATCCGGCCGAGGGCCGGCGGGGGGGGAGGCATCGGCGCACGATAACCCGCCCGGCCGAACGAGTCGGACCGGGCGGGCTGTCGTGAGGTCCGGACGCCGCCGGGCTCCGCACGGAGGCCCGGGATCGTCGGCGAGCCGGACGCCGCGGCACGGGCATCGTCAGCCCGAGGTCAGTCCCCACGCCGCCAGCAGGATCAGCACGTCGTCGCGGTCGACGAGCCCATCGGCGTCGAGGTCGGCGTCGGCGTCGGGCTGGGCGTAGGCGCCGATCATGCGGAGCAGGTCGAGGAAGCCCACCGTGCCGTCCTCGTCGACGTCGGCGGGGAGTCCCGAGGCGATCACGAGGTGCTCGTTCGGGGCCACGTCCTCGAGCACGGTCACCGATCCGTCGTTCCACGTGACGCGGATCTCGTCGATCACGCGGGCCGGACCGAGGCCGAAGTGCGCCGACAGCTCGCTCTGCGACGCGAACGTGCTGCCCCCGTGCATCTGCCGCGTCTGCACGAGATCGCCGGCCCGGACCTCGATCGAGGCCCCGTAGCCGTCGGGCGCCAGCCGCGGGTGGCCCGACGTGTCGAGCCGCACGTGGAGCCACCGGCGATCGGGGCCGGCGGGCAGGTCGTTCCGGTAGAGGCGAAGCTCGTCGTCGTAGGCGAAGACGATGACGTCCTGGTCGCCGTCGCGGTCGTGGTCGAGCCGGACGAGACCGCGGCCCTGCCCCGGCCAGTCCAGCCCGCACGCGGCGGCAACGTCGACGAAGCTCATCCCGCCGAGGTTCCGCCACACGTAGCAGCGCTCGGTCTGCCACTCCATGTCGCCGTCGACGTTGGGCAGGGGCCAGCCGTTGGTCTCGACGAGATCGAGGCGGCCGTCGTGGTCGATGTCGAGCGCCTCCACGCCCCAGCCCCAGCCGCCGTCGACCGTGGCCTGGGCGGACGCGGGCACCGAGAACGCGTGGTCGCCATCGTTGCGGTAGAGGAAGTTGCCGGTGCCCGGGATGCTCGGGGAGTCGTTGATCGTGAAGATGCTGGTGACGAACCAGTCGAGGTCGCCGTCGTTGTCGAGGTCCTCGACCGCGTGGCCCATGCCGTTGCCGTCGAGGCCGGTGCCGGAGGCGGCGGTCACGTCGGTGAAGGTGCCGTCGCCGTCGTTGCGGTAGTAGCGGCTGGTGCCGTAGTCGCTCGCGACGAGCAGCTCGGGATACCGGTCGCCGTCCATGTCCACGAAGCGGGCGGCGAAGCCGTGGGTCGCGGTCTCGGTGAGGCCCGCGGCCTCGGTGACCTCGACGAACGTGCCGTCGCCCTCGTTGCGGAAGATCCGCGTGCCGCCCTGCGTCCAGCTGGGCACCGCGAGGTCCAGATCGCCGTCGAGGTCGATGTCGCCGAACGCGGGCCCCCAGCCCGCGGGGAGGAACCAGTCCAGGTCCGACAGGCCGGCCTCGTCCGCCACGTCGGTGAACGTGCCGTCGCCGTTGTTCCGGTACAGGCGGTGGTCGTCGGCGATCGGGTCGGTGGCGTTCTCCGACCGGCCCCAGCTCACGACGAAGATGTCCTGCCAGCCGTCGCCGTCGTAGTCGCCGACCGCGGCCCCGAGGCCGATGTGCTGCGAGGCGAGGCCCGCCTCGGCCGCGCGGTCGGTGAAGGTCCCGCCCTCGTTCATGAACAGGCGGTCGGGCTCGGTGCCGCCCGAGAGCACGAAGACGTCGGGCCAGCCGTCGTTGTCGAAGTCGCCGACCGCGCCCGCGCCCATCATGCGCGAGACGTCGACGACCGAGAGGAACAGGTTCGGCGAGGGCACCTGCGTGGCCACGAGGCCGGCGTCGGCCGCCGTCTCGACGAAGCTCGCGTCGGTCCCCGCCGACGCCGCCGCGGTGGTCGCGGCCGCCAGTCCCACGGTGATCACGGCCGCCCCGCGGCGGCTCGTCCGGTCGAGTCTCTTCTCCTGCATCGATGCGATCCCCACCGGCGTCGCCGACGAGCGACGCCGTTCTGCCGCCCCGGCCACGTCGGGCCGGGGCGCCTCACGACGAACCGGGGCGGAGCTGCGATCCGTCCCGGGAGACGTGCGGCGCGGTGGGGGCGGGACCGAATCCGGTCCCTCGCATCCGCGGCCGGCGCGAGCCGACCGCCGGGCAACATACGGCGGGTCGGACGGGGGCTCAAGCGCCTTTCTCCCGGACCCGCGAAGTTCGTGGCCGTGCCGCGCCGTCGCCGCCTCCGCGTCGCGTGCCGCCGCTCCGCCGCGAGCGGGCCCACCCCCGGGACCGGTGGGCGCGAGGCGAAGGCGGGGCCGGTGCCCGTACAGTGCACGCATGGTACGTCCTGACGGATCCTGCCCCGCTCGCGGGATGGGTCCACGCTTCCAC
>CAYLNM010000280.1:0-3014 GCA_964385045.1 uncultured Isosphaeraceae bacterium
GCCGCCTCGGCCGCCTCGGCCGCGGCGGGCCCGGCGGGCCCGGCGCGGGCCCGGCACCCGCGCGGCCGCGCCCCACCTCCCGCCGCCCTCGGTCGGCGGAGGAGACGCGGATCGGCGCCGCCCCGGGGCTATCCTCCGGCCCATGACCGAGACCCCGCCCCCCGGACACGCGCCGCCCCCCGCCCCCGACGGCCGTGACGACGGCCCCGAGGCTCCCCGCGGCTGGTTCGCCCGCTTCCTCGCCTTCGTCGAGTGGCTCGGGAACCTGCTGCCGCACCCGGTGACGCTGTTCGCGCTGTTCGCCCTCGGCATCGTGCTCGTGAGCGCGGTGGCGGCGTGGGCCGGCGTCGAGGTCGCGGACCCGCGGCCCGAGGGCACGCCCGGCCGGGCCGCCGACGGGCTCATCGTCGCCCGCAGCCTGCTCTCGGCCGAGGGCTTCCGGTGGATGACGACGAACCTGGTGACGAACTTCACCGGCTTCGTGCCGCTCGGCACGGTGCTGGTCGCCATGCTCGGGGTCGGCGTGGCCGAGCGCTCCGGACTGCTGTCGGCGGCGATCCGCGGCCTCGTGCTCGCGGCCCCCCGCAACCTCGTCACGGTGGTGATCGTCTTCGCGAGCGTGCTGTCGAACGTGGCCTCGGAGATGGGCTACGTGGTGATGATCCCGCTCGCGGCGGCGATCTTCCACTCCCTCGGGCGGCACCCGCTGGCGGGCCTCGCGGCCGCGTTCGCCGGCGTCTCCGGCGGCTACAGCGCGAACCTGCTCATCGGGACCGTCGATCCCCTGCTCGCGGGCATCACCCAGGAGGCGGCCCGCTTCGTCGATCCGTCGTACGAGGTGCACCCGGCCGTCAACTGGTACTTCATGGCCGGCAGCACGTTCCTCATCACCGCGATCGGCACCTGGGTCACGGTGCGGATCGTCGAGCCGCGGCTCGGACCGTACGACTCCTCGCGGGCCGAGCCGGGCCTCGACCACGACGCGAACCTCGAGCCGCTCGCGCCCGGCGAGCGCCGCGGACTCGCCGCCGCCGGCGTCGCCTGCCTCGCCTGCCTGCTGCTGTTCACCTACCTCGCCGGCGTCCGCATCACCGATCCCGTCCCGGTGCCGGCCGGCACCATGTGGACCGAGGTCGCGGGGCTGGACGAGGCGGGACGGACCGCCCTCGCGGCCGAGGTCGACGCCCTCGAGGCGGCGGGCGGGCAGCCGGTGGAGGTCCGCGTCCCCCGCGACGGCGGCCTCGCGGGCACGTGGAACGACCTGACGCTCGGGCTCCCGGGCCACGGCGTGCTGCGCGACCCGGCCGTGGGCGGGCTGATGCCCTCGCCGTTCCTCCGCAGCGTGGTGACGATGATCCTCGTCTTCTTCGTGGTGCCCGGGTTCGTGTACGGCCGGGTGACGCGGACGATGAAGGACGACCGCGACGTGATCGACGCGATGGCCGGCTCGATGAGCTCGCTCGGGCTCTACATCGTGCTGGTGTTCTTCGCGGCCCAGTTCGTCGCGTTCTTCCGCTGGACGCATCTCGGCTCGATCCTCGCGGTCGAGGGCTCCGAGCTCATCCGGGCGATGGGGCTCGACAACCCGCTCGTCTTCATCCCGTTCATCCTGATGTGCTGCTTCGTGAACCTGATGCTCGGCAGCGCCAGCGCGCAGTGGGCGGTGACGGCCCCGATCTTCGTCCCGATGCTGATGAAGATCGGGTACTCGCCGGAGGTCATCCAGGCCGCGTACCGCATCGGCGACAGCACCACGAACATCATCACGCCGATGATGAGCTACTTCGGGCTCATCCTCGCCTTCGCCACGAAGTACGACCGCAAGCTCGGGATCGGCACGCTGGTGTCGACGATGCTGCCGTACTCGCTGTGCTTCCTCGGCGCCTGGATGGTCTTCTTCTACGTCTGGGTGTTCCTGCTCGGCATCCCGGTCGGGCCGGGCGCCCCGACGACGATCCCGGTGCCGTGAGCGGGCAGCTGCCGCGCGCCCGGCGCCGGGCCGTCCGGGGCGACGCCGCCCCCGCCTGGCCGGCTCCGCCCCGCCGGCGCTGGACCGCCGCCCGCCGCGCCCGCGAGCGGGCGTGGCTCGAGGCGCTCCGTGCCCGGCAGCACCGTCCGGACCGGATCGCGCCCGACCCGCTGCAGCTCGTCCGCCCCCTGCCGGACGGGGCCGACCGCGAGGTCGCCGGACTCGTGGCGGCGTCGCTCGCCTACGGGAACGTCACCGCGATGCTCCCCGCGATCGAGCGGGTCCTGGCGGTGCTGGGCCCGCGTCCCGCGGCCGGGCTCGAGGCCCGCGGGGACGCCGAGCTCGCCGCCGCCCTCGCCGGCTTCCGCTACCGCGTGACGCCCGGCGACCGCGTGGCGGGCCTGCTCGCCGCGGTCCGGCGGGTCCGCGGCGTCCACGGGTCGCTCGAGGACGCCCTCGCCCGCCACGACGACGGCGGCCCGACCATTCTCGGCGGGCTGTCCGGCCTCGTGCGCGAGCTGCGGGCGGCGAGCCCGGCCCCGCTCGACCACCTGCTGCCGGACCCGGCGGACGGCAGCGCGTGCAAGCGGCTCGCACTCTGGCTGCGCTGGCTGGTGCGGCGGGACGCGATCGACCCCGGCGGCTGGGATCGCACCGACCCGGCACGGCTGCTGATGCCGGTCGACACCCACGTCTTCGCCACCGCGCGGCGTCGCCGGTGGACGCGTCGCCGCACCGTCGGCCTGCCGCTCGCGGTCGAGCTGACGGCCCGCCTGCGCGAGCTCGAGCCGTCCGACCCCCTGCGGTGGGACTTCGCGATCACGCGGCCCGGCATCCGCGGGGAGCGGGACGTCGAGGCCGCGGCGGGCGCAGGACCGGACGTGGGGGCGACCCCCGCCCCCGGCATGCCGGGCCCCGCCCCCCGCCCGCCCGGCGGCGGCCAGTGCGTCGAGGGCTTCTGGGTTTATCACGCGCTGGCCCAGACCGTCGGCCAGGTCGGCTACACGCTGAACACAACCAGCCAGCACATCATTGACCAGATCGA
>CAYLNM010000281.1:0-2976 GCA_964385045.1 uncultured Isosphaeraceae bacterium
CCGCGCAGGCGACGGTCATGAGCGACGTGGTCGGGCGATTCCGCACGGGGTGAGCGCGTGGGCCGGGGTCCGGGCGGAAGGGCTCGGACGCGAGGCGACGCGCCCGGTGGGCGACTCGGTGGTCCTCCGGCCGCATGATCCGGCCGGTCGCGCGTCGGCCCCGTCGGCGCGGCGCGGCAGGAGGCGCTCGGTGCATCCCGCCCCGCCGGGTCGGGCCGGGCCCGGATTGCGGGCACATTTCCCCCCGAGATCCCGGGACACTGACGGTCGCTTCGAGGCGATGCTCTGCGCCGGGGCGATCGGGGGCGACGCACGGGGCGTCGCCGCCCGTGGTCCCCGTGGGGGCTCGACCGGCGTGCGGCTGCTGACCTTCGACCTCGAGGACTGGTTCCATCTCCTGCAGTGGCGGTGCGTCGAGTCCGAGGACTCGTGGGCGGGCTTCGAGTCGCGCTTCGAGCACGCGACGGACCGGATCCTCGAGACGCTCGACCGGCACGGGGTGACCGCCACCTTCTTCTCCCTCGGCTGGATCGCGCGGCGGTATCCGCACGTGCTTCGCCATATCGATGCGCTCGGACACGACTTCGGCACGCACGGCCACGCCCACCGACTGCTGTCGGACCTCCGGCCGGCCGAGTTCGAGGCGGACCTCGTGGACTCGCTGCACGCCATCGAGGACGCGATCGGCCGAGGGGTCCGCGCCTACCGGGCGCCGGGCTTCTCGCTGACGCCGCGGACGACGTGGGCGGTCGACATCCTGCTGGATCACGGGATCGAGGTCGACAGCTCGGTGTTCGCCTCCCACCGCTCGCACGGAGGGTGGCCCGGCGGACCGGACGGCCCCTGCTGGCTTCGATCCGGGAGCGGGCGACTCCGCGAGCTGCCGGTGACGCCGGGCTGGTGGGCGGGACTTCCGGTGCCCTACAGCGGTGGCGGCTACTTTCGGCTGCTGCCGTACGGCATGTCGCGCCGGCTGATGCGCCAGCAGGCGTACGCCATGACGTACTTCCACCCGCGGGACTTCGATGCGGAGCAGCCGCGGCTGCCGCGAATGGGCCCGGTACGGCGCTTTCGCGCCTACGTCGGACTTCGGACGGCCCTCGACAAGCTGGATCGGCTGCTGACGGACTTCGACTTCGTGAACGTCGGCACCGCGATCGAGCGCATCCCGTGGGCGGACGTGCCGACGGTCGACGTCGAACGGCCGGTGCACGCGGCCGAGCCGAGGGCGGCGGGGGAGGCGGCGCCGGCGCGCCGCGAGGTGGGCGTCCCGTCGCGGGCGGCGGCCGTGGCCGACGTGGAGATCGAGGTCGAGCCCGGGACGTCCGGGGCCGCACCCGGCTCGGTGTGGAACGGGCGCGCGGGGACCGGCGGCGGATCGCGGCGGTGAGCGAGTCGCCAGCGGCTTCGGCGGCGGGGGGAGCGGAGGTCGCGCAGGGCGCGCGCGGGCGCGGCCCGGCGGCCGGATCGGCGGGTCGCCCCGGGCGCGAGGACGGTGTCGGCCGCGAGGGCGGGGGCCCGGGCGAGCCCCCACGCGGACGCGGACGCGGACGCGGACGCCGCATCGCGCTCGGGCGGGCGGCGGTGGACCCGGTCGATCTCGACGCGGCGGCGGGCGCGATCGAGGCGGCGATCCGTGGCGGTCGGAGTCTCCGCATCGCCACCGTCAACGTGGACTTCCTGCGGCTCGCCCGCGCCCGGGCCGACTTCCGCCGGGCGTTGCGGACGGCGGACTTGCGCACGATGGACGGGCGGCTCGTGCTGTGGCTCTGCCGGCTGCAGGGGCGGGCCAGCGCGGGGGGCGCTCAGGTCACGGGGCACGATCTTGTCCAACGCTGCTGCGTGCTCGGGGCGGAGCGGGCCTGGCGGCTGGCGCTGGTCGGTGGGCCGCCCGGATCGGCGGCCCGGGTGGCGGCCCGGCTCGAGCAGGAGCACCCGGGGCTGCGGGTGGCGGGCACGGACGGCGGCCGGTTCGCCGCGGACGGGACCGCCGAGCGTCCGGCGGAGCTCGACCGGTTCCTCCGCGAGCTTCGGCCGGACGTGATCCTCGTCGGGCTCGGGGCCCCGAAGCAGGATCTCTGGCTCGAGCGGAACCTCAAGCGGGTGGGACCGGCGGTCGGCATCGGGGTCGGCGGCGTGATCGAGACGCTGGACGGCGGACTGCCGCGGGCACCGCGGTGGATGCAGGTCGCGGGGCTGGAGTCGGCGTTCCAGCTGGCGATCCGGCCGGGGCGCTACGCGCGGCGCTATCTGTGGGACGATCCGCCGGAACTCGCGCGGCTGGTGGCCGAGGGCGTGCGGCGTCGGCGTCGGCGTCGGCGTCGTCTCCGGCGGGGCGGCGACCGCGATCGAGGGCGCTGCTGAGGGCGCGTCGGGGTCGAGCGGGCGCTCGGGACCGGCGCGATCAGTCGCGCGGCGTGCGGCGTTCGGCGAGCGGCATGCGGCGATCTCCGTCCGAGCGTCCGGCACCTTCGACACACTGGGTGGAACAGGCGGTCCGCGCCGTCGTGGCGATCCGGGTGGCCGTCGTCGACCGGGCGATCATCGGTGGACGCGTCGGCATGCGACGTCGCCAAGCCGGCCGTCGGCCAGGGTCCGAGAGCGCGCCGTCCAGGCGTCGCGCGTGGCGGAACCGGGCCATTTCGCCGCCGGACGGCATCCGCGGGCTGGTCATCGCGGAAGAAGGGCACATGCTGAGGGGAGGCGTGCCGGATCGCGGCCGCCACCGAACGACAGGAAGAGAGAAGGAAGACTCACCATGCGACGCATGCTTGCCGCGGCCATCATCTCGATCGGAGGAGTGGCCGCCTCCGCCGGTGCCTCGAGCATCGACATCGAGTACCAGGGCGTTCACAGCCAGGGCACCTACCACGTGTCCGTGAACGGCTCGACCAGCCACGTGTTCGCGGGCCGGATGGACTACGAGGTCGTCAGCGGCAGCCACGGCTCGTTCACCCCGAACACGAGCTTCAGCGC
>CAYLNM010000282.1:0-2955 GCA_964385045.1 uncultured Isosphaeraceae bacterium
GATGCCTCGGTGTCTCGCCGGCGGCGACGGCGCCGGCGCGGCGATGCTCAACCCGCCGCGTCACCCGTCGACCACGGGAGCCGGTCGAGGTCCACGTTGCCCCCGCAGAGGATGACGCCGATCTGCTCGGCGTCCGGCAGCACCTCGGCGAAGGCCGCGTCCAGCACCGCCGCCACCCCCACCGCGCCGCTCGGCTCGACCACCAGCTTCGCCGCCTCCATGACCAGCCGCATCGCCCCCGCGATCGCCGCGTCGTCGACGGTGACGATGCCGGCGAGGTGGTCGCGGAGGATCGGCCACGTGTGCCGTCCGAGGCTCGTCCGGAGGCCGTCGGCGATCGTGTGCGGACTCGTCTGCGGGATCAGCCGCCCGGCCGCGAGCGAGCGGGCGGCGTCGTCGGCGCCCGCGGGCTCGGCCCCGAGCACGCGGACCGCGGGGGCGACGCCGGCCGCCGCCACGCAGATGCCCGAGGCCATGCCGCCCCCGCCCACCGGCACCACGATCGCGTCGAGCGGCCCCGCGTCCTCGAGCAGCTCGAGGGCCATCGTGCCCTGCCCGGCGATGATCCGGGGGTCGTCGTACGGGTGGATCAGGGTCGCCCCGGTCCGGTCCGCGATCTCGGCCGTCGTCGTCTCCCGTGCCTCGAGCGTGGGGGTGCACGGCACGACCGTCGCCCCGTATCCCTCGACCGCCTCCCGCTTCACCCGCGGGGCGTTCGAGGGCATCACGATCGTGGCCGGGATCCCGCGGGTGCGGGCGGCGAGGGCGAGGGCCTGGGCATGGTTGCCCGAGGAGTGCGTCACGACGCCGCGGGCCGCCTCGTCCTCGGCCAGCTGCAGCACCGCGTTCATCGCCCCGCGGATCTTGAACGCCCCGATCCGCTGCAGGCTCTCGCACTTCAGGAGCAGCCGGCGACCCGCCCGCTCGTCGAGGCGGCGGGAGGTCATGACCGGCGTGCGGTGGACGTGCGACCGGATGCGCTCCGCCGCCGCCCGCACGTCGTCGATCGTCACCGGTGCCGGATCGGCCGCCGCCGCCGCGTCGCTCACCGCCGTGCTCCCTCGGGCTCGCCGCGGCCGCGCCGGGCCCCGCGACCGGGGGGGCCGCCGCGGCCGGGCGGGCGATCACGCCTTCGCCGCCGTCTCCTTGGCCGCTCGCCGCCGCTTGAGCTCCGCGTCGATGAAGCCGTCGAGGTCGCCATCGAGGACGGCCTGGGGGTTGCCGACCTCATGGCCGGTGCGGTGGTCCTTCACGCGGTTGTCGTAGAGGACGTACGAGCGGATCTGCGAGCCCCAGCCGCGGTCGACCTTGCCGCCGGTGGCCTCGTCGAGCTCGCGCTGCCGCTTCTCCTCCTCGAGCTGCTCGAGCTTCGCCTGCAGCACCTGCATCGCCTGCCGCCGGTTCTGCAGCTGATCGCGGAAGGTGGACGCGACCACCATGATCCCGGTCGGCTTGTGGACGATGCGGACGGCGGAGGCGACCTTGTTCACGTTCTGGCCGCCGGGGCCGCTCGAGCGCGCGAACGTCGTGACGTCGAGCTCGTTCTCGTCGATGGTGACGTCGGACTCCTCGAACTCCGGCGTCACGTCCACGGTGCAGAAGGCCGTCTGCCGCTTGCCCTGCGCGTTGAACGGGCTCACGCGGGCGAGCCGGTGCGTCCCCCGCTCGCAGTTCATGTAGCCGAAGGCGTACGGGCCCTTGACGTGGAACGTCACGTCGCTGATGCCGACCTCGGAGCCGTGGGTCTTCGCGATCTCCTCGACCTTGAAGCCCATCCGATCCCAGTAGTAGCCGTACATCCGCTCGAGCATCTCGGCCCAGTCGTCGGCGTCGTTGCCGCCGTCGCCGGACTGGATCGAGACGAAGCAGTCGCGGTGGTCGTGCGGACCGGACAGCAGCGAGCGGAGCTCGATCTTGTCCATCCGCCGGGAGAGTCGGTGCAGGGTCTCGTCGATCTCGGCCAGCAGCTCGGCGTCGTCGGCGTCGTGGGCGAGCTCGTAGCCCACCGAGGCGTCCTCGAACGTGGCGATCGCCTGCTCGAGGTCGTCGACCTGGGCCTTGATGAGCTTGAACTCCGAGATGACCTTCTGGGCCGACTCCTGGTCGTTCCAGAAGTCGGCCTCGTTCATCTGCGCCTGCAGCTCCTCGCGGCGCTCGATCTTGCGGTCGTAGTCAAAGAGAGTCGCGGATGGTCAAGATCCGCGCCTCGAGCTCGTCGATCACCGGCTGGTGAGCGTCGTAGTGCATGG
This sequence comes from uncultured Isosphaeraceae bacterium, assembly GCA_964385045.1. GTDB lineage: Bacteria > Planctomycetota > Phycisphaerae > Phycisphaerales > SM1A02 > CAYLNM01. The sequence goes on from CAYLNM010000282.1 coordinate 2,250, forward strand.
GAAACTCGCTTCCTGTCGGAGGGGCACCGTCGGCCGATCCGGATCCGGCATGATACCCCGGGGGTGGGGGGTGCCGCGAGCGGCCGGCGACGCCGGGGCTCAGCCGTGCAGCCGCTTGACCGACTCGCCGAGCGTGCGGCCGACGTGCTCCACCATGCCCCGGAGCCGCTCGTCGGTGATCGAGCCGTCGTCGCCGAGGTGCTCGTGGACCTTCGGCACCGCGGCCTGCGCCCCGAGGACGTCGCACTGGATGTTGGAGAGGATCGTGCGGACCATCGGCAGGCCGCGGATGCCGCCGAGGGCACCGGGGCTCGCGGCCACGAGGCCGACCGTCTTGCCGACGAAGCAGTCGAGCGGCGTGCGTCCCTCCTCGGGCCGGCTCACCCAGTCGATCGCGTTCTTGAGGGCCGCGGTGATGCCGCTGTTGTACTCGGGGCAGCCGATGAGCAGGCCCTGATGGCCGCGGAAGAGCTCCTTGAGACGGGCTGCGTGCTCGGGCAGCCCGTCGCCGTCCTCGATGTCCTGGTCGTAGATCGGCATCGGATAGTCGGCGAGGCGGATGCGGGTGACCTCGACGCCGGTGGAGGCGGCCGCGTCGGCGGCGACCTGGACGACGGCGTGGTTGACCGAGTCGCGGCGAAGGCTGCCGGCGAAGGCGAGGATGCGGGGCGTGGCCACGGGGAGGCTCCGGGACGGGGACGGGGGA
>CAYLNM010000283.1:0-2924 GCA_964385045.1 uncultured Isosphaeraceae bacterium
GGCGGAGGCGGCGGCGGAGGCCGGGGCGGGAACGGCGGACGGTCGTGTGCATGGACGGCTCCGGGGGCGATCACCGCGGCGCGCGGAGGCGGCCGCGGACGCGGTCGGGACAGCGTACGGCGTCGCGCCCCGCCGCGCGACCCGCCCGTACACTCGCGGCTCCACGGGACGAGTCCCGGAGCCGCGCCGATGCCCGACGCCCCCGATCCTGCCCTCCGCGAGCCGGCCCTCCGCGAGCCGGCCCCCGCCGAGCCGGCCCCCGCCGAGCCGCTCGCCGCCCGGGCGACCGAGCTCGGCGAGACCACCAGCCTCGACGTCCTCGCCGCCCGCGTCCCGCTCGCCGGTCGCCGGCTGCTCGACGTCGGCTGCGGCGACATGACGGTCGCCCGCCAGCTCGTGGGCGCCGGCGCGACGGTGCTCGCCCTCGATCCCGACCCGGCCCAGGCGGCCGCCAACCGCGCCGCCGAGCCGCTCGAGGGCCTGAGCTTCCGCGAGTCCGGGGCCGAGTCCCTGCCCGCCGACGACGCGTCGGCGGACGGCGTCGTCTTCTCCTTCTCGCTGCACCACGTGCCGGTGGGGCTCCACGCCCGGGCCCTCGGCGAGGTCCGCCGCGTGCTCCGCCCCGGCGGCTTCCTCTGCGTGATCGAGCCGACCGGCGGCCCGCTCAACGACGTCATGCGGCACTTCCACGACGAGGAGGCCGAGCGGGCGGCGGCCCTGCGGTCGCTCCGCGAGCACGCGGTGCCGGCGTTCGGCCGCGTCGACGTCCTGACGTACCACTCGCCGATCACCTGGGCGTCCTTCGACGCCTTCGCCGACCACGCCCTCTCGCGGACGTTCAACGACGACTACGGCGAGGCGGACGTGCGGAACGACGCGGTGCGGGCCGCGTTCGAGGCGGCGGCCGCCCCGGAGACGGACGGCACGCGGCGCTTCCGCTCGCGCAAGCTCATGGTGCTGCTGCAGGAGCCGCGGCCGGCGGGCGGCTGAGCCGTCCGCGGTCAGGTCCGCGTCCGCGTCCACCCGTCGGCAGGGCGGCGTTGCGCCGCGCCGGGCGGTGTTGCGTTGCGCCGGGCGGCGTCGCGCCGCGCCGGGCGGCGTCGCGTTGCGCCGGGCGGCGTCGCGTTGCGCCGGATGGCGTCGCGTTGCGCCGGATGGCGTCGCGCCGCGCCGGATGGCGTCGCGCCGCGCCGGGCGGCGTCACGCCGCAGCGGCCCGGTCACGCCCGCGCCGGCGTCCACGTCCACCCGTCCGCCGCGCCGCCCCCGCTCACCCGGCGCCGGTGGCCCACGCCGCCGCCTCCCGGAGCCGCCGCCGGTCGGCCGCCGACCCGAGCTCCGCGTCGCCGTGCTCCGCGAGCCGGCGTCCGCACGCGGCGAGTGCCTCGGCGTCGGCCGGCCGCTCCGCGCGCCCCGCCGCGATCTCGAGCACGCCGAGCAGCCGCCGCCAGACCTGCAGGTGCACGCCCGCGGTCCGGCTGATGGCGACCACGGTGGACTCGAGGATCTCCGGCAGCTCCACCGGATCGACGCGGATCCGGACGACGCCATCGCCGTCAGTCCGCCACCGCGACGGGAGCTCCCGCGTCACGAAGCGGGCGAGCCCCGAGCCGATGCGGTCGACGCAGTGGACGGCGGTGGTGGGATCGTTGATGCCGGGCGACATCGCCCGCATCGCGACCTCGGAGACCTGCTCGAACGTGAAGAGCAGGTCCTGCAGCGTGGTGCGGTGGGCCCCGAAGAGGAAGGACGACATGATCTCCTGGGCGAGCGCGGCATCCACGCGATCGGCCGGCCAGGCCTCGGCCACGCACTCGCCGTGGGTCGCGAACGTCCCGGGCCGCAGCCGGACCCGGACGAACAGGTCGTGCCGCGCGGCCAGCGCCAGCAGCGTGTCGCCGTTCATGAACCGCACGTAGCCCGACTGCTCCACCGTGATCCGGACGGGGTCGCCCTCGACCCGCGGGGCATTCGGCGACTCGCCCCCCGCCTCGGGGGCGTCGGCCCCGACGTCCTCGGGGAAGAACTTCTCGATCTCCGCGTCGAGCTCCTGGCCGACGCCGTGCACCACCGCGTCGGCGTGGATCGACTGCGCGACGTGGTCGATGTAGTAGACGAGCATGGCGAGGCTGGTGACCGCGAGCAGGACCGCGATCGTCACCGCCACGCGGGCTCCCACGATCTCCTCGCCGGCGCCGGCCCCGTCGATCGTCGGCAGCACCAGGATGCAGTAGACGAAGGTGCCGAGGAAGGTCCCGAGCACGAGCTGGTTGCCGCGGTCGCGGAGGAACGTCCGCAGCAGCCGCGGCCCGAAGCTCGAGGACGCCAGCTGCAGCGACACCACCGTCATCGAGAAGACGACGCCCGCCACCCCGATCGTCGAGGTGGCGATCGTGCCGAGCACCGCCCGCGCGCCGTCGACCCCTCCGGAGAAGATCAGCGGCGCCCCGCGGCCCCAGCTCGCGGGGATCAGTCCGTCGAGCAGCGGCGTCGCGGCGGCCAGCGCGATCGCCGCGAGCACCAGCAGTCCCGGCAGGAACCACAGGCTGGTCCGCACCCGGTCCCAGAGCTGCGTGACGGCGTCGGCGTTGATGGCGGGGTCTCCCTGCGAGGATAGACCGCGCGCCGGACGCCCCCACCGGACGCCCGCACCGCCGCCGGCCCGGCACGACGCGGCCGAGGCCGACGGGGCCGCCGGCCCCCGCCCGCGTAGCCCCCGCGCCCGGCGGCGAGCCCGCTTCCGTCGCCGGAGAGCCTGGGTATACTCGTCATCCCGCTCGGGACTCGGCTCGGGAGCCGCTTCCGCGGCGTCCCCCGGCCGCGTGCCGTGCACCGACATGCGGGTGTAGCTCAGTTGGTAGAGCGTCAGCTTCCCAAGCTGAATGTCGCCGGTTCGAGTCCGGTCACCCGCTTTGTTCGTAAATC
>CAYLNM010000284.1:0-2913 GCA_964385045.1 uncultured Isosphaeraceae bacterium
CGTCGACGGAGACGGCGCGGTGGGGTTCTCCGACCTGCTCGCGCTGCTGGCGAGCTACGAGCTCTGAGCGGGGGAGCGGGCTCGGTCGCGCGGGCCCCCGGCCAACCGCCTCGAGAGCGCGGGGATGCCGGATCCTCACGCCGCGGCTCACGCGACCGACTCGTGGAGCGCGGTCACCGGGCGTCGGACGCCGTCTCGTGCGCCAGGGCCGGCACGCCGCCCGGGGCCGTCCCGTCCCGCTCCGCCGCCTCCTCCTCGCGTCCCGCCATGTGCAGCGTGCGGGTCGGGAAGGCGAACTCCATCTCCAGGCGCTCGGCGAGGCTGACGAGCTCGGCCACCAGCTCGTGCCGCATCCGGACGTGCTCGGCGTAGGTCGACACCCAGAACGAGGCCCTGACCTCGAAGTCGAGGGACGACTCGCCGAAGGACGTCAGGCCGACGTGGAAGTCGCTGTCGACGTGGTCCAGCTTTCCGACGACCTCCCGTGCCTCGGTCACGAAGCCGTCGAGCTTCTCCCGCGGCGTGTCGTAGGTGAAGCCGACCTGCAGCACGACCAGCCGCTTTCGCCGGCGCCCGAGGTTGATGACGATGTGGTCCGACAGCCGGCCGTTGGGGATCGTGAGCAGGGCGTCGTCGAGCCGCCGCAGCCGCGAGGACCGCAGTCCCACGTTCTCGACCACCGCGAGCTGCCCGTCCACGTCCACCAGGTCGCCGCGCTTGAACGGTCGGTCGGCGATCATGATCGCGGCGCCGAAGAAGTTGGAGATCGTGTCCCGCGCCGCGATGGCCAGCGCGAGCCCACTGATGCTCAGGCCGGCGAGCATGCCCTCGTAGGGGATGCCGAGCAGCTTGCCGGCGACGAGGATCGCCGCGACCACGACCACGATCTTGACGACCGCGGTCCCGAGCGACGTGACGATCTCGTCGACCTGGCCCGGCGTCCGCTCGGCCCGCGTGTAGATCGCGCCGCCGGCCACCCCGGCGACCTTCAGCAGCAGCCACGTCACGCCCGCGATGAGCAGCAGCAGGAACGGGATCGACACGGCGGTGATGACGGCCCCCGGGAGCCCGACCTCGGCCAGCCCCAGCAGCACGACGCCGCTGAAGGTCGCCAGTCGCACGGATCCGACGACGCCGCGCCGGTCCCCCGGCTTCAGCGGCGTCCGTCGGAGGACGAGTCCGAGGAGCCAGCCGCCGACGAGGCTCGCGAGCCCGGCGGCGACGGGCGTGGCCACCAGGGCCAGCCACTGCCAGTTCTCCAGCCAGAGGTCGCGCCGGACCAGGGCCGGCGACACCGCCTGGATCCGGCTCCGGAGCAGGAAGTGGCGGCTGAACGAGGGCACGGCGCGATCGTGGGCGATCGGCAGGGAGCGGATCGCGTGGTAGATGTCCGGCGCGGCGGCGATCGTCTCGGGAGCCAGCCGCCACGCGACCCCGCTCTCGGTCGGCTGGGGCACCAGGGCGATGTTGCCCTGGGCGTGACGGTAGAAGACGTACTCCGTGCGCCGGGTGGGGTCGTCGGGGATCTCCTGCCAGACGACCCAGCCGACTCGGTTGATGATCTGCCAGAGGTACTCGGCGACGAACTCGCCGTGGCGATCGCGGAACTGGACCGGCACGGCGCTCAGGTCCATGACCGCCCGCGCCCGCGTCGCGCCGCCCTCGGCCCACCGGGCACACCCGTCGATGAAGGCCCGGAGCGCGTACCGCGGACTGTCGAGACGCTCGAGATTCCAGCTTCCGTAGTCGTCCGCGCCGACCGACGCGAGGGCCTGGTCGATGAGCGTCTCGATGCGTTCGAGCGTCGGTACGACGACCCGCCAGCCGCCGTCCTCGTGCCGGCTGAATCGCAGGTCGAACCGCCAGTCCGTGCCCGCGGTGCCCACCGGGTGCTCGACGACGCCGCGTTGCGCCTCCTCGGGCACGTCGACGAGGCGGATCGTGCAGAGATCGAGCAGCTGCAGGAACCGCATCCGGCGCCGATTCCAGTCGCGGTTGTCCGTGAACTCGCCGGCGAAGGCGAGGCCGCGTCCGAACCACAGTGGGGCGGCCACGTTCCCGGCGCTCGACTCGTTGGAGGCGATGAGGACCGACTGCAGGGCCGTGCGAGGGGTGGCATAGGACGGCGGGATCGGCATCATCGCGGCCCGGTCGTCGGTGCTCACCCGCTCGCCGTTCCACCAGTCGCCGTTGCCGAACCGGCCCGCGAAGCTCCGATCGTCCTGCGACAGGGCGAAGATCAGCGTGCCGTCGAGGGTGCCGTCGGTCCAGGTGCCCCGCAGCTCCTCGGACTCGACGCGGGCCTCGATCCTGCCGCCTCCCGGCTCGTAGGTGCCGGTGACGCGGTCGCCGTCCTGCTCGAGCGTGAGCAGAGCCTCCCGTCCCGCCAGTAGGTGTGCCAGCTGCCCGTCCACCGGCCGGAGGCGGCCGCCACGACCGTCAGCCCCGGCCCGAGGAGGGCGACGGCGAAGGACAGGACCGCGGCGAGACGCTTCATGGCGGATCGTTCCAGGAAGGAGGGGGATGGCCGTCACGCCGAGCGAGGCGGTCGGGACGGCGCGGCGGGGCGTGCCGGCCGGACGCGGCCGCGTGGCGACCGTCTCCCGTCCCACGCGGGGGGACGGTGGATGCGGCGAGCCGAGGCGACCGACCCCTCGAGGCTCCGCCGGCTTCGGATCGGCTTCCCGCAGTCTAGGGTCGGGGAATCCGAGGGTGGCGGCGCGGGCCGTCCGACGCCCGCGGCTCCGCGCGCCGGAGGGCATCGGGGGGGGCGATCGGATACCCTTGCTCGTCGCGCGACACCGTCAGCCGGCGTCCGCGTCCGTGTCCGGTCCCCGTCCGTCTCCCGCTCCTCGCGCCCGTCAGGTCGTCCATGTCCATCGAAACGGTGCTGCGATTCGCGCAGCTCGGTCT
>CAYLNM010000285.1:0-2891 GCA_964385045.1 uncultured Isosphaeraceae bacterium
GGCGGCCGCTGGCGTAGTTGTAGCCCGAGCTGTTCCCCGCCGCGACGTTGAACGGCATGTTCAGGCAGCGGGCGATCTCGTTGAGGAGCTCGCGCTTGAACTCGGCGTAGGTGGTCGACGGCTGCTCGGCGTGGACCTGCGCCATCTTCCAGCCGCCGGGCATCGTCAGGAGCGAGCGGGCCTCGAGCTCGATCGCGTCCATCGGCTCGACCGACTCGGCTTCGCCGTGAGCGGGAGCGTCGGTGTAGAGGATGCCGGCGAAGTCGGCGGCGGTCTCCGCGGCGCCGAGCACGGCGAGCGTGTAGCGGCGGAGCTGCGCGAAGAGCGGCAGGGCGGGCGTGATGTCCGGCACACCACGGGACTGGCCGGGGCGGTCGCTGCGGAAGTAGTGGACCATCGCCGCGGCCGGGACGCGGTCGTACTCGAGCCCGATCGTCCGGCGGAGCGAGTCGCCGGGGTGGTCCTTGAGGACGTGGTACTCGACGGGATTTCCGAAGTCGTCGAAGACGATCCCGTCCACGCGGTTGTCGAGCAGGGTGGTCAGGTCGGGGGTCGTGACCTGGTCCGCCTCCACGAGCTGGACGTCCAGCTTGATCGCCGTCGGCAGGGCGGGGTTGTTCATGAGGATGAGGAAGGACTCGCCGTCCTGGGCGCGGGCCATCCGGGCGGTCCGGAGCTTCTCCGGGAGGCGAACCGCGCGGGCCCACGCCGCGAACTCCCGCTCGATGCGCTGGTTCGCAGCGGGATCGTCGGAGAGCAGCTGGAGCCGGGGCCCGGTCCCGATCACGTCGTTGGCGAGCGTGAGGACGATGCCGCGGGCGTAGGCGTTGTTGGCGATCTCGTAGCGTGCCCGGTTCCGGAGGGTCCGGCGGACCTCGGGGCTCGCCGCGGCGTCAGCGGACAGCCCGTCGGCGTTGGCCCAGTGGCGGCGGTTGTGGTCGGTGGTGACCGCCGAGTCGAACGCCCCGCGGAGGACCCTGAGGACGCGGCCACCCTTGACGGGGGCGACGCGGCCTGGGGCGGCTTCGGGGACGGCGGCAGGGGATCGGCGGGGCCAGAGCCCGAGCAACTCAGCCTCCCTCCGCGCCGGGCGGAATGAGGCGGGTCAGCCGGATCCCGAGGCCCTTGCTCCGGGCCGCGGCCTTGGAGGCGAGGTACCGGTCGGCCTCGATCTGGTCCTTGATCGAGTGCTGTTCGACGCTCCCCGAGTCACCCTGGACCCGCTGGGGGCCCGCGGCGTTGTCGCGGATCGTCTGCTCGAGATCGGGGGAGTCCTGGGGCACGGGAGCCTCGCTGGCCCCGCGGAATGCGGGGCTCAGGGGCTACCTATGCCGGCGGGCAAGCGACTGCCCGAGGGGCTGGCGGGCTCGCCGAATCTCCCCAACCGGCCCATAATGCGCGGCTTGACGAGGTCGCCAGCCGCCTCTGGGCGGAATTCGCCGAGATGCGCCTTGACCTATATAGCCGGGAGAGAATAATTGCCGATGTGGGAGGTTGAGTACACGGACGAGTTCGCCGAGTGGTGGGAATCGCTCGGGGAGGACGTCCAAGAGGCGATCGCCCACGACGTGGGAGTTCTCGAGCAGGTTGGACCAGGCCTCGGCCGGCCCACGGTGGACACGTTGTCCGGCTCGAGGTTCCCGAACATGAAGGAGCTCCGCACGAAGCACGGCCAGCACGCCCTCCGAGTCCTCTTCGCCTTCGACCCCCGCCGGTGCGCGATCCTGCTCATCGGCGGCGACAAGTCCGGCGACGATCGCTTCTACGACCGGATGATCCCGCTTGCTGACCGTCTCTACCAGGAGCATCTCGACGATCTCGCTCGCGAGGAGGACGGCCATGACTAAGCCCCGGACCAACAAGTGGCGCGACCTGAAGTCGCGAATGAGCCCCGAGGCTCAGGCTCGCGTCGACGCGCGCGTTAGCGAGACGCTCGCCTCCATGCCGCTCGCGGAGATCCGAAAGGCGATCGGTATGACGCAGACCGAGCTCGCGGGTTCCCTCGAGATTGCGCAGGGCAGCGTCTCCAAGATGGAGAACCAGGCGGACATGTACCTCAGCACACTGCGAAAGTACGTGCACGCGCTCGGCGGCGAGCTGCACCTGACCGCAGAGTTTCCGGATGGCAGGCGAGTCGAGATCGATAGCTTCGCAGCAGTTGCCGATGTGTGATGACGCGGGAGTCCGCTCTGAAATCGTCTCCGAGGCGCGCGCTACTCCGGGCGTCGCGACCCCTCGGGAGCAAGGGGCGAGTACCGCTGGCGAGCAACACCGGCGCCATGTCTTCGTAGTCGGTGCTGGTGCGAGCTACGAGGTTGGCCTTCCCCTCGGCACGGAGCTGAAAGCCCAGGTCGCGGACATTGTCAATGTGCGCTTCGGCGACTTCGGTCGCCGTCATCTCAGTGGCGACCTGTTGGCATGGGACGCCATCATGGAAGTCGCACAGGTAGGCCGCGATCAGCAGCGATGCAATGAGATTCAGGCCGTGGGCTGGCAGGTTGCCGCCGCGATGCCTCAGTCTATATCCATTGATACCTACATCGACTCCCACCGGGATGACGGACGAGTTGCGCTAGTCGGCAAGATTGGGATCGCGCTAGCAATCCTTCGAGCGGAAGCACGAAGCAACCTCGTATCGGATTCTCGCGAGATGCAACGCGATTCTATCGCGGAGGCTGTGTCGCGATGTGGCGAGTCTTGGCTGGCGGGTTTCTTTGCGTGGCTGGCGAACGGTGCGACGTTGCCCGAGTTCGAGTCGAGGCTGGCTGCGACAACGTGCATCGTCTTCAACTACGATCGATGTATCGAGCGATACATGGTCCTCGCCATCGCGAACTACTCGGGCTTCAGGAATCCGTGTGGGTTATGGCCGCGGGGTACAGCTGCAGGCC
>CAYLNM010000286.1:0-2872 GCA_964385045.1 uncultured Isosphaeraceae bacterium
GGCGAGGTGGGCCCGGGCGAGGAAGCGGCACGGAAGCCGTTCCGCGCGGGATCGTCGGTCGACCGGATGACCGTGGAGTTTCAGGTGAACAAGGAGCTCATCAGCGAGCGGCTGTTCCATGCCCTCGCGTCCGGCCAGCGGGCCGGAGCCCGGGACATCGTGGCCGAGTGCATCCGCGAGGGGATGCAGGCCGAGGAGATCGCGCACGAGCTGTTCTGGGACGTGCTGCAGCAGGTGTCGGACCTGCACCGCCAGGACCAGCTCTCGACCCTCTCGTACAACTACGCCACCCGCCTCCTCCGCTCGCTCGTGGACCAGCTCCACGCGGGCTACGAGCGGCGGCCGAACCGCACCCGGCGGGTGCTGCTCTTCACCGGCGACGCCGAGGCCGACGAGATCGGCGGCCACCTGATGGCGGACCTGCTGGAGGCCGACGGCTACGAGGTCTTCTTCGGCGGGGGCGGGGTGGCCCGCGACGAGGTCCTCGCCGAAGTGGGCGAGCGGCGGCCGGACACGCTGCTGATGTTCGCCTCGGCCGCGGGCGACGCCCCGGACATCCGGGTCCTGATCGACACGATCCGCGGCGTGGGGGCCTGCCCCGACATGCAGATCCTCGTCGGCGGGGGCGTCTTCAACCGCGCCGAGGGCCTCGCCGAGGAGATCGGGGCCGACGCCTGGGCCCGGGATCCGCTCGAGGTCCTCGAGATCATGGAGTTCGAGCCCGAGCGGCGGGCGACCCCGGAGCAGAGGACCGTGGGGCGGAACCGCAAGGCTCCGGCGCCGGCTCCGCCGCGAGCGAAGGCGGCCTGAGGCAGCGCGAGGCGGACTCCCGGCGGTGGGCGGCACGTCCGCCGGCGGTTACACGTCCCGTGGCTGGGTGCCGCGGCCGCGTCCTTCCGATCCACCGCATGCAGGCCCCGGGGTGCCGGCCGCCCCGGGGCCTGTCCGTGCGCTCGCCGGGAGGGTGGGCGTGCCCGAACACGATCCGGCCGAGGCGAGGCGTTCCGCCCTTTCCGGGCAACCCCGGGATGCCCCGCCTGTAGGATGACCGACCGTGACCCGCGAGGAAGAACAGGACGTGATCCACCGCGCGATGCGCGGCGACGGAGAGGCCATGGCCCTCCTGATCTCCACCCACAAGGACGGCTTGTACGCCTTCATGCTGCGGATGAGCGGCCGCCCGCACGTGGCCGAGGACATCGTGCAGGAGGCGTTCGTCCGCGTGCTGCGGAACATCGACCGCTTCGACGCGCGGTTCCGCTTCTCGACGTGGCTGTTCACGATCGCCAAGCGGCTGTACGTGAATGCGATGCAGAAGCACCGGCCGGTCTACGACACCGACACGGTGGGAGCGGCCCGGGATCTGGGCGGCGACGAAGCGACCGCGGCCGGCATCGCCACGCGGACCGAGGAGCTGCAGTCGATCCGCAGCCTGCTCGACGACGCCCTGCGGTGCCTGAACGAGCAGCAGCGGGAGATCATCCTGCTCTTCCACCAGCAGAGCTGGCCGATCTGCGAGATCGGGGCCTACTTGGACATGCCGGAGGGCACGGTGAAGAGCCACCTGCACCGGGCGCGGCGGAAGATGAAGAAGCACATCGAGGGGGACGAGCAGCTGGCCGCGCAGATGACGGAGGTCTTCGCGTCGTGACGCAGCGGGCGGACCATCCTGGCCGGGGCCCGGCGGCGGGCGACGGAGCGGCGGAGCAGCTCTTCGCCGAGCTGTCGCGGGTCGAGCGGGCGCCGGAGGCGCTCACCGGCCGCGTGATGGGCCGGGTGGGCTATCGGCCGGTCAGTGGCCGCGAGTGGACGCGGCGGTGGTGGCGGCGGACGTCGGTGCGGCTGGCGACGGCGGGGCTCGTGGTTGGGGTACTTGCTGCGGCGGCCCTCGTGCTTCACGAGCGCGATGGGCGGCATCCGGATCCGGTGGCGGTCGAGGCGGCGGTGGTGCAGGACGTGGAGGCGGCGAGGGGGCGTGTGGCGGCGGCGTTGGCCGGGCTTCGGCAGTTCGTGCCGGCGCCGGCGGCGATGCCGTCCGCGATCGCAACGGGGGCCGCCGAGCCGGCCGGGGCGGTGAACCCCGTCGAGGCGGTCGAGATGCCGGAGGCCGAAGCCGAGGTCGACGTCGAGCCGGCCGTGCATGCACCAGCCCCACGCACGGCCGAGCCGGTGCAGGCTCCCGCTCCGGGACTCGGTCCGGCCGGCTTCCCGAGCGGGGGGCGGGCGATCGATCGGCTGTGGTCGCCGCGGCTTGACCCGCGTCCCGGGGCGCCGGCGGCCGGCTCCGAGCAGGCTGAGCTCGGCCCGCTGACGGGCCGGGATCCGGCCGCGGGGTCACGGGTGGCCGGGCCGTGGCGGCTGCCGACATGAACCGGGCGCGGGTCGGCCGCGGGTGGATGTCGCTGCCTCGGTGCCGCGTGGTCATCGCGACGGTCGTGGTCGTGGCGGGGCTGATGGCCGGCGGTGGTTCCGCAATCGCGACCGTGTCAGCGGCGGGCGAGACGGCCGGCGTCGGGAGCGTCGAGGCCAGCCGCGACGACGCGGCGGTTCTGTTCTCCGCCGCCCGCGTCGTTCCGGGCGACGCGAGTTTCTATGTGCACGTCGAGGATGCGGTGGCGATCCGTGAGCGTCACGGTGACCGGCCGATTGCGGGGCTGCTCGCGGACGCGCTCGAGACGTCCGCCGTGGCCGCCGCATGGGGGCGGCTCTCCGCCGGCTCCGAGCTCGGGCCGAAGCGGCTCTTCGAGTCGCTGCTCGGCGGACGCGTGACGCTCGTAGGCCGGACGGCGGCAGACGGAGGACGCGACCGTCAGGGCGCGCCCGGCCTCGAGTGGGCGCTGCTGCTCGAGACCGACCGAGCGGCCTTCGGTCG
>CAYLNM010000287.1:0-2866 GCA_964385045.1 uncultured Isosphaeraceae bacterium
CCGCCGCTGCCTCGTGCGCGACACGGCGAGGCGGTATCGGGACATGGGCGACGTGCGGCTCGAGCTCATGAGTCCACCGGCGACGGTCGACGAGGCTCCCGCGGCCGCCGCGCGGGGTGGCGCGCCACGGGGCCTCGTCGTGGCCGTCGCCGCCGTCCTCCTCGCGGGCGTTGCGGCCCTCGCCGGTCTCGCGGGCTCGCTGCTGACGCCGACCCCGCCGCCCCCCCGGCTGCCGATCGTCGACGCCGACCTCGCCCTTCCCGAGGGCGAGCGCCTGGCCCACGGGTACGCGCCGGGGATCGCCCTCTCGCCGGACGGGCGCTTCGTGGTGTTCGCGTCGGGCGAGCCTCCGGCCGTGCAGCGCTCGCCCACCGACTTCGGCGGCGGGCTGCGACTGCGGCGGCTGGGGTCGAGGACCACCGTGCCGATCCTCGGGGCGGAGCACGACGGCGGGCAGCCGGCGATCTCGCCGGACGGCGCCCACGTGGCCTTCGTCCGGGACGACCGCATCCTGCGGCTGCGGCTGCCGGATGGCGAGCCGAGCCTCGTGGCCGAGCTCGACGCCCCGCCCTGGGGCCTCTGCTGGGGCCCCGACGGCTTCATCTACTACGGGTCCGACGTGGCCGGCGTCCACCGCGTGGCGGCCTCGGGCGGACCGGCCGAGCGCCTCACCACGACGGTCGACGCCCCGGATGGAAGCCGTCACTATCACCCGCACGTCCTGCCGGGAGGGCGGGCGGTGCTGTACACGAACATCACCAGCTCGGACCTCGGCCACGGCCTCAACGTCTGGCTCCACGATCTCGAGACCGGCGCGAGCCGAGCCCTCGGGATCCGAGGGTCACAGCCGAGCTATCTCGACGGACACCTCCTCCTCGTGGACGACGGCGTGCTCCGGGCGGCACCGTTCGATCTCGACGCGCTCGAGGTGGTCGGACCGGCCCGTGCGACCGGCGCCGCCGTCGTCCACGCGGTGCGGACCCCCAGCTTCCGGACGAACAACGGCTCCGCCCAGTACGCGGTCTCCCCGTCGGGCAGCCTGGTGTACGCCGAGGGAGGCACGTTCCCCTCCATGGTCCGGCCCGTCGCCTGGTTCGATGCGACCGAGGGCATGACCGAGATCGACCTCGAGCCGGGGAGCTCCCTCGCGGCCCGGCTGTCCCCCGGCGCCGATCGCATGGTCGTGACGATCTTCGGGCGCCCGGAGAGCTCGGCCTGGGTGCACGACTTCGAGCGCGGGATCACGCGGAGGGTCTCCGGCGGCGACGTGCGCTGGCCGGCGTGGGGCCCCGGGGACGACGAGATCACGCTCACCTTCGGCCGCGAGCATGGCCCGGGGACCCGCATCGGATGGCTGACGATCGGCGCCGCGGAGTCGACGATGCGCTGGATCGACGTGCCCGAGGGATTCATCGCCCTCGCCGCCGAGTGGTCGCCCGACCGTCGACACCTCGTCTGCGCCGTTCTCGACGGGGACCAGCAGTGGGCCATCTCGGCGTGGAGCGAGTCGGACGGGTGGGAGCGCCTGACGGGAGGACCGAGCCACTCCGAGGTCCACCCCGCGATCTCGCCCGACGGGCGGTGGCTGGCGTACGCGTCCGACGAGTCCGGGCGGTACGAGGTCTACGTGCGGCCGTTCCTCGGGGACGGGCCGTCGATCCAGGTGACGCAGGGTGGCGCCGACACCCCGATGTGGACGGACGACATGTCGGCGCTGCGGTTCATCGATCACGGCGCCCGGGACGCCGAGCCCGCCGTGGTCCAGCTCGGCGGCGTCCCCATCACGCAGGCCGAGGGCTCGATCGCGTTCGGTCGATCGCGAGCCGAGGTGGAGGTGCGGGGGTTCGGCCGGTCGTGGCCGCTCCGCCCCGGCGATCTCGCCCCGGACGGGCGGCTGCTGACCATCGTCCTGCCATCCGTGGCCGAGTTCGAAGCCACCCGCCGGCGGATGCACCCCGACACGCTCCGCTACGTGCAGAGCTGGAGCACCCGGCTCGAGGAGCGGCGCGGACCGTGATCGACCGCGCCGCGCGGCCGCCGGCGACACGGCCGCGTCGAGCCCGCCGGCGAGCGCCGTCCGGAGCGCCGGCCTGCGCGTCGCGTTCCTCGATCAGGACCGCACCGCCGGATCGACTCGGTGGGCGCCGAGCGACGTGCCGTGCCGTGCCGCGAGATCGCGGGGGAGGCGGTCCTCCATCTTTCCCGCGATCGATGCACGGCGGCGGAACCCGGACGGGTCCGAGATCGATCCGTCGGCGTTGCAGACCGAGCGCCGTGCGACGGCCGATCCGCCGGCAGCCTCACCGCGCGGACGGAGGCGACCATCCCGATGGACGACTCGGGCCGCACGGCGGGCGTTGAGGATCGTTCTCGCTCACGAATCGAGCCGCGAATGCGGCCCCGAGCCTCCTGCTCCGGTCGCGCATGGAGTATTCTCGCCCCATGCCCGACCGCATCGGCCCGTATCGGATCTCCCGCGAGCTCGGCCGCGGGGGCATGGGCGTGGTGTACCTCGCCGCCGACCCGCGGCTGGATCGCCAGGTCGCGATCAAGGCGCTGCCGGCGGAGCTGGCGTCGGACCCGGCGCGGCTGGAGCGGTTCGAGCGCGAGGCGAGGACGCTCGCCCAGGTGAACCACCCGAACCTCGCCGGCATTCACGGCGTCGAGGAGCAGGACGGCGCCCCGCACCTCGTGCTCGAGTACGTCGAGGGCGAGTCGCTCGCCGACCGGCTCGACCGCGGCCCGATCCCGGTGGACGAGGCGATCGAGGTCGCGATCCAGATCGCCGCCGGCCTCGAAGCGGCCCACGACGCCGGCGTCATCCACCGCGACCTCAAGCCCGGCAACGTCATCGTGACCCCCGACG
>CAYLNM010000288.1:0-2866 GCA_964385045.1 uncultured Isosphaeraceae bacterium
CCCCCCGGCATGTCCCGAGCCCACCCCCCGCCCGTCCACCGTGGCCGCGGTCCCGCGCGACCTGCTCGCCGAGGGGTTGACCCACGCCGCGGATCGGCCACCCTTTCCCCGTGGACGTGCTGCGCAGCGAGGACGAGGCCCGCCGGATCCACGGCGGCGTGGTCGTGCCGACCATGGGGGCCCTGCACGCCGGGCACCGCACGCTGATCGACCACGGGGTCCGGGCCGCGGGCGGAGCCCTGCCGGTGGTGGTCACGATCTTCGTCAACCCCACCCAGTTCAACGAGTCGACCGACTTCGAGCGGTACCCGCGCGACCTCGACGCCGACCTCGCGGTGGCGCGGGAGGCCGGGGCGACCGCCGCGTTCGTCCCCGACGTCGCCACCGTCTACCCGCCCGACCTCGAGGTGCCGGTGCCGGAGCTGCCGCCGGTGGCGACCGAGCCGGGCCTCGAGGACCGTCACCGGCCCGGCCACTTCGCCGGGGTGGCCCAGGTCGTCGCGCGGCTCTTCGACCTGCTCCGTCCCCGGGCCGCGGTCTTCGGCGAGAAGGACTGGCAGCAGCTCCTGCTCGTCTCGACGATGGTCGAGCGGGTGCGGGCCGAGTCGCCCGAGCGCTGGCCGCGGCTGGAGATCCTCCCCGGTCCCACCGTGCGCGAGGACGACGGGCTGGCCCTGAGCTCCCGCAATCGGCTGCTCGACGACGACGCCCGCCGCGCCGCCCGCGGCATCCCGCGGGCCCTGCAGCTCGCCCACTCGGCGCAGCACCCCGCCACCGCCGAGGAGCTCATGCGGGAGACGCTCGAGGCCCACGACCTCGAGGTGGAGTACGCGGTGGTGCGCGACGCGGCGACGCTCCGGCCCATCGGCGACTTTCGCCGCCCGGCCCGCGGGCTCGTGGCCGCCCGCGCCGGCGGAGTGCGGCTCATCGACAACCAGCCCATGACGGTGTGGCGATGAGGCGGGGCGGACGACGACATCCCGCCCGGCGCCGCCAGCGGCTCGCCGTCCGCGCGCTCGCCGTCCGCGCGCTCGCCGGCGCCGCCGCCTTCGCGCTCGCCAACGGCGGCTGCCGGCAGGTGCAGCTCGCGGGTCCGGACCGCGCGGTGACGCCCTTCGGGACGGCGGTCGGCACGACGGCCACGCCCGGTGCGCCGGCCGAGGCCCCGAGCGTCCGCCCGCTCGCCCGGCCCGCCGCCGCCGCACCCGACGACGTGATCGAGACGGTCCGCGCCGCGGCCCCCCCGGCCCTCGTGACCTTCTCGCGCCCGGGGTGGATCGTGGTCCGCGGCACCGACGGGCAGCGCCGCATGCGCACGCACGTGGTGTGGCAGGGCCACGACCCGGGACGCGTGCGACGACTGGCGGCGGGCGGCTCGTCGGGCGGCGAGGCCGACTCCGGTCCGGAGCCCGGCGTGCGCACGAGTCGCTGGCGCAGCCGGACGTGGACGTGGCCGCCGCGCGGCATCGCGGTGCGCCTGCACGGGCTGCACGAGTCGCCACTCGACCGCGCGCTCGATCGACGACTCCTCGCGGCCGGCTGGATGCTGCTGCACTTCGACTCCATCCAGCTCGGCGGCATCGGGTTCGCGGAGCGGCCGGGCGGACGCACCGAGCTCGCGCTCGACTCCGCCGAGGACGCCGGCGGGCTGGTGGACGAGATCCTCGCCCAGGTCGCGGTCGCGGCGACGGAGGTCCTCGGGCGCGAGCGCGACTGGCTCCGCGAGCACGAGGGCCTCGACGACGCGCCGGTGATCGTGGTCGGCACGAGCCTCGGCGGCATCCTCTCGCCCACGGTGGCCGCGCTCGTCGACGGCGAGCTGCGACGCGAGGGCTCGGGACTCGCCGCGATGGTGCTGCTGGCGGCCGGCGGCGACCTCGGCGGCATCAGCGCCGCGTCGCCGGCGATGGACCTCGGGCCCGACCTCGTGCCGCCGCTGGCCATGCTGCGGTGGAAGGGACTCATGCGCGAGGCGATCGCCTGGAGCCGGCTCGATCCCCTGCACGTGGCCCCGGCCCTGCGGCACGTCCCGACGCTGATGCTCCACGGACGCTTCGACGACGTGGTGCCGGCCCGCTTCGGCGACCGCCTGTGGCGCGCGCTGGGCCGGCCCGACCGCTATCGGTACCTCGCCGGGCACTACGGCCTGCTCGGCCTGATGACGGGGGAGGCGGACGCGGTGATGCGGTGGCTGCGCCGGCTCGAGGCGGCGGCGGCGGGCGACGGGCCCCGGGCCACCCGCTGAGCGACCCGCCCGAGACCGCGGCGCCGGGCCATCCGGAGGCGTGACCTGAGGCGGACGAGGGGACCCGGCCCGGCGCGTGCCGGTCCTGCGGTCTGGGTCGTCGCGCGGCGCCCCGGCGATCTGCGGAACGACTTCCCGCGGCGCACCGCGGATGGCACCAGTCGAGCATGCGCCCGACTCCCTGCCTCCGCGTCGTCCGACTCGCCGCCGTCCTCGGCGGCGGACTCGTCCTGCTCCTCGCCGGCTGCGGCCCGATCGTGCGGTACGACGACCGCGGACGGGCGACGACCGTCTCGTGGTACCGCGGGGCGGGGTTCCAGTCGCTGAACGAGCGCGAGCCGGCGGCGACGGGAGCGGCCGACCGGCGAGGCGATGCCGGTGAGGCGCTCCGCGGTGGAGTGCGCGATCGGGCCCGGGCCGGCGCCGCTGCCGGCGCCCGCGCCGACGCCGCATCCGGGCGCGGATCGTCGCTCGTCGCGCCCTCGCGGGCGACGGCCCGCGCGACGGTCCCCGGCCGTCCGGGCCCCGGTGCGGCTCCCGGCCGCCGCGCGCCCGACCCGCCGCGTGCCCGGGTGCGCGGCCTCGACCCCGCGGCCGCCGCGCGGCAGCGCGGCCCGGCGG
>CAYLNM010000289.1:0-2861 GCA_964385045.1 uncultured Isosphaeraceae bacterium
CGGCGAAGGCGACGGCGCCGTCGCCGTCGAGGTCGGCGGCGCAGGGGCCGCTGCCGGCGACGGCGGTTCCCGGGAGCGCGACGGCCGCCACGGCCACGGAGCCGAGAAGGAGGCCGAGGCTCCGGCGGCGAACGGACCGGGGGCTTTCGAGGTGGGAAGGACGCATGGGGGGCTCCGCATGACCTGAGGGGATTCCGATCGTAGCGAACGCGAGGTCGGGGGCGAACGGGCCCGGTGCGCCGAACCCCGGCTGAGCCACGGCACGATCGCGCGCCCGGCGTCGAGGGCCGAGAAGAAGTTCGCTCCCGGACCTCCCTTGCGCCGAAGGCCCGCCCGCCGGCGGAACGGCGATACGATCCGCCCTCCATCGAGGCTCCTCGGGAGGGGAAACCGGGCGCATGGCAGCACGGTCGGCCGAACGCGAAGACGGCACGTCACGGGAGACCCGCTGGGCGGCGGGCCTGCTGCTGTCGATCGCGCCGGTCCCGGCCGGATTCCTGGGGCTCCCGGGAGCCGCCGCCGACGCCACGAGCGTGACCCTGGGCGTGCTCGCGTCGGTCCTGCTCGCCGCCGGAGGCCTGCTTCAGTCCGCGCGGCCCGAACTCGGGCAGCGGCTGGCGGTGGCCGGGCTCCTCGCCGGCGCCGCCCCGGTGCTCCCGTTCCTTGCCGCCGGGCCAGCTCCCGCCCTCGCCGGCGTCGCGACCGCGGCCATCGTCGCGTTCATCATCCTCCGCCCGTCGTGGAGCTGGACCGGCGAGGAGGGCCGCGGCTCCGCCCGGCGACGGCGACGGCACCGCGCCCGCGGCGCCGCATGGGGTGCGCTCGCGGTCGCCGTCCTCGCCGCCTTCATCACCGATCGCCCGACCGGCGGTGTCGCCGCCACGGTCATCGGCAGCGTGCTGGTGGCGGCCGCGGCGACCAGCCTCTGGGCCTGGACCGCCGTGCGCAGCGGCTCGTGGGCCGTCCGCAGCCGGATGTCCCTGCTCGCGGCGATCGCGGGACCCGCGATCGTCCTCGCGGCACGCGACACCGAATGGATCGCCGTCTGCGGCGTGCTCGCGGCGACCGGGCTTCTCGCCGTCTGCCCCTCGCGGGATCCCCGGCGCCACGTCGGGCCATGGTGGGAGCCGCTGACGGTGCATCCGGCCCGCATCCTCGTCAGCACCTTCCTGATGCTCGGCGTGATCGGGACGGCGCTGCTCATGCTCCCCGGCATGGGCAGCGATCGGAGACTCGATCTCGGCGAGGCCGCATTCACCGCGGTCAGTGCGACCTGCGTCACCGGCCTGATCGTCCTCGACACCCCGGTGGACCTCAGCGGGCTCGGCCAGGCGACGGTCCTGGCGCTGATCCAGCTGGGCGGACTCGGGATCATGACCGTCTCGACGATGGTGCTGCACGCGATGGGGCGGCGGCTCTCCGTGCGGCAGGAGCGGCTGCTCGCGGAGCTGCACGCGGGCCCCGATCCGGACCTCCTCGCCACGCTGCGACGCGTGCTGCAGGTCACGTTCACGGTCGAGGCGGCCGGAGCGGTGCTGCTGATCGCCCTGTTCCTCGCCGCGGGCGACTCCCCGGCCGCGGCTGTCTGGCGCGGCTGCTTCACTGCGGTCTCGGCGTTCTGCAACGCCGGATTCGCCCTGCAGAGCGACAGCCTGATGGGCTATGCCGACCAGCCGCTGGTCCTGCACGTCGTTGCCACCATGATCCTCCTCGGCGGCGTCTCGCCGGCCATCGTGATCGCGCTGCTCACCGGGCGGCGCCGGGCCCTCCAGGATCCGGCGGTACGGATCGTGGTGACCACGAACCTCGTGCTGCTCCTGGTCGGATTCGTCGCCTTCCTCGGATTCGAGTGGAGCCGGACGCTCGCCGGCACCGGCGCGATGGATCGCGTCCACGGCGCGTGGTTCCAGTCGGTGACGCTTCGGACGGCCGGGTTCAACTCCGTCGACCTCGGCCAGTGCGCGCCGGAGACCCTCTTCGTCTCGATGCTCCTCATGTTCGTCGGCGGCAGCCCGGGCGGCACCGCCGGCGGCATCAAGACGACGGTGGTCGCGATCCTCGTGCTCACGGCGTGGACGAGCATCACCGGCCGGCGCGAGATCGTCGTGGCCGGTCGGGCGATCCCCCACGGGGCGGTGCACCGATCGATCGCGGTGGTGACCGCCGGCGCCGTGGTGTGGGTCGTGATCGTGCTCGCCCTGCTGATCACCCAGCCGCTGCCCCCGCGCGACCTCGTCTTCGAGGCCACGTCGGCCCTCGGGACCGTCGGCCTGTCCACCGGGATCACGGGCGAGCTGGACGGCGTCGGCCGCGTCGTCATCATCGTCGCGATGTTCCTCGGGCGGGTCGGGCCGCTGAGCCTCTTCGCCCTGCTCGGCGCCGACCGCGACCGGTCGGCCGCCCGCCATCCCGAGGCCCACGTGGTCCTGACCTGAATCGGAGGCCCCTCCCGTGCCCCAGCAAGTGCTCATCGTCGGCCTCGGTCAGTTCGGGATGGCCCTCACCCGATCGCTCGTCGAACGCGGATCGGAGGTCATCGCCGTCGACCGCCGACCGGCGCTCGTCGAGGTGGCGGCCGGGTACTCCGCCGAGGCCATGGTGCTGGACGGGACGGACCAGGAGGCGCTGGCTCGACTGAATCCGGCGCGGCGCGACGCCTGCGTCTGCGCGATCGGCGGCGACTCCAAGGAGTCGTCCATCATCTGCACCGCCCTGCTCCGGCAGATGGGTGCGCCGTCGGTAGTGGCACGGGCGGTGGACCCGCTCCATCGTCGGATCCTGAGCCTGGTGGGCGCGACCATGGTGGTGAATCCCGAGGAGGAGTTCGGCGAGTGGTTCGCCAATCGGCTCATCTTTCGCCG
>CAYLNM010000290.1:0-2785 GCA_964385045.1 uncultured Isosphaeraceae bacterium
GTCCCGACGGCCCCGCCGGACCCGAGGGCCCCGAGGGACCGCAGGGCGTCCCGGGTCCCGTCGGACCGCAGGGCCCCACCGGCCCCGTCGGCCCTCCCGGACCGCAGGGCATCCCCGGGCCCCAGGGACCCGAGGGGCCGCAGGGCCCGCAAGGGCCCGAGGGCGACTCGGTGTGGGACACCTTCGGCAGCTTCGTCTACTACCTCGACGGCAACGTCGGCCTCGGCACCAGCGCCCCGACCGAGCGGCTCGAGGTCGTGGGCGACGTGCGGATCCGCGACGGCCTGTTCTTCGACTCCGACTCGATCCCGGCCGCCACCTTCGGCATGGACAACTCGGTCGACGGCCGCATGTGGCTCTCGCACTCGACCTCGTTCCCGCAGTGGGGCGTCTTCTACCGCGACGTCGCGTCGGACGGCTACGGCGGCGACACCATCGAGTTCACCGCCGGCGACTCGTCGCAGCCCCGCTTCGGCTTCGAGCTGTTCACCGGCGAGCTGGCCCTCTACGACGGCACCGGCAACACGCTCGCCGGCGTCTGGATGGACGGCGACGCCAACGGCAGCACCACCGGCGTCATCGAGACCCGCAGCTCGACGCTGATGACCACGCGGCTCATGAGCCACGAGACCTTCGGCTCGTGCTTCGAGATGTACGAGAACGACGGCTCGCAGTCGATCCTGATGTACGGCGCCGCCAGCGGGGACGGCACCGGCGGCCGCATCTTCGTCCGCAACGGCGACGGCGGCACGACCATCCAGCTCAACGGTCAGAACGGGGCGATCACCACCCAGATCCTCGAGATCACCGGCGGCTCCGACCTCTCGGAGACCTTCGACGTCGCGGGCGAGATCGCCCCCGAGCCCGGCATGGTCATGTGCATCGACCCGGACAACCCCGGCGAGCTGATCCCCGCCTCCCGCGCCTACGACCGCACCGTCGCGGGCGTCGTCTCCGGCGCCGGCGGCGTCAACCCCGGCATGATCATGGGACAGCGCGGCTCCATCGCCGACGGCGAGCACCCCGTCGCCCTCACCGGACGCGTCTACGTGCGGGCCACCACCGCCGGCGGCGCGATCCGCCCCGGCGACCTGCTCACCACCAGCGACGTCGTCGGACACGCCATGCGGGTCAACGACCACGCGTCCGCCAACGGCGCCATCCTCGGCAAGGCCATGACCGCCCTCGAGGACGGCTCCGGCCTCGTCCTCGTCCTCGTCGGTCTCCAGTGAGGAATCCCATGCACCCCATCCACCACTTCCTTCGCCGGGCACGCCTCGGCGGCGGCGGACGGCTGGCGGCGGGCGTGGCCCTCGCGGCCGGCCTGCTGACCGGCGCCGCGAGCGCCGACGCCTCCACCGGCGGCTTCGACGTCCCCGAGCCCCTGCTCGCCGTGGCCCGCGCCATGGAGAAGCAGGCCCGCGACGCCGAAGACCTGCTCGTCGAGACCGTCGCCGTCCGTGACGGGGCCCGCGACGGCGAGCGGGCCTTCGACGTGACGATCGACGGCGTCCGCCGCACGGTCACCCTCCGCCCCTTCTCCGTCCGCACCGACGGGACCACGGCCTACGAGGTCGGCGACGACGGCGTCATGGTCCCGGTCGAGCTGCCCCCCACCCGCACCTGGCGCGGCGAGGTCACGGGCCGACCCGGCATGGTCGCCGCCGCGACCCTCATGGCCGACGGCACCGTCCGCGCCATGCTCCACGAGCCCGGCGCCGGCACCTGGGGCGTCGAGCCCCTCGAGGCCGACGTCCCCGGACTCCCCGTCGCCGCCCACGCCGTCTACCGCGACCGGGATCTCGGGGATCTGGGCGTCACCTGCGGCACCACCGAGGCCGAGCGCATCGCTCCCGCCGATGCGTGGCCCGGCGGCATCGATCCCGCCGTGCTCGCCGCGGAGCGCGCCGCGCTGGGCGCCGGGCACATCGAGGCCGGCGCCCGGGTGGCCGCCGGCGGCTCGGGCTCCCGGACGCAGGTCCTCATCGATGCCGACTGGGAGTACTTCTCCCTCAACGGCTTCTCGACGTCGAACACGATCGCCGACATCGAGACGCTCCTGAACGCAGTCGGCCTCATCTACCAGGAGCAGACCGGCATCTGCTACGCCGTCTCGGCCTTCGTCATCCGCACCTCGTTCGACGATCCCTACAGCGGGACCAACGGCGAGGACCTGCTCGGCCAGTTCCGCGCCGAGTGGAGCGGCCAGAGCGTCCCGGCCCGGGACCTCGCCCACCTCTTCACCGGGCGGGAGATCGACGGCACCGAGGTCGGCCGGGCATTCCTCGGCGTCGTGTGCAGCCAGGCCTTCGGCTACGCCTACAGCCAGGCCCAGTTCACGGACAACTTCACCGACCGCACCCAGCTGGTGGCCCACGAGCTCGGCCACAACTGGAACGCCTGTCACTGCAACACCGAGGAGTGCACTGGCGGCAGCCCCGACCCCGACTGCGGCATCATGACCTCGTTCGTCAACGGCTCGCTCGACTTCGGCAGCCGGTCGCTGAGCACCATCGAGGCACACCGTGCCAGCCGCACCTGCCTCGGACCGTGCTTCAGCCCCCACTTCGTGGACGCGAGTGCCACCGGCTTCGAGAACGGCACGATCCTCAATCCCTGGGACACCTGGGGCGAGGGCTATCAGTTCGTGACCGTGGGCGGGATCGTGTTCATACGGGACGGCAACTATCCTGAGCCGGGCACCTACTCCAAGCGCATGACCGTCGGCCTCGACGGCGGCGGCACCGCGACGATCGGAGACTGACCATGCGACACCACGCACGCA
>CAYLNM010000291.1:0-2779 GCA_964385045.1 uncultured Isosphaeraceae bacterium
TGCGTGCGTGGTGTCGCATGGTCAGTCTCCGATCGTCGCGGTGCCGCCGCCGTCGTTGCCGATGGTGACCCGCTTGGAGTAGGTGCCGGTCTCGGGGTAGGAGCCGGACCGCATGAGGACGAGACCCCCCACGGTCACGAACTCGTAGCCGTCCTCCCAGTCGTCCCACGGGAAGATCGACGAGCCGCTCTGGATGAAGCCCGCGTCGTCGTCGACGTAGTGCGGGCTGAAGCACGAGCTCAGGCAGTCGCGACCCGCCCGGTGGGACTCGATCGTGTTCAGCGAGCGATTGCCGAAGTCGGTCGACCCGTTGATGGACGAGTTCATGATGCCGCAGTCGGCGTCGGCTCCGCCGCCGGTGCAGTCCGAGACGTTGCAGTGGCAGGCGTTCCAGTTGTGGCCGAGCTCGTGGGCGATGAGCTGGGTCCGGTTGGTGAAGTTGGTGGTGTACTGGGCCTGGCTGAAGCCGTAGCCGTTGGCCTGGCTGCAGATCACGCCGAGGTACGCCCGGCCGACGACGCTGCCGTCGGTGGGATCGCGTCCGGTGAAGAGATGCGCGGTGTCGCGACTCGGCGTGCTCACGCCGTTCCACACCTCTCGAAACTCGTTGAGCATTGCCGACGACGTCGTCTCGTCGTACGGATCGTTGATCGTCGTCCGGATGATGAAGGCCGGGACGCTGTAGCAGATGCCGGCCTGCTGCTGGTAGATCAGGCCCACCGCGTTCATCAGCGTCTCGATGTCGATGATCGTGGCGACCGTCGAGAAGCCGTTGAGCTCGTAGTACTCGTAGTCGGCGTCGATCAGGACCGCGGTCCGCGAGTCGGCGCCGCCGAGCTGGATCTCCTGCTCCGCGGCCTCGACGTAGCCGGCACCCAGGCGAGCTCGCTCCTCGGCGAGCAGTGCGGCGTCGAGGACGTCCGCGGGTGCGACGCGATCGACCTCGGTGGTGCCGCAGACGGATCCGTCGGGCTGGATGGCGTCGGCCCGGTAGACCGCGTGGACGCTGGCGGGCAGTCCCGGGATGTCGGCCACGACGGGCTCGATCGCCCAGGTGCCGGTGCCCGGCTCGTGGAGCACGGCACGGACGGAGCCGCCGGGCATGAGGGTGGCGGCCGCGACCATGCCCGGCCGACCCGCGACCTCGCCGCGGTAGGTGCGCGACGGCGGCAGCTCGACCGGGACCATGACGCCGTCGTCGCCGACCTCGTAGGCCATGGTCTCGTCGGTGCGGACGGAGAAGGGCCGGAGCGTGACCGCGAGCGGCGCACCGTCGACGACGACGTCGAACGTGCGCTCGCCGGCCCGCGTGCCGTCGGTGACGGTGACGACGTCGACGCGGAGGTCCTCGGCGTCGCGGGCCTGCTTCTCCATGGCGCGGGCCACGGCGAGCAGGGGCTCGGGGACGTCGAAGCCGCCGGTGGAGGCGTCGGCGCTCGCGGCGCCGGTCAGCAGGCCGGCCGCGAGGGCCACGCCCGCCGCCAGCCGTCCGCCGCCGCCGAGGCGTGCCCGGCGAAGGAAGTGGTGGATGGGGTGCATGGGATTCCTCACTGGAGACCGACGAGGACGAGGACGAGGCCGGAGCCGTCCTCGAGGGCGGTCATGGCCTTGCCGAGGATGGCGCCGTTGGCGGACGCGTGGTCGTTGACCCGCATGGCGTGTCCGACGACGTCGCTGGTGGTGAGCAGGTCGCCGGGGCGGATCGCGCCGCCGGCGGTGGTGGCCCGCACGTAGACGCGTCCGGTGAGGGCGACGGGGTGCTCGCCGTCGGCGATGGAGCCGCGCTGTCCCATGATCATGCCGGGGTTGACGCCGCCGGCGCCGGAGACGACGCCCGCGACGGTGCGGTCGTAGGCGCGGGAGGCGGGGATCAGCTCGCCCGGGTTGTCCGGGTCGATGCACATGACCATGCCCGGCTCGGGCAGGATCTCGCCGGCGACGTCGAAGGTCTCCGAGAGATCCGAGCCGCCGGTGATCTGCAGGATCTGCGTCGAGACGGTGCCGGACTGTCCGTTGATGGTGACGGTGGTGGTCCCGTCGCCGTTGCGGACGAAGATGCGGCCGCCGGTGCCGTCGCCCGAGGCCGCGCCCCACATGAGGATCGACTGCGAGCCGTCGTTCTCGAACATCTCGAAGCACGAGCCGAAGGTCTCGTGGCTCATGAGGCGGGTGGTGGTGCTGGTCGAGGTACGGGTCTCGATGATGCCGGTGGTGCTGCCGCTGGAGTCGCCATCCATCCACACGCCGGCCAGCGTGTTGCCGTTGCCGTCGTAGAGGCCGAGCTCGCCGTCGAACAGGTCGAAGCCGAAGCGGGGCTCCGCCGAGTTGCCCGAGGAGAACTCGATGCGGTCGGCCTGGTAGCCGTCGGACGCGATGTCGCGGTAGAAGATGCCCCACTCCGGGAACGAGGTGGAGTGCGACAGCCACATCCGGCCGTCCACGGTGTTGTTCATGCTGAAGGTGACGGCCGGGATCGAGTCGGAGTCGATGAACAGGCCGTCGCGGACGCGGACGTCGCCGACCACGTCGAGCCGCTCGGTCGGGGCGCTGGTGCCGAGGCCGACGTTGCCCGCGTTGTAGAAGATCGCCGAGCCGTTCACGCCCCAGAACGAGTCGCCGGCCGGGCCCTGAGGGCCTTCGGGGCCCTGCGGCCCCTGGGGGCCGGGGATTCCCTGCGGTCCGGGAGGGCCGACGGGGCCGGTGGGGCCCTGGGGTCCGACGGGGCCCGGGACGCCCTGCGGTCCCTCGGGGCCCTCGGGTCCGGCGGGGCCGTCGGGAC
>CAYLNM010000292.1:0-2729 GCA_964385045.1 uncultured Isosphaeraceae bacterium
GCGTTGCATCCGGCGTGGGAGCCATGGCCCGCGGGCGATTCGGTGTCGCCATGCGTGACTGACCGTACCCGGCGCACGAGGCCGGGACGCGCGATGCCGCCATTCCGCAGCGTGCGCCGCGGGTGACCGGCGACGCGTGCGCTCAGTCCGCCCCGCCCTGCTGCTGCATCCGCTGCATCATCTGCAGCTGCCGCCGGACCATCACGCGGATCTGGTTCAGCTGGGCCTCGCTCACCGGGGCCTCGCGGAAGTCGACGCTGATGGCGGGGAGCCAGCGGGGCTCGCCGACCGGGGCGTAGCCGAAGCGGCGCTCGAGCCGCTCCTCGAAGTCGGGCATGTGGGCGGCGCCGTAGAAGATCGCGATGCGGCCGTCCGTCTCGCCGGCGGCGGCCCGCTCGGTCAGCACGCGGGCGAGGTCGTCCATCACGCGGCGGTTCCGCTCGCCGACGATCACCTCGCCGAGCGCGGGATCGACCTGGGCGAGGCTCATGTCGACCATCGCCTCGTCGCCCAGCATCTCGACGAGCATGACCTTCATCGCGGTGCTGGCGGCGCCGCCGGAGAGCCGGTCGGCGAACTTGACGACGCCGAGCATCACGCGGGCGACGCGGGCGGGCAGGTTGCCGCCCTCGAGGGTCTCGAGGAACTCGAGGCTGCCGCCCCGCTCGGCCATCGCCCGGTTCACCTCGTCGATCGCCATGTCGCTCGGCACGAAGTTGTCGCGGTCGTAGTCCATCGCCGCGAGCTGGTAGGCCAGGCCGAGGGCGTCGGCGAGCTCGGCCTGGATGCCGGGGCCGGCGGACGCGGCGGCCTCGCTGGACGCCTGGATCGCCTCGCGGTCCTCCGCGGTCACGGTGACGTGGATGTCGGCGTCGGGCCCGCGGCCGCCCGGGACGCCGTCGGCCCCGAGGCTGCGGACGATCATCGAGGCCTCGGCGTCGGCGTCGATCCCGGTGCCGCGAAGGAAGGCGTACGGCCGGTCCCACGCGTCGACGGTCGCCCGCTCGAGGAAGTCCGCCAGCCGCGGGTCGCGCTCGTCGTACCACTGGACGAGCGACGCCGGGGTCGGCGGCCACACGCCGGTGTCGGCCGACTTCATGGCCGCCGAGCGGCCGAGGAAGCGGGCGGTGGCGAGGCTGGTCTCCATCCGCTCGACGGGGGTCGCCCCGCCGGCCCCGGCCGCCCCCGAGGGCGCGACGGACTCGTAGAGCACGACGTCGTACTCGGCGAGCAGCCGCTCGAGCTCGGCGTAGTAGTCGGCGTCGCCGATGTGCGTCACCCCCACGAGCGAGACGATCGGGCCCTCGGGCACGGGGTGTCCCGGCCCGGCCGGCGTCGGGGCGAAGTCGCGGATCGAGATCTCGAGGGCGATGCCCTGCCCCGGCTCGTTGCGGATCCGCAGCGAGGAGGGGCCGGTGGCCTCGGCCTCGGCCTCAGCGGCGGCCCGGGCGCCGGCGGCAGCCCCGACCCCGTCCGGGTCGTCCGCGGCGGCGGCAGGCGCCGGCGCCGGGGCGTCCGCCTGGGCCACCGGAGCATTGAAGCCGAGGACGGCCAGCGGGGCGGCGATCAGGCGGGCGAGGGTGCGGGAGGACAGGTGCATGGAGGAACCTCGGAGAGGAACGGAGCGGAACCGGGCGGGACGGAGGGGACGAGCGGCGGCCGCCGGGCGTGCCGCCGGATGGTCGACGCGGGCGCCGACGCCGACGGGCGCGTCACGCCGAGGCGGCGGCGGCGAGCGGCGGGCGAGGGACGCACGGTGCCTCGGCGCCGGAGGCCCAACGCCCCAGCCGCGGCGTTCATTCGGACGCCGCCGGAAGCGGCTTCGCGGGACCGGTCGCAGGCCGCGCCGCAGGACCGTCCCGACCGTCGGTGACGGCGTCCGAGACGCCCACGGCCCCCGCCGGTGGCCCGGTGGCGGCGGCGGCGGCCCCGCGCGCACCGACCGCGCTCGGCTCCCGCACGGCAGCCGTCGAGGCGGACGCCGGACTCGGCCCGCGTAAGGCCTCGCCCTCGCGGGCGGCCGCGGCCACGGCCTCGAGGCGGCCGAGGGCGCGGTCGAGCTGGGCGCGGAAGGCCATGTACGGGAACAGCACGAGCAGGGCGACGACGAGGCCGCCCGCGGTCGTCAGCAGCGCGGTCGCGATGCCGCGGGCGACGATGCCGGGATCCTGCACGCGGTCGGCGGACCCGAGCAGCTCGAAGGACTGGATGATGCCGACGACGGTCCCGAGGATGCCGATCAGGGGCGCCGCGGTGACGATGGTCGAGAGCGCGGTCATGAACCGCTCGAGCCGCGGCCGCACCTGCTCGACGGCCTCGAGCGCGACGCCGTCGCCCGCCCCCTCGGCGAGCAGCCGCTCGGCCACGCGGCCGTACGGGCCCGAGTCGCGGGCGGCGAGCGAGGTCGCGAGCTCGCGGCGGCCGGTGCGGAGGGCGGTGATCAGCTCGTGCAGCGTCGCGAGCCGCCCGGCCCGGTGAAGACCCCACCAGAACCACGTCCGCTCGGCGACGAGGGCAAGCCCCAGGACGCTGAGGATCAGCAGCGGGATCATGACGGGGCCACCCCGCTCCATGACCCGTCCGAGCTGTTCGATCGCCTCGCCCATCGGCGGCTCCGCCCTCCCCCCGGCTCCGCCGCGTGCAGAGCCCGTCGGCCGTTCTCGGACCGGCCTTCCCGAGCCGCGATGCATCCGGAACCGCGCCCGCGACCGATGATAGTCCCGGCCGGA
>CAYLNM010000293.1:0-2703 GCA_964385045.1 uncultured Isosphaeraceae bacterium
ACGAGCAGCTCGGCCCCGACGCCCTCGTCCTGATGGCCCAGGCCCACGCGGTGCGGGGCGAGCGGTCCCTCGCGATCGCGCTCTACCGCGACGCCCTCGAGCGTCGGCCCGACGTCCCGATGATCCAGAACAACCTCGCCTATCTGCTTGCGCTCGAGGGCACCGACTGCGAGGAGGCGAGCCGGATGGCGGACGCCGCCCTCGCCGAGCTCGAGACCCGGCTCGACTCGGTGCCGGTGGTCGGCCTGCGGGAGCGGAGCCCCGAGCGGGCGGCGATGCTCAGCACGGTGGCGATGACGCGGACGTGCACCGGTCGTCACGACGAGGCGGTCGCCCGGGCGGAGGAGGCGGTCCGGATCGCGCCGGACATGCCCGATCTGCACGCGACCCTGGCGTGGGCGCGGCTGCAGGCGGGGGATGCGGAGGGAGCGGCGGCAGCGGCGGCGACGGCGCGGCGGCTGCTCGCAAACGTGACGTTCGCGGCTCGGTACCGCGACGCGGCCGAGGTGCTCGAGCGGGTGGAGGCGGCGGCGGGGTGACTACTTGGCGTGACGGCGTCACCGTCATGCCAGTCCATACGGATCAGCCCCGCACGGCGGTCTCCAACCGGCGCTGATTCTCGGGCGACAGCGGGAGCTGCTGTCGTGGGCAGTCGGCACCGTCCACGACGGCTCGATACACCCGCTCCGTGAAGGCAGCCTTGGCATCCCAGGCATAGTGGGTCTCGACCAGACGGCGACCTTCTTGCCCCTTGCGGTCCAGTTCCTCGGGGCGGGACGCCGCGTGCTCGAGTGCCGCGCGGAATCGCTCCACCAGCTCCGCTCGCGACCCCAGCGGGATCGAATATCCGACGTCGTCGGTGACGGATTCCCCAAGACCGCCATAGGCCACCACCATCGGGGCCACGCCGGCGGCCATCGCCTCGATCGCCACCGCGCCCCCGAACTCCCGGATGCTCGGGAAGGCGAAGAGATCCGACGCCGCGATCAACGGCCCCACCTCGCTGTGATCGACCCAGCCGCGGAAGTCGACGGCGTGGTCCAGCGTCCCCTTGCTGACGAGCGCCTCCAGTTGCGGCCTCTGGGGTCCGTCTCCGACGATGGTCAACCGGGCGCGACCGGATGCAAGAAGCGGCGCCACGGCCTCCAAGAGAATGTCGCAGCCTTTGTAGGGGACGAGGCGGCCCACGAAGATCACGCGCACGGGATCGATCGGACGCCCCGGCGGCCGCACGCTCGTGAAGCGATCGAGGTCGATCCCGTTCTCCGGCATGTAGTAGGCCTTGCGTCGGGCCGCGGCCGGTTCCTGCCCCAGCGTGTCGAGCGAGCCGGCGATGATGGCGGTCGCGGCGGTGCGCGTCCGCCGGGCGTGCGGAACGAGTCGGTACGCCCCCCGGACGAAACTCAGCCACTCCCGCTCCTGGATGCGAGCGTCGTTGTACCCCTTCGGCCACGGCACGCCGCCGTTAAGCGGGCCGAGGATGAAGGGGACGCCCCATCGCCGGCAATGACTGGCCAGCGGACTCGGCATCGTCGGGCTCAGCGGGGACAGGCGATGGACGACATCGAACTCGCCGCGGCGGAGGCGATCGCCGAGTCGGCGTCGAACCAGTCGCTCGAAGAAGAGATAGGCCGGCAGGCTGATCGCCATGCCGGTCGTCCAGCCCTTGCCGCTGCCGCCTCTGACCAGTCGGGAGAACTTCCAGAGCGGGCGAGCCACGGGTTCGGAGTCGATCGCGATGAAGTCCTCCTCCTCCCGGAGCCCGTGCCGGAGGAAGACGTCGCGGTGACGGATCTGGGTCACGAGCAGCGCATCGCAGCGGCGACGGATCGCCATCGCGTGCGACCAGGCGACGAGCGGAACGCTCACCGCTTCAGGGCTGGCAAGCTCGGCGATCAGAAGTGCCTTCACGCGTGGGGTCCCCACGGGTTCATGTGTCCATGCCCGGCGCGAATCCCCGCCGCATCGTGTTCTCGCACACCGCCCGCGGCTCGACGAACTGCAGCAGGTAGTCCGCCCCGCCGGCCTTGGAGCCGACGCCGGACATGCCGAAGCCGCCGAACGGCTGGCGGGCGACCAGCGCGCCCGTGATGCCGCGGTTGATGTAGAGATTTCCCACGCGGAAGTCGCGTCTGGCGCGTTCGATGTGACTTGGCTTCCGCGAGAAGATGCCGCCGGTGAGCCGGTAGGGCGTCCCCTCGACCGCCAGCGCCATCGCGTGGTCGAAGTCCCGGGCTCGCATCACGGCAAGGACCGGGCCGAAGATCTCCTCGCGGGCGATCCTCGCGTCGGCCGCGACGTCGACGAAGACGTGCGGCGGTACGTAGTGTCGTCCCGGCATCAGGTGGCCCGCAGCCGGCAGCTGCATCCCGAGCCCGAGCGTCGACTCGTCACGGCCGGCCGCGATCATGCGCTCGATCCCCTCGCGGGCCGCCTCGTCGATCACCGGCCCCACGTCCGTCGTCGGGTCGCGTGGATCGCCGATCGCCAGTGCCTTCGTCGACTCCACGATCCGCTCGACGAACTGGTCATACGTTCCGTCGAGCACGATCGCCCGCGAGCAGGCCGAGCACTTCTGGCCCTGGAAGCCGAAGGCCGACGCCCGCACGCCCTTGACCGCCTCGTCGAGGTCGGCCGAGTCGTCGATGATCACCGCGTTCTTGCCGCCCATCTCGCAGACGACCTTCTTCACGTGGGCCTGCT
>CAYLNM010000294.1:0-2695 GCA_964385045.1 uncultured Isosphaeraceae bacterium
GCCTACATTCGAGCCGCCGCGGTGCAGGCGAGTGCTTGGCCGCTGCCAGCAGGTCTCGGTACCTCATGCTCGGGAGGTCTCATGAGACGCTCTCATTCACTGGCAACCGGTCTTGTCGTCGCGATCGGGCTTTCAGCGTCATCGCCCGCGGGAATGGAGTCGGATTGCCTCGCCTTCGGGGATTCGGTGCCCTGTTGCGACGTGGCGCCCGCCTCGTTCTTTCGAACGGGCATCGAGCACTGTCCCGAAAGCTGCACGCATGAGATTCATGTCGACACGGATTCCCGGAAACTCGTCGCCGCGACCGGCGACGGGCTGACGCCGGAGAGCTACTGGGACCAGGTCGGTCGGTGCATCGTGAACGTCAAGGAGTGCGGTGGCCCGACAACTCCGGGTGGCTGTGTCTTCACCGGGGCCACGCTGGAGCACCGATGCGAATTGTGGAAGGAGCATCTGTCCACGACTTCATGCACAGGCGAGGGTGGCGGAGGTCCGGTCGACGAGTAGTCGGATGCGAAGAAACGGGGAGATGGGCGGGTCCCTTCTTTCGTGCAATGACGGGGAGCCGGTCGTGGTCAATCTGAAGCTTCTCGCCGCGGTGTTCACGGTCGCGGTGGTCTGCATCGTCCGGGCGTCTCCGGCGTACGGCACCAGGTTGCCGTATGCGTTGGGACCCGACGACATGGAAGCCGCCATGATGCCGCTGGGACTCTCGCAGGATCAGCTGGCGGCGATTCGCCCGGAGCTCTTCGCACTGATGGAGCGCGTGAAGGAGCACGCCGCGTCGGCGGCCGAGGAGCTTCGGCCCATTCAGGCTCGCGCGCGGGACATGGGTCGGGAGGGCATCTGGACCGACGCCGAGCGGGAGTCGTTCGCGGGCGGATTCCAGATTCGGGAACGGGCGGTACGCGAGGTCGTCCGCATCTACCGGACATGGATGGAAGAGGAGCTCTCGCCGGTTCTTTCCCCGGGCCAGCTTCGATCCATCGACTTCGTGCGTCGTCGCTTCGAGCGCATCGTTCATTGGCAGGCGGCGTACCTCGCTCGCCATCAATCGCGTCTCGACCCCGTCTGGTTCATGCTCGATTCACTTCGGGCATCGGATCTCGATGATCCGGCCGCGATGGGCGCGGTGCTCGCTCTGCTCAGGCAGGCGGACGTTCAGGTCACCCGATCGCTTCGGAGTTTGTTCCACGAGGAGGAGAAGGATCGGAGGCGGGTCTTCACCTCCATCAACATTCAGAGGTTCAACGAGCTGACGGAGGATGAATTCGCGCTCTGGCGGCGACACGCGCGGCTTCGACTGGCCCGCGAGAAGCAATTCGCCCGCCTGTGCCGGCAAATCGTCGATCGGGCCACGTCGTTCCTGGACGAGCCGATGCGAGCCCGTATCCGATTCGACTGGTTTCGCCTCTCTCACCCGGTGGCCGCGGAACCCCTGCGGGACACGGCGGGCCGCGACGAGCTCCGGAAGCTGCAGGAGCTCATCGCGGCCGCCGACGCGGATCTCGCGCCACTCGCGTCCGACGCGATCGCCACCTGGTTCGAGACCGACCGGGTCCTCCTGCAGCGCCTCGCGCAGCGCCACATGCGGTTTCGAGACGAGATGTCGGGCAGCGACCCGAGGTCGGAAGAGGATTTTCGCGAGCGTTTTCGCGATGTGTGGTCCATCCGCTCGGAGCGAGCGGGCGAGTACCGGGATCTCCTCCTGCGGCTCGATGAGCTCGTGCGGGGATCCTCGCCCCCGCGGGCGTCCGACGCGCACGAGGCCGTCATGCAGGTCATCGCCGAGCATCTCGACCGAAGTCGCCGAAGGATCGCGGAGCTCGAAGTAGCCGGCGACATGGAGATGTACGACCCGGGTGGCTGGCCGAATCAGGTTCGCTAGGGCGCGCCGCGGCGGCGGTTCGCCGTCATGCCTGAGCGGCCGCGCGGCCGCCGCGCGATCTCACCCTTCGCTTGTCCGACCCTGCTCCCCGAACCCCGGCGCATCCACCACCATGATCTCCCCGAGCGGCTTGCGCTCGAGCCGCGGCACCACGCAGTCGTCGGCCGCATGGCCCACCGGCAGAAGCAGGAACGGCCGCTCGTGCTCGGAGCGGCCGAGGACCTCGGCGAGGAACTTCATCGGGCTCGGGGTGTGGGTCAGCGTGCAGAGCCCGGCGTGGTGGATGGCCGAGATCAGCATGCCGGTGGCGATGCCGACGGACTCGTTGACGTAGTAGACCTGGTCGCTCTCGGTCCGGTCGCTGTCGTCCCGCGTGAGCTTGAAGACGACGATCAGCCACGGGCACGTCTCGAGGTACGACTTGTCGGAGTCGGTGCCGAAGGGGGCGAGGTCCTGCAGCCACCGCTCGCTGGCGCGGCCGCCGTAGAACGCCCGCTCCTCGGCCTCGGCGGCCTCGCGGATGCGCCGCTTGAGGGCCGGGTCCTGCACCGCCACGAACCGCCACGGCTGCTTGTGGGCCCCGCTGGGGGCGGTGCCCGCGGCCGCGATCAGCCGCTCGATCACCGCCCGCTCGACCGGGCGATCGGAGAAGAAGCGGATCGACCGCCGCTTGGTCATCACGTCGTGGAAGCGCGTGGCGGCCGCAAGGGGATCCTCGGCGGGGCGGTACGGCTCGTACGGCACGTGATCGGGCGGCAGGGTCATGGGCGGCTCCGGGGACGGGCGGGCGACGGGGCGACGGGGCGG
>CAYLNM010000295.1:0-2648 GCA_964385045.1 uncultured Isosphaeraceae bacterium
GGCGGATCGGCGGCGAGCCGATCGACGCCTTCCGCAGCGTCGAGCACGCGGTGCCCATGCAGTCGATCGACAACTCCTACGACGTCGACGACCTCCGGGCGTGGTACGACCGCGCCCGCCGGGGCCTCGAGGTCGAGGACGAGCCGCTCGCCCTCACCCTCGACCCGAAGATCGACGGCGTCGCGGTGAGCCTCCGCTACGAGAAGGGACGCTTGGTGCTCGCCGCCACCCGTGGGGACGGGCGGACCGGAGACGACGTGACGGCCCAGGTCCGAGCGATCCGGGCGATTCCGCTGCGGCTGAAGGAGGACGGCGGCGCGGTTCCGCCGCTGCTGGAGGTTCGCGGCGAGATCTTCATGTCCACGATGGCCTTCGAGCGGATCAATCGCCGCCGCGAGGAGGCCGGCGAGCCGCTGCTCGCCAACGCCCGCAACGCCACCGCCGGTGCGCTCAAGAGCCTCGATCCGGCCGTCGCCGCCTCCCGCGGCCTCGGCTTCGCCGCCCACGGCCGCGGCGCCGTCGAGGGCCTCGACGACGTCACCGGCTACGCGGCGCTGCTCGACCGGCTCCGCGCCCACGGCATCCCCGTCACCGGTCGCCAGCGCCGGGCCGCCGGCATCGAGGACGCCCTCGAGGAGATCGAGCGGTTCCGCGCCGAGCGGACCGAGCTGCCGTACGGGGTCGACGGCATGGTGGTGCGGGTCGACGACTTCGACGCCCAGGCCCGCCTCGGCGCCACGAGCAAGGCTCCGCGGTGGTGCATCGCCTTCAAGTACCCGGCCGAGCAGGCGGAGACGGTGCTGCGGCACGTCGAGTGGCAGGTGGGGAAGAACGGCACGCTGACGCCGCGGGCCACGATGGACCCGGTCACCGTCGCCGGCACCACGGTGCAGCACGCCACGCTGCACAACATCGAGGAGATCCGCCGCAAGGACGTCCGCGTCGGCGACCGCGTCGTGATCGAGAAGGCGGGCGAGATCATCCCCCAGGTCGTCCGCC
Source organism: uncultured Isosphaeraceae bacterium (assembly GCA_964385045.1). Taxonomy (GTDB): domain Bacteria; phylum Planctomycetota; class Phycisphaerae; order Phycisphaerales; family SM1A02; genus CAYLNM01. Next base: position 1,000 of record CAYLNM010000295.1, read on the forward strand.
CGCTCGAGGACGCCCGCACCGGCGAGGAGACCGAGATCGAGGCCCCCGCCGAGTGCCCGGCGTGCGGCGGCCCGGTGGAGCCGGTCGGCCCGCGGCTCTACTGCATCAACCCCGAGTGTCCGGCGCAGTTCCGCGAGAAGCTGCAGTGGTTCGTGGGCCGCGGGCAGATGGACGTGGAGGGCTTCGGCGAGAAGCTCGTCGACGCCGCGGTGGACGCCGGCATCGTGGGGCACTTCGCCGACGTCTTCACGCTCACCGCCGAGCAGCTCGAGCAGCTGCCGCGGATGGGCGAGAAGAGTGCCGCCAACCTCGTCGCCGCGATCGAGCGCAGCCGGGGCCGCGGCCTCGAGCGCGTGCTCGCCGGGCTCGGGATCCAGCAGGTGGGGCAGGCCGCGGCCCGCGTCCTCGGCCGCCACTTCCGCGATGCGTCGGAGCTGCGGGCGGCCACGGTCGAGGACCTCGAGGACCTGCCGGACTTCGGGCCGATCACCGCCCGGCTCCTGCACGAGTACCTCGAGTCCGACGCCGGCCGGGAGGCGTTCGAACGGCTCGGGGCGGTCGGCGTGGACCTCACCAGCCACGGCTGGGTGCCGCCGGAGGAGCGGGAGGCGGCGGGCGAGGAGGGGGAGGGGCCCTTCGCGGGCAAGACGGTGGTCCTCACCGGCAGCCTCGAGCGGTTCACCCGCCCCGAGCTCACCGAGCGGCTCGAGGCGCTCGGGGCGAGCGTCACCGGCAGCGTCTCCGCGCGCACCGACCTGCTCATCGCCGGCGAGAAGGCGGGCTCCAAGCTCGAGAAGGCCCGGCGACTCGGCGTCGAGGTATGGGACGAGGACCGGCTGCTCGCGGTGCTCCCGGACGCCGAGGACTGATCGCCGGCCGCCGCGCCCCTGCGTGCGGGCGGGGGAGACGATGCGGCCCTTCCGACGAGGTCGCCCGGGGCCACCCGGGCCGCTCGGCCGCGTTGCTACCATGCCCGCCCCATGGGCCAGCTCGCCCTCGGTCTCCGAAGCCTGCTCATCCGCCTGGCGGTGTTCGTCGTCATGGCGGCCCTGCTCGCGTGGGCCCTCGGCGGCACGCTCCTGCCGCGGGCGGAGACCGCCGAGTACGACGCGGTGGACGGGGCCGGCCGCTCCTGGTATTGGCGGCTGGCGGTGGGGGGCCGACGGATCCCCGAGCTCGATCCCCTCGGCGTCCGCTGGACCCTCATGGTCCGCGAGCCCGACGACCACGCCCACCCCGCCTTCGACCGCGGCTGGGTGGACGTCACCGGCCCCGTGGCCCGCGGCGACCGCCTCTGGATCGCCGGGCGGGCCGACTCCGACCCCACCACGCCCTGGCGACTCCACGAGGTGCGGCCCGCGGCGGGCGACGGTCGCGAGCACGAGCTCCTCGACCTCGGGACCCTCTCCGGCCGCCTCGAGGCCGAGCTGCAGCTCGCCCGCCTCGCCGCCGGCCGCGAGCCGCTCGCCTCGGGCGAGGTCCGGGAACTGCTCGAGGCGGTGGTGGTCCCGTGGCCGCCGCCCGCCGCCGCGCCCGTCTCGCCCGAGCCCGCGGCACCGGCCGGGCCGAGCGAACCGGCCGCGAGCGACGCCCCCCGGGACGCGCCCCCGGGCCCCGAGCCCGTCGCCGGCACCCCCGGCTCCCCCGGC
>CAYLNM010000296.1:0-2623 GCA_964385045.1 uncultured Isosphaeraceae bacterium
CCGCTCGATCCGCTGGAGGTCGCCGGCGGCGTCGAGGTATGCCACCCACCGCCCCGGCCCCAGCACCGGCAGGTCGATCGGCACCGGGCCGTCGTCGATCCGCAGGCGGTCGCCCGCGAGTCGGACCTCGACCGGGCCCATCGTGAAGACCCACCCGTCGTCGGTTGCGCGGTGCGGCATCAGCCGCACGGCCAACGGTCCGTCGCCCGGGCGGCCGATCGGCACGGCGCCCGCGGTGTCGCCGAGCGGCACCGCGACGTCCACCGGCTCGCCGCTCCGCCGCAGGCGGTCCCAGGCGACCACCTCCTCGACCGGAGCGCGGAGGGCCACGCGGGCGAGCCCGACGTCCACGAGCCGGTAGCCGGCGGCGATGCGGGTGCGGACGCGGACGCGGCGGTCGTCGCCGGTCGCCGCGACCACGGCGCCGTCGAACGGCACCCGGGCCACCGCCACCTGATCCGAGGCGAGCGTGGCCTGGTTGGCGGGCACGACCGGCGCCCCGGGGGGCGTGCGGCCGGCCATGAACAGCGTGATGGCCGAGACCGTGCCGAGGAGGATGATCACGCCGACGATGACGCCGAGGAGGGACTTCTCCATGAGGGCGAGGATATCACGCGTCTCGCGCGGCCCGCCGCCGGAGGCCGCGACCATCGCGGCCGGTACCGCGATCGCCCCGCACCGCCACTCGGCCAGCAGCCCGCCGGCTCATCGGTGCCGCATGCCGCCCCGCGGCGGCACCGCCGTCTCCTCACCCGTCCGCCCGCCGCTCGTGGATGACGAATCCCTCGCCGACGTGCGCCGGCCGATACGCCTCATCGACGAACGCCCGCAGCTCCGCGAACTCCCGGCTCGAGTCGATGCCCGAGACCCACGGCTTGTCCTCCGGAATCTCGACGAGAAACCGCGGCCGGGCGGCCTGGAGGTCGGCCATGAACTCGCGCCGCAGCCGAATCGTCACGTCGGAGGAGACGTGGTGATGGAAGTGGTAGTCGTACATGAAGCGGGTGGCGAGCGGCACCCTGGCCTCGAGCATGCCGTGGATCGCACCGCCGGTCCAGTCGAGTGACTGGGCCTCGTCTCCCGGCCGCGCGTGAGCGCTCAGCCACGCCGCGATCGCGTCGACGCGCCCGTCCCGCGGCGAGGTCGCCGGCAGTCCCGCCCGCATCGCAATCGCCGTCTTCCACGCCGCGTGCAGAACGTGCACGTGCGAGCACGCGACGACCCAGACCACGATGCACGCGAGCACGTCGCGGCGCGTGCTCGAACCCGCCGGCACGTCCGCTCGTCCGCCCGGCACCCTCGCGAAGCAGAGCCCCGTGCCGACGGACGCGCAGTAGATCAGCGGCATGTAGTGGTACTCCCAGAACTTGCCCGCCGGCGCCGGGTAGATGGCGTAGACGATCGTCAGCACGCCGATGGTCCACGCGGCCCGCCGTGCTCCGCCGCTCGCGTCGGCCCCGGTGCAGCGTGCGACCCCGATCGCCGCGGCGACGACGAGCACCCCATGGCCGCCGAGGTACGTCGTCCAGCCGACGATGTCCGCGAGTCGCCGGAATCCGTCGAGGTTCTCGTAGCTCCCGCTCATGTCGTTGTGCAGCGGCAGGTAGCGCGTGGCCATGAACCAGAGCCGCCCGAGTCCCCCTTCCGCGGCCACCCACCCGAGGAGGATCGCGAGCGGCACCGCGAGCCCGAGCCCGGCGCACGCGGTGATCCTGCCCAGATCCCGGAGGGTCGGGCGCTCCGACGCCGGGCCCGCGTAGAGGGCGAGGATCACGGGCAGGCCCATGACGAGGTGCGGCTTGATCGAGGCGGCGAGCCCGAACGCGATGCCGACGACGATGGCTCTCGACGCCGAGAGCCGCTCACTGGCGGCCGGCAGCACGGCGAGCGTCGCGGCGAGACACGCGACGCCGAGGTAGTCCCGCTGCAGGCTCATGTGCGGGCCGTACTCGAGGTAGAGCAGGCCGAAGACGGTCGGGCCGAGCAGCGCCGCCGCGAGCCCGAACCGGCGCAGGAACACGAACGTGCCGGCCCAGATGCCGCCGAGCACGGCGATGTCGACGAGGCGAAAGGCGAGGTCGCCGAAGCCGAACGCCCAGCCGATCAGGCAGTGGAACGCCATCGTGCCCGGCATGCTGGTCTCGAAGACGTCGCGGTACGGCGCCCGGTCGTGCTCGACGATCAGGAACGCCACGTAGTGCAGCAGCGGCGTGTCGTGCTCCATCCGCCAGCCGAGGGTCGAGACGACTCTCGCAACGAGCAGGGCGAGGAGGATCACCGACGTTGCCGGCGGTATGGCGGCGACCAGCGCTCGCGTGCGCACGGATCATCCCCCGGAAGGAGGTCACGGCCGAACGATGCGATCGACGCATGCCCGAGCCCGCGGGGTGCATCGGCCCGCGCGGGCGACCACTCGACTCGGGGCGAGGATACTCGCGGGGGTGGAGGGTGACGACTCTTTTGACATGCTGCGTGGAGCGCGGGCGGGTCAGTGGAAGTCGCGCGAGCGCGACTGGAGGTCGCGCAGCCGATCGTCGAGCGTGCCGAGTCGACGTGCCATGACGTGGACGACGGCGCCGGCTCGCTCCACGGTGCCATGCGCTCGGAGGATGACGCCGTGCCG
>CAYLNM010000297.1:0-2620 GCA_964385045.1 uncultured Isosphaeraceae bacterium
GCCCGTGCCGCCGGCGGGGCCGACACGCGGGCCGACGCGACGCCCGCCGCCGCGGCCGGTGCGCCGGCCGAGCGAGCGGCCCCCGGCGCCCTGGAGGTCGACCCGCTCATCGACCTCGGCACCGTCGCCCGGGGGGCGAGCGTCGAGCGGACCATCCGCTTCCGCAACCGCGGCTCCCGTCCCGTGTCGATCCTCGCGGTGCGGACCACCTGCGGCTGCACCGCGGCCGAGCCCGACCGCGAGCGGTACGGCCCGGGCGAGTCCGGCTCGGTGCGGGTCGTCTTCACCGGCCGCAACGCCGGGGCCCAGACGCAGGTCGTGCGCCTCGTCACGGACGATCCCGACCGTCCCGTGACGACGGTGCGGATCCGGGCGACGGTGACCGGCGACTCCGCCGCCCCCGCCGCGCCCGGCGACTCCGACCCGTCCGCCCCGTTCGACCCCTCCGACGACTGATCCCGCGGGCCGCCCACGCCTTCTCGGACGACGGCGGGCGGCGGCGACGGCGTGCAGCCCGTGCAGGGGGCATCGACGGGCACCCTCGGCGCCATCGCCCGGTCGCCCCGCTCGGGCCCCGCCGGCCGGTCGCCGACGAGACCCGGGGGCACGAGTCGCCGCGCGGGATCGCCGGGCGGACGCGCGATGCGTCCCGCCACCGGTCGGCCGCGGCGACGTCCGCCCGTGGAGGCCGCACCGCCATGTCGACCCGCACCCGCATCATGCTGCCCACGCTCGGCGTGGTGATCGTCGCGATCGCCGCGATGTACGTCGCCGCCGGGCGCGCCGTCTCATCCATGAAGTCCACGTCGCTCGACCGGTCGGTCGCGTCGAAGGTGGGCGAGGTGTCGGGCGCGGTCGAGCTCGTGCAGCGGGCCTGCCTGTCGCACGCGGCCCTGTTCTCGCGTGATCCCGCGGTGATCGCGGCGTTCGAACGGGCTCACGAGGGCGATCTCGACGCGGCCGACGATCCGGCCGCGGCCGAGGCCCGCGAGCAGCTCGCGGCCGCGTTCGCCGAGCGGCAGGCGGCGTACCTCGACCTCACCGGCGAGCGCCGCTACGGCCTGCATTTCCACCTGCCCACCGGCCGCAGCCTCCTCCGCGTGTGGCGGCCCGGGCAGAGCGAGAGCGACGACATCTCGAACTTCCGCCGCACCGTGCTCGACGTCAACGCCGGGCGGACGGAGACGATCGCGGGCATCGAGATCGGCCGCGGCGGCTTCGCGATCCGCGGCCTCGCCCCCGTGGTGGCGCCGGACGGCCGGAGGCTCGGCTCGGTCGAGATGCTCTCGAGCTACGCCCCGGTGGTCTTCGGGGCCCAGGACGAGGACGACGAGCAGCTCGCGGTGTACATGAACGCCGACGAGCTCGACGTGGCCCGCCGCCTCGCCGATCCGGCGACCAATCCGCGGGTGGGCGAGGACCACGTGCTCGTGGCGAGCACCGGTGCCGCCGCGATCGAGGGACTCGTCGATGCGCCGCTGCTCGACGCCGCCCGCGACGGCCGGCTCCACGAGATCCGCGGACGATCGCTCGTCGCGGCGTGGCCGATCGCGGACTACGCCGGACGCCAGGTCGGCGTCGTCGTGCACGCCCGCGGGATCGACACCGAGCTCGCGGCCCTCGCGAGCCTGCAGCGGCTGCTGCTGGTGATCGGCGGGGGGCTGCTCGTGGCGCTGGCGGTGACGATCGGATTCGTGAGCCGCACCGTGACCGGCCCGCTGAACGCGGTGGTCGCCCGGCTCCGCGAGATCGCCGAGGGCGACGGCGACCTGACCCAGCGGGCGGACGAGTCGCGGCGGGACGAGTTCGGCGAGCTCGGCCGCTGCTTCAACCGCTTCGTCGCCAGCCTCGAGCACACCGTGGCCGAGATCGGGGACGGGATCCGGGCCATCGACGGCGGGTCGGAGCAGGTGAGCTCGGCGAGCCAGGCGATCGCCGACGGCACCACGCGGCAGGCCTCGAGCCTGCACGAGATCCGGGCGTCGCTCGCGTCGATGACCGAGGTCGCTCGCCGCACGCGGGACCAGGCCGCCGGCGCGGTGGACGTGGCGGGCCGGTCGCGGGAGGCGGCCGAGCGGGGGCGCACCGAGACCGCGGAGATGAACCGTGCGATGGCCGGCATCCGCGAGTCGAGCCGGGAGATCGAGCGGATCATCCAGGTGATCGACGAGATCGCGTTCCAGACGAACCTGCTCGCCCTCAACGCCGCGGTCGAGGCGGCGCGGGCGGGCGAGGCCGGTGCCGGATTCGCGGTGGTGGCGGAGGAGGTCCGCTCGCTCGCCGGCCGCAGCGCCGAGGCGGCCAAGGACATCGCCGGGATGATCGCGGAGGCGAGCCGTCGGTCGGCGTCGGGCGTCGAGATCGCGGAGGACGTGGGCCGGGCGCTGGAGCAGATCGCGGCCGGCATCACCGAGGTCGACGGCCTGCTCGCGGGCATCGCCGAGGACGCCCGGGAGCAGTCCGACGGCGTCTCGGCGGTGACCGAACGGATCGGCGAGCTCGAGGCCATCGTGCAGCAGCACGCCGGCAGCAGCGAGGAGCTCGCGTCCACCGCGGAGGAGACGTCCGCGCAGGCGACGGTCATGAGCGACGTGGTCGGGCGATTCCGCACGGGGTGAGC
>CAYLNM010000298.1:0-695 GCA_964385045.1 uncultured Isosphaeraceae bacterium
TGTCGGGCCACCGGCGGCTCCGGCTCGGGAAGGGCCGCGTCCGCGGCCTCGCGAAACGGCGAGTGTATCGGCTTCAGTCGGCGTCGGGCCCGCCGGCCGCGTCGTCGTCGCGGGTCGGATCCGGGCCGCCGTCCGCGCCGTCCTCGGCACCCGCCGACGCCGCCGCGTCGTGCTCGGCGAGCAGGTCCGCGAGCGTGTCCACGAGGCGCTGCAGGGCCACCGGCTTGGTCAAGTACGCGGACACGCCGAGCGTGCGGGCGTACTCCATGTGCCGCCGCCCCTGGTTGGCGGTGATCATGACCACCACCGGCGGATCCTCCTGCTCGTGCAGCTTCTCGAGGACGAGGAACCCCGACTGCCGCGGCAGCATCATGTCGAGCACGACCGCGTCCGGCCGTCCCGCCTGCCCGAGGTGCACCGCGGTCGCGCCGTCGCCGGCGGTCGAGGTACGGGCGCCCTCGGACCGCAGGGCCAGGTCGATCGACCCGAGGATGTCGGGGTCGTCGTCGACGACGAGCACGTGGCGACCGTCGAGTCGTCGTCCGCTCATCGGGCCACCCCCAGCGTCGCGGCGGAGGCCGGCGCCGCTCGCTCCTCGCCGACGTCGTCCGGCGGGCCGCCACCACCGCCGCCGCCGCCGTCGTCGCCGCCCGCGTCGGGCGTGTCGGGCGTGTCGGGCGTGTCGGGCGTGTCGG
>CAYLNM010000298.1:705-2579 GCA_964385045.1 uncultured Isosphaeraceae bacterium
CCACGGTCGCGGCGGGGGGCGGCGCCGCATCGGCGTCGCCGCGATCGCCGCCGGCGTCGCCCGCGCCCGCGGGCGGGGCCGCGGGCGCCGCCCGCTCGCGCCGGATCGCCTCCGCCGACCGGTGCGAGTGGTCGATGATCCGTTCGAGCTCGGCCTCGGTCATCCAGGGCAGCTCCGCGAGCTTGCGGCGGAGCGTCGGCGGGAACGGCCGGCCGAGTCGTTCGTGCCGCGGACGGCTCTTCCACCGGCGGTGGATCCACAGGAACTGCTCGGGCGCCTCGTGGACCATGGTCTCCATCGCGCGGTTCACCCGGGCGGAGAGGTAGTACAGCGGGTCCGGACGGTCGTCCCACTCGTGGGGCCGGATGATGTCGGTGGCGGTGAACCGGTACTTCAGCGAGCGGTCGCGCCGCAGGGCGGCTCCGGCGATCACCGGACAGCGATACCGCATCGCCAGCAGGCCGATCGACTTGTAGGTCGAGGCGAGCCGACCGAGGAACGGCACGAAGAGCCCGCCCTCGCCCGCGTTCTGGTCGGCGGTGAACCCGACGATGCCGCCGCGGCTCAGGGTCTCGTGCATCTCCGGCGTCGCTCCCCACTTGGTGAGGATGCGAAGCCCACGGGCCTCGCGGATCCCGAAGAGCCAGTCGCTGAGCAGGGGGTTGTCGAGCGGCCGGGCGAGGGCGTGGATCGGAAACCCGAGCATGCCGAGCGTGTAGCCGAGCAGCTCCCAGTTGCCGATGTGCGCGGTCAGGACGATCGCGGGTCGACCGGGCCGCAGCGTCTCGAGGGCGTGCTGGACCTCGCCGAGCTCGATGTACCGGGGCCAGGTGGTCGGCGTGATGATCCGCGACATGACCAGCGCGTCCACGAGGAACATCTGGAACATGTGCTGCATCGACTGCTCGGCCACCCGCTCGCAGCGGGCCCGGTCCCAGTCGGGGAAGCTCTCCTGCACGTTCTCGACCGCCCGCCGGGCCCGCGAGCGTCCGAGCCGGTGGAACGCGGTGCCGATCGCCGCCGCCGTCTGGAGGTTCTGCTCCGGCTCGAAGCACGTCAGCGTCGCCACGAGCCCCCGCAGGCCCAGGTACTCGGCCCAGTTGCGGACGGGGTGGCGGTGCTTGGGCATCGGCGGGCTCGGCGGACGTGGCGAGGCAGTGAGCGGCGGGCGTCGGACGGGCGTCGCGCGGCGTCCGGCATCGGGCATCCGGAATCGGGCGTCCGGCATTCGGCGGCGAGTGCCGGCCGACGCGTCGTGCCGACGATCGACGGCCGATCTCCCGGGCCCGGAACGACCGCGGCGGGCCCCGAGGGACCCGCCGCAGTGTACCGGTGGGGGATGGCGGGTCGCGCGGACCCGGTGGATCAGCTGGGCGAACCGATCAGGATGAAGAACCGATTCTGGTTGAGCACCGGGATCTTCGCGTCCGAGGCCTGCTGCATCAGGCGGTCGTAGGTGTCGCGGGCCTGCTTGCGCTCGGCCCAGATCTCGACCTGCGCCCGGCTCGCGTCGGGCTGCAGCGGCGCCGGCTCCTCGGGCTGCACGCCGAGGACGAGGAAGTCGAGGTCGCCGGGGACCGAGTCGTCCTCGACCACGGTGCCGCCCCAGTCGATGACCAGGCCCTTGAGGAACTCGGCCTCCTGGGCCGTGGCACGACCGTCGCGGTCCACGTCGAAGTTGCCGTGGACGAGGAACTTGAACGTGCGCTCGGGGTCGTACGCGGCGTTCACCACCACGTCGCCGCGGACGATCGGACGGCCCGGGGTGCTCCGGGTGACGGCGGCGATCGACGTCGTCTCGTTGACCTCGGTCACCTTGACGCTGGCCTTGCCGCGGGCGACCGAGCCGTCGGAGGCGATGCGGATCGCGTCGA
>CAYLNM010000299.1:0-2560 GCA_964385045.1 uncultured Isosphaeraceae bacterium
CCTGGTCGAACTGCAGCAGGGCATCGTGGGCCCGGGCCGCCTCGATCAGGTCCGCGGGCGAGAGCGGCCGGTCCGGCAGGGCCGACCGCACCAGGGCCTCGTTGCCGTGCACGGCGCCCGTCGCCGGGTCCACGATCGGCTGGAACTCGAACCGCAGGGCGCGCCCGGCCATCAGCTCCGGAAACCAGGGCGTCTCGACCCGCCGCAGGACCAGCTCCGCCGGCCCCGCCGCCCACGGATCGAAGGTGCCGTCGGCACGCACCACCGTCGCCCGCAGCGACGAACGCTCGAGCCCCGAGAGGCCGTCGAGGAACGCCCCCAGCTCGGCGAGCCGGGCCGCCGGCACCACGACCACGTCCCCGTGGTCCGTGGCCTCGAACCGCCGCTTCAGGGCCGGCGCGACCGTGGGGACCGTCGTCCGGACCGCGATCCCCCGGGACTCCCCTGCCGCCTCGACCGGGCCAACGCACCGACAGTCATGGCCGCACGTCGTCATCACCCCTCCTCGCGCATCCCAGCGTGCATGTGTCCTGCATGCCCGCGGACCGCAGTGCGGCGGCACCACACCGCGTCGCGCCGGGCCCGACGACCGACTCCCTCCTCCCATCGAGCGAATGTGGCCCCGGCTCCACGCGCCGCCCCGCGAGATCGATCGCGCAGGCCCGCCCACGCCGCCCCCACGTCCGCGAATCGCCGCCGGTGCGCTGGGCTGCGAGTCGAGTGCGCAGCGGCCGCGTCGCCGCCCCGGTCGCTCGCGTCGCCCCCGTCGCCCGGCGAGGTCGAGCGGCCATCCCCGATATCCCCCGCCGGGAGGACACGTGCGCGAACCGCGAACGCACGAAGCCCCCCGCCCCCTCCCGAAGCCCTCCGGAACCCCCCGGAAGCTCCCGGAGGCTCCCGGAAGCTCCCGGAAGCTCCCCCGAATGCCCCCGGATCCTTTCCCCGAGTACGTCTCCGCGATCCAACGTCGCGGCAGGACACCCCCGTTGTGACCGCCCCCATGCGGCCGTAGCGTCGGACCCGGATGGACCGGCGGCGGGTGCCCCGGCTCGCTGCGCGAGGCGAAGGAAGGACGGACGGGGACCGTGGGACGACGACACGAGGCACGCTCGCCGGACGACGGCACCCATCGCGTGATGTCCTGCCGGGCATCGGCCCGCGGCGTCGCCCGGGCCTTCTCCTACGAGTTCGAGGACGCGGCGGCCGCGCTCCTCGGGGCCGAGCTGCTCGCCCCGCCGAGGATCCCGTCCCCCGGCCGCCGCCTGCCGTCCCGGCTCGCCGGCCGCGTCCGGCGACGACTGGATGCCCGCCGTCTCGCCCCCCGGTCCGGGTCCGGGCCCGGGCCCGAGCTCCAGCCCCCCGGCTCCGGGCGGGGCACGCCGATTGCCCCCGCACCCGGCGTCCTGCTCGTCGTCGTCCAGGGGCTGCACGACCTGCTCGCCATCCCCGACCTGCCCCGCCGCCTCGCCCCGGCCGGCGCCCGCCCCCGCCGCCGCCTCCTCTACGTCGAGGAGCTCTGGCAGCGGGGCCTCGAGCGGCGGACCGGCGAGCTGCGGCTGCTCCGCGGCTTCGATCACCTCTTCATCGCCTGCCGGGCGACCGTCGGACCACTGCGCGTGCTCCTCGGCGACCGCGGGCCCACCGTGCACTTCCTCGCCCCCGCCGTCGATCTCGACCGCTGGGCCCCGGCGCCCCGCGAGCTCGACGCCCCGCGGCCGATCGACGTGCACTACCTCGGCCGCCGCGTGCCGGCCCGCCACGAGGCCATCCGCCGACTCGCCGCCGCGCGGCGCTGGTGGTACGTGCGCGACACCATGGGCGCACTGTCCACGCTCGATCACCGCGAGCACCGCGACGGTCTCGCCGCCACCGTCCGGCGGGCGCGGTTCTTCGTCGTGGACCCGGCGAAGATCGACCTCCCCGGCGCGGTCCGGACCCAGCACGAGGCCGGCTACCGGTTCTTCGAGGGTGCCGCCGCCGGCGCGGTCCTCGTGGGCGAGCCGCCCCGCGGACCCGGCTTCGACGAGCTGTTCCCGTGGCCCGACGCGGTGGTGCGGGCCCCGCGCGACGAGGACGGCGCCGCCACCCGCCACGTGCTCGAGTCGCTCGACGCCGACCCGTCGAGGACCGCGGCCATCCGCCGTCGCAACGTCGCCGGGTCGCTCCGCCGGCACGACGTCGCCCACCGGGTCCGCACGCTGCTCGAGACCGCGGGCCTGCCGGTTCCCGCCGCGGTCGACGACCGCATCGCCCGCCTCGCGAGCCTCGCCGACGCCATCGCGCCGGAGCGTGACGCGCCGGGCACGGCCGTCGAGATCGGGACGACGACGCCCGCCCTGCTCACGCCCGCGTTCGCCGGAGCCACGGCGTCCGCGGTCCGCACCGTCCCCGCGGGCGCCGCGGTCGTGTCGAACGGCGCGTGCCCGCCGTTCCCGGGCGCCCGCTCGGCTCCGGCGGCTTCGGCCGGTCTGCGGCGCACGGCGGAGGCCGCGGCGGCGACGCCGGCACCGGCCGACATCGCGCCGTCGGCGCCCCTCGTGCCCCCCGCACCCCCCGCGCC
>CAYLNM010000300.1:0-2555 GCA_964385045.1 uncultured Isosphaeraceae bacterium
GCCGGGCGACGGGGCCGCCGCCGGGGCGGGGGCCGCGGGCCGGGGCCGCGGCCCGGTCGCCCGGTCGCCCGGGGCCGCCGGGAGCCGCCGCCGCGGGCCGTACAATCCGCCGCCGTGAGCGTCTTCGCCTACGTCGCCCGCACCACCGCCGGGGCCCGGGTCACCGGCCGGCTCGCCGCGCGCTCCCGTGACGCGGCGGTGGCCGACCTGATGTCGCGGCAGCTCGCCCCGGTCGAGGTCCGCGAGGTCGCCGACCGGGCGGCCCGGGGCGGCCGGATCCCGGCGCGGAAGCTCGCCGGGTCGTACCGGCAGCTCGCCGACCTGCTCCGGGCCGGCGTCCCGCTGCTCCGGGCGCTGCGGCTGCTCGGCCGCGGCAAGTCGGACCGCCGGCTCTCGTCGGTGATGGGGCGGCTCGCCGAGGCCGTCGCCGAGGGCCAGCCGCTGGCCGAGGCGATGGCGGCCGAGCCCGGCGTCTTCCCCGACGTGCACGTCGCGATGGTGCGGGCCGGCGAGCGCGGGGGCTTCCTCGAGCCGGTCTTCGCCCGCCTCGGGGCCTTCGTCGAGCACCAGGCCGACATGCGCGGCCGCGTGATCGGCCAGATGATCTACCCCGCGGTGCTGCTCGCGGTCGCGCTCGGCGTGATCGTCTTCTTCCTGGTGGTGCTCGTGCCGCAGTTCGAGGAGAACCTCGCCCGCCGCGAGCTCCCCGCTCCGACGAAGCTCGTCCTCGGCACCTCCGAGTTCGTCACCGCCTCCTGGCCGTGGCTGATCGCCCTCGCCGTCCTCCTCGGCGCCGGCGTGGCCTGGGCCCGCACGCTCGAGCCCGTCCGCCGCGGCTGGGCCCTCCTGCAGCTGCGCATCCCGAAGGTCGGCGGCCTCGTGCGCGACCTGGCGGTCGGCCGCTTCGCCCGCATCCTCGGCACCATGCTCGAGAACGGCATCCCGCTGCTCGCGGCGATGAAGATCGCCAAGGACGCCACCGGCAACGTCATCCTCGCCGAGGCGATCGACCGCGCGTCCGAGTCGGTGCAGGCGGGCGAGACCCTCGCCGCCCCGCTGGGCGAGAGCGGCCTCTTCAGCGAGGAGGCGGTCGAGGTGATCGCGGTCGGCGAGTCGGCCAACAACCTGCCCGAGGTGCTCGTCACCCTCGCCGAGTCGACCGAGAAGCGGGTCAATCGCCTGCTCGAGGCGCTGCTGCGGCTGATGGAGCCGGTGATCCTCCTCGCCCTCGGCGGACTCGTGATGTTCATGTTCCTCGCCCTCGTGATCCCGATGCTGCAGGCGAACAGCTCGGTGTGAGCCGATTGGCCGACGGAGTCCCGCCATGCTGATGGCCTCGCACGCCCTGCGCCGTCTGCCGCTCCCGGAGCGGTGGCTGGTCGGACTCGCCACCGCCCTCGGACTCGCGTTGCTGCTCTGGACGCTGGCGCTGATGGACGTCGGGGCCCTGACCGGCGATTTCTTCGGCGTGGTGCTGGGCCTCGCGATCGCCGGCACCTTTCTTGCGCTCCCGGTCCTGCCGTTCGCGGTGATCGTCATCGCGGCCGCTGCGTGGAGCCGCAACGCGTTCAGCCGCGTCGTGCTCGGGATCGCGCTGCTCGCGGCGGCGGGGCTCGCGGCGTGGGGCTACCCCGCGGTCGACGACGACGCCCAGGGGGGCGTGCTGATCATCGCGATCCCGGTGATGCAGCTGCCCATCGTCGCGGTGGCGGCCGGGCTGTCGGCGGCATTCGGGCGGCGCGGCGCCGCGAGATCGACCGCGGCGTGATCGGGGCGTGCCGGGGGCTGCACGACGGCGTCCGTCGGGCTCGTCGTCATCGCCGTCTCGGACGTCCGCGCCGCGGGTCGTCCAGTTCAGGCGGATCCCGTCATCGATCGCGCCCGTGAATCGTGCCACGTCGGCATCGTCGTGGAGGTTGAAGGACAGCGCGCGGCCGCCTCGGACGCTCCGCACGGCGTCCGCGTCGGACAGTCGAGACTGCCGGAACGCGACGTCACCGTCGAATCGGCCGCGTTCGAACGTCCGGGGCCGTCCACCTCGAGATCATGCCCGCGTAGCCGATGGCCTGGAGCATCCGAAGGCGATCGGAGCCGCGCTTCAGCTCGATCACGACCGACGTTCCCTCCGGATCGACCGCAAGAGAATCGATCCGATCCTGGACGCGGTCGGACGGTGTGACCTCCTCGTCCACCAGGAAGAGCCGCTCCCCCGGCTCGGCGAGGAACTCGTCACTGCTGTTGACGATGCACGCCTGGAGATGCGAGCGCTCGAGCAGCCGTGCGGCGCCGAGCGATGGAGCCGACCGCCGACGGAAGCGTTCGTCGGGCCGATCGAGTCGAAGCGTGTCCGTCCTCCGAAGATCTGCGCGTGCTGTCCGGCATCGTCCGAAGCGGCGGAGCGTTCACCGGATCCGCGAGTGGTCGTCCCACCCCTCCGCCAGCCGCCAGCAGCGGTGGATCGTGCGGTTGCGGAAGTCCTCGGGGACCGACCGCTTCGTGATCTCGTGACCGCCGAAGCCCGGCGGGATCGCGCCCTCGGCCATCCGGAAGCGGCG
>CAYLNM010000301.1:0-2528 GCA_964385045.1 uncultured Isosphaeraceae bacterium
CACGCCGGAGTGGGGCCGGGCCGGAGCGGGGCGGGGACGGCCGGGACGGCGCAGGCGGCGGGGACGGCGACGGCGGCGGGCGGGGACTCGGGCGATCGTGCGATGTTCGGGTGCCGGCGGCCGATCGCGCGGCCGGCGGTCCCGCGCCGGGCATCCCGGCCCGGGCGGGCCCCATGCTACGGATCCGCCGGCCCGCGTCACCCCGGTCCGCGGCCGTCGGGCGTCGATCCGCCCCGCATGCCCCCGGACGGCCCTGCGGGGCCGCCTCCTCGTGACGTCCGGCACTATCATCCGGGTCCACCCGGGACGCCGGTCCCCCGGTGGACGATGAAGGGCTTTCCCCAGCCGCGGCGGCGCCGACGAGTGGTTCGTCGGCCCGGCCCGGTCCAGGACGGTCCGTGGCCCCGTCCCCGGACGGCCCCGTTCCCCGCTTCCCGAGAGGCTTCGCCCATGACGGCCATCGACGCGCAGCCGACCCCCGATCCGCAGGGGGACGCGCACGGGCACGACGACCATCACGACCACCCCGAGCACCTCGCCCACCACTGGGACAACCTCGAGCAGCAGTTCGAGGCCAACAAGCTCGGCATGTGGCTCTTCCTCGCCACCGAGTTCCTGCTCTTCGGCGGGCTCTTCGTCGGCTACGCGGTGTTCCGGAACAACCAGCCCGAGCTGTTCCAGTGGGGCAGCCAGTTCCTCGACACCTTCTGGGGCGCGGTCAACACGGTCGTTCTCATCGCCAGCTCGTTCACGATGGCGATGGCGGTGTGGGCCGCGCAGAAGGGCCTCAGGAACCTGCTGATCTGGATGCTCGCCCTCACGTTCCTCGGCGGCATGGGCTTCATGGTCATCAAGTACTTCGAGTACACCTCGAAGTTCCAGAAGAACATCTTCCCCGGCGCGGCCTACTACACGCCCGCGCCGGAGAAGGAGAAGAAGGACGGCGAGGGCGAGGCCCAGGGTGCGTACATCGCGGCCGACGGCGAGACGTCGATCGACGGCGTCACCACCGAGACCGAGACCGGCACCTTCGTGCTCGACCAGACGCAGCCCGAGCTGCCGCCGAGCAACCTCGAGCCCGGTGCCGCGGCCCCGCGCGGCCTCGCCCGCGACCCCGACCTCGAGCCGCGGGTCTACAACCCGTACAAGCCGCTCCACCACGGGGACGAGTACCCGGATCACGTCGCCGATCCGGAGCGCCCGGCCAACGCCCACGTCTTCTTCAGCATCTACTACTGCATGACCGGCCTGCACGGCATCCACGTGCTGATCGGCATGGGCGTGATCGGATGGCTCGGCTGGCGGGCGATCAAGGGTGAGTTCGGTCCCGACAACTTCACCGCGGTCGACCTCGGCGGCCTCTACTGGCACGTGGTCGACATGATCTGGATCTTCCTGTTCCCGCTGCTCTACCTGATCCACTGACGGCGGGGCGGCCGCGGCGGGGCGGCCGCGGCGGCGCGGCCCGATCCGGCTCGGACACGACATCGCGCGGGCCCGTCTCCTCGGAGGCGGGCCCGCGATTCGTGTGGAGCGGGGGGCGGTCGCGCGGTGCGGTGCGGACTCGCGGCGTCCGACGGCGGCTCACCACTCGGTGCGGCGGTGGTACTCGTCGAGGATGCGGGCGAGCTCGCGCCCGTAGACGGCGTCGACCCGCGTGAGGCCCTCGGGCTCGTTGCGGCTCGCGACCGCGACCCGCACGTCGTCGATCGCGGCGTCGTGCTCGTCGCGCGAGATCGTGAGGTAGCTCGACGCCGCCCGCTCGGTCGCCTCGGTGACCGCGAGCAGGAGGCACGGGCGGCCGAGCTCGTCGGCGTCGAGCGACACGAAGGACGCGTGCGCGCCGTCGGGCTCGGCCTCGAGCAGCTTCGCCTTGAGGTACTCGATGACCCGGTCGTCGAGCTCCAGGTCGAGCACGCGCGCCTTCTCGAGCAGCTGCCGCGTGTCGCGCACGGTGCGGATCGTGAAGCCGTCGGCCCGCAGCATGTCGAAGCGCTCGCGCAGCCCCGGACTCGCGAGGACCTCCTCCTGCGTCCCGGGCACGCGGACGACCGCCCAGCGCTGCTCGGAGTTCATGAGGACGAGCATCCCGTCCGGCTCGACCTCGTGGCCGCACGCATCGCACGCGGCGAGCACGACGTTGCCGCGCTGGATCCGGTCGCGGGCCCCGCGGTCGAAGGCGAGGTCGAGCACCGGGAGGTTGGGCACCGTGACCGCGGTGCCGCAGGTCGGGCAGCTCACGACGGCGTGGTCCTCGGCGGGCAGGAAGGTCATCGTCCGCACCATAGGACGCCGGGTCGGACAGGTCCGAGCGTTTCCCGCCGGGGATTCCCCGCCGCGGGTTTGCCCAGTTCGGGACGGTCCGGAGGATACGGTTCCCGGTCCTCGGCGGGCGGCGCCGGGGCGCGGCGGGAGTGCGGCGGCGGGGCGGCGGGGCGGCAGGCCGGCGGAGCGGCGGAGCGGCGCAGCGGCCGGGGTGCCGGGGGGCACGGCACGGTCGCGGCGAGGCCGACGGGTCGACGGGTCGG
>CAYLNM010000302.1:0-2525 GCA_964385045.1 uncultured Isosphaeraceae bacterium
CACCCGCCCACCCGCGGGCTCGCTCACGGCACTCGGTCGCGGCGCTCGGAGCGGGAGGATCGGCGCGTTCGGACTCTGACCGTGCCCGAGAACCCGCCCGGGACGGCGATTCCGCTTTTCGTCGAATGTCCGGGCGGCTTCGACCGTTAGACTCGATGACGTGACGCTCGTCGCCCTCCGAACCTGGTTCCTGTGCACCCTGCTGCTGGCCGGGCTCGTCGCGCCGCCGGCGCTGGCGGGCACCGGCGAGTGCTGCGCGGGCGACGAGGTCGCGGCGGTGGGGGCCGCCTCCTGCGACTCGAGCGTCCCCGCGGCGCCCGACGCCGGCTGCTGCCCGTCCGAGGCGAGCCTGCCCGCTCCGTCCGGCCCGCCGGCGGACCATCCGGCCGACGCGGGCGACGAGCTCCCCTGCGGCGACTGCGACGACTGCCAGGGCTGCGACGCGGCATGCCAGTGCGCCCGCTGCGGCTGCGGGCACCCCGGGCACGTTCCCGCGATGCGGACGACGCCGATCGGCCTCGCCCTGATCGCACCTGCCGCCGCCCTCGCTGCGCCCGACCGCACCTGGTCGGCCCGTGACGACGCCCACGATCTCCTGAGGCCCCCGAGGCGCTGACGCTCCCGTGCAGGGGCGAGCGCGCGCCGTGGTCCCACGATCGCCGCGCGACGCCCGCCCGTGATGCGTCCTGCGCCCGCCGACCGCGCCCCGCCCCCCCGCCCCCGCGGGAGGCCGCGGCCGGCCGGCCCTCGAGCCTCGGATCACCGTTCATGACCTCGACCCCGAACCCCGCATCCGGCGGCGGGACCCCGGCGCCGCGCTCCGGCGTCGTCGTGCCCGCGCCTCGTCCGCGGCGCCTGCTCCGCTTCGGCCTTCCCGCCCTCGTGGTCTCGGCCATGGCCGGGCTGCTGGCCGTCTCCGCCGGGGAGTCGCTGCGCCCGGTGCCCGACGTCCCGGTGCACGCGGTCGTCTACGACCCCTCCAACCCCACCGCGGTCCTCGTCGCCCGCCGCACGGAGGACGCCGGTCGCGTGGACGACGACGGCGCCGGCGCCGGCGGCGACCGCGGGGCCGGCCGCTTCGCTCGCCGCGGCGCGGCCGGTGGCGCGGTGCAGGCCCCGGGCTGGCTCGAGGCCGACCCCTTCCTCATCGCCTGCACGGCACTGGCCGACGGCGTGGTCGAGGAGATGCTCGTCCTCGAGGGCCAGCGGGTCGAGCGGGGACAGGTCATCGCCCGCCTCGTCGACGAGGACGCGGTGCTCGACCTCGAGGAGACCGAGGCCGAGCTCGCCGCCCGCCGGGCCGAGCTCGCCGCGGCCGAGGCCGACCTCGCCGCTGCGCGGACCGACTGGGACGAGCCGGTCGAGCGCAGGCGGGCGGTGGCGAGTGCCGAGGCCCGCCTCGCCCGCGTCCGGGCCGAGCTCGAGCAGCTCCCGCATCTCGTCGAGGCCCAGCGGGCGACCCGTGATCGCCTCGCCGACGAGCTCGAGCGGGCCCGCACCGCCCGCGCCGGCGGCGCCGCCACCGACCTCGAGATCGTCATCCTCGAGAAGGACGTCGAGGCCCAGGCGGCGGCGGTCACCGCCCTCGAGCGACGACGCGAGATCCTCGAGGCGCAGGTCCGCGCCGAGGAGGCCGAGCTCGCGGCGGCCCGCCGCGCCTTCGAGCTGCGGGTGACCGAACGGCGGGCGGTGGATGCGGCCGAGGCCGCGGTCGCCCGGACCACCGCGGCGGTGCGCCGGGCCGAGTCGCACGTCGCGGAGGCCGAGCTCCGCGTCGAGCGGATGACGATCCGCGCCCCCATCGAAGGGTTCGTGCAGCGCCGGCTCAAGGCGCCCGGCGACAAGGTGATGCTCGGCATGGACGATCCGCACTCGGCCCACCTCGTGCACCTCTACGACCCGGCGCGGATCCAGGTCCGCGTGGACGTGCCGCTCGCCGATGCGGCGAGCCTCTTCGTCGGCCAGGCCTGCGAGGTCGTGGTCGAGGTGCTGCCGGGCGAGACCTTCCGCGGGGAGGTCACCCGGATCACCCACGAGGCCGACCTGCAGAAGAACACGCTGCAGGCGAAGGTGCGCGTGGTCGACCCGTCGCCCCTGCTGCGGCCGGAGATGCTCACGCGGGTGAAGTTCCTGCCCGAGCCGTTCTCGGCGCCTGCGGAGGGTGCCGACGGGGCCGCGGGGGCGGACGACGCGTCCGCCGCGGCGGCCGGCCGCCGCGGCCCGGTGACCGCCGGGACCACCGCCGGCCTCCGGGTCCCGCCCGCCGCGGTCGACGAGCGCGGCGGCGCCCCCCGCCTCTGGCTCGTCCGCGACCGCCGCGGCGGCCGGGGCACGCTCCATCCGATCACCGTCGACGTGCTCGGGACGGCGGACGAGCTGACCCTCGTCGACGGCGAACTGCGACCCGGCGACCTCGTCGCCGACGTCGACGCCGCGACCGCCGCGGGCGTCGAGCTCCGCGCGGGGCTGCGGATCACGCTCGTCGCCCCGCCCCGTCCCCTCGCCGCCGCCCGTCCCGCCCCCGC
>CAYLNM010000303.1:0-2509 GCA_964385045.1 uncultured Isosphaeraceae bacterium
TCGGCGGGCCGGCCCTGTGGGGCTGCCGTCGGACGCGCTTCGCCGGACGCTTACGTCGGACTGGCACTCCCGTGTCGCATCCCGCGATCTGACGCCGGCCAGGTGTGACTCTTCGATCCACGCTTCGTACCACGTCTCGAGCGCCGCTGTGACTCGATCGCACTCGGCCCGATGCGCTGCGAAGGCATAAGCCAGCCGTAGATCGATGGCCAGCTCGCGAAGCAGCTGCACCCGCTCCCGGGGGCCGTTCAATCCGATCGGTGCCAGTGGATGCCAGCATTGCTCGTCCCGCCACGAGCGCACGTTCGCGAAGCAGTGTTGTTCGGAGACACCGAGGAGCTCCGAGACGGTCGCGTCGAAGGTTTCCCGGAAGCCGCTCTGCCAACGCAGCGACCGCCCGATGATCGCAACGCTCTGATCGCACGGGCGACGGAGCAGCTCGAAAGTGCCATGCACCGAACCGCCGCGGCTCAGCTTAACGAACGTCGAATGGCCACGCCCGGAAATCGACCTCGTCGATCCGGGATTCCTCCTCGAGGACCGCGATGCGACGCCGACAATCCTGGATGTAACCTTGGACTGCCTTTCGGAAGTCGCCGAACTTGGGTGCTCCGGAGATCCGGCCTGCGCGATCCGCGGCCTCAGCGAGCTGCTCGGCCACGATATGGAACTCTCTGACGCGGTCGACTCTCATCCGCGACATGGCAGTGAAGTGGTTCTTGAAGTCACCTTCCGACTTGCCGATTCCACGATTCCACTCGTCGCCAAATCGGCGGTGCCGGAGCGCGATCGCCTCGAGCATCGCCCAATCGACCTCACGCCATTGGTCGATGATGCTGCTGGCGACCAGCCACAAGTCGCCATCGATTTCCGAAATCGTGCCTACCATGTCCACAAGTTCCGAGCGGCTCGGCGTATCGGCCAAAGGCTCAGCGCACACCGGATTCGAATAGAAGAACCAGTCGAAGCGCATCTGCCAGCGAATATCATCGCTCAAGAACGCGGCCGCACGTTCGACGACCCCTGTCGCGAGCACCGCGAACCGCCGCTCTCTTGCGACGAGCCGACTCGCAAATGTCTTGAATCGCGCATCTTCTTCCGGAGTGAAGTCTCGAACACGCTCGGCGTTCATCGACATGAAGAGATCCTTCCGTTGGATCTCGTACTGTTCGAAGAGGCCACGAAGAGCCCGGGTCACGACTTGGTCCTGTTCGCGAAGGATCGCGAGGGTGGCGGCCATGGCGGCCGGGTCGTTCAACGAAGCCACGCGAAGCGTCTCGAGCACGAACCACACTGGATCCAAGTGCGACTGCGCTCTCGCAAGAAACGCTGCGTCCCAGAGCACGACTCGCTCCGCACGGCGAACGACGAAATCCATCATGGATTTCTGCTGCCGGGACAAGACGGGGGCAACGTCATCCTCCAGCCAGTCGTGGTAGGCCTGAATCGCGTTGAGGACCGCCCGCATTCTGAGCGGGAACCCGGCCGCGAAATCATCTCGCGCATCCTGAGGCCAATCGCCTGCTGTAGTCCTCCGGTAAGCCTCTTCAAGGATCGGACCGAGCTGAGCTTCGGTATCCGACGAGATCTCCGCGATTCGCTGTATCAGTCGATCGAAACTCGGGCGGACAGCGACCAACTGATCCTCCGACAACGACAGTGGCGAGAGTAATTGTCCGAGGGCCGCTGGTTGCGGCACGTGCGGCAGCCGACTCGAATAGGAACCCCGGGAATCCGTCGCGACGAGAAGCGAGAGGAGCAGCGCCGCGACGACGACAGAACGGCGGATTCTCATGACATCTCCAATGCACGAGATGCGGGCGGGGACACAGGCTTGATTCGGCGTCACTGCTCGCCAAGTCGTGGCAGGAACTCAGTTCTCCGGCTGGCCCGTACAACTCGTGGCGTTCTGCAACTGCGGGCGACTCCAACACTTCTTGACGTCGATGACGCCCAGAGTAGACGTGCATGTCGGCGTGGGCGTCGTGCCGCAAGACTTGAGCACGGCCACGCACGGCGCGGAGATCTTGGTGAAGCTGCTTCGTGTCAGACCGCTTTCCGAGCTTATGATCGCAATCGTCTGGTGGATTCCCTCATGAATCGCCGGGCCATGTTCGCACGGCTGGCAGTCGTCCAATCCCCTCGTCCAGTCTTCCGTGGCTGCCTGGGAGCAGCAGGTCACGTCGGGGTCGCTCACCTCCACGCAGTCGGTCGGATCACTCGTCGAGAGATGCAGCAGACCAGCCAACGCGATAAGACAAGACCAGGATGCAGAAAGAATGATACTCATAATGATCCCCTTGGATGACGACGGGAAGAGTCCATTGGATGAATCGTCCAGTGATTCAGGAAGCCCGGAAGGAGTTGCCGCCGAAATCGCGCGGCTGCCCCCTCGATGATGGCGAGATTCTCGTACGAACATTGGGCCGCCGCCGGGCGCTGAATAGCCCCGGTGACCGAACTGCAGGCGATGGCGATCGCAAGAGCGGTCTTCGCACGGCGGCGCTGG
>CAYLNM010000304.1:0-2493 GCA_964385045.1 uncultured Isosphaeraceae bacterium
CCGGCTCCCGGAACCCCAGACCCCCGGTCCCCGGCCCGCGGCCCCGGCCCCGCCCCCTCGGCGTCAGACCAGCGCCGGCTTCGACGCCGACCCCGCCTCCGGCTCGGCCCCGTGGGCGGCCGCATCATCGCCGGCATCCCCCGGGGCCCCCGGCGCCCCCGGGTCCGCCGCGAGCCGCGGCCGGTGCGGCCGGCCGTCGCGGGCGGTGATCCGCGCGTCGGCCTCGGCGTCGACCGGCACCATCGTGTCGAGCATGATCTCCGCCGCCCGCTCCCACGTGAAGGTGGTCGAGGCCCGCCGGGCCGACTCGCGGGGGATCTCGATCGCTCGCCGCACCGCCGTGCCGAGGTCCTCGTCGAGGGCGCCGCTGACGCCCTCGCGCACCACGTCGATCGGTCCCGTGACGGGGTACGCCGCCACCGGCAGGCCGCTGGCCATCGCCTCGATCATCACCACGCCGAAGGTGTCGGTGCGGCTCGGGAACACGAAGACGTCGGAGGCAGCGTAGTACGACGCGAGCTCGGTGCCGTACTTGAAGCCGACCCACGTCGCACCCGGATGCCGCCGCTCGAGGGCGGCGCGGGCGGGACCGTCGCCCACCACCAGCTTGCTGCCGGGCAGGTCGGCCTCGAGGAAGGCCTCGATGTTCTTCTCGACCGCCACGCGGCCGCAGTAGAGGCAGATCGGCCGCGGCAGGTCGAGCTCCACCGGCGGCACCGCGCCGAAGAGCGACGTGTCCACCCCGCGGGTCCAGACCCGGACGTTGCGGAAGCCGCGGGCGTCCAGCTCGTCCTTCACGGACCGCGTCGGCACGAGCGTCGCCGCGGCCGACGCGTGGAAGCGTCGCAGCCACGCGTAGCTCACCCCGGTCGGGATGCCGGTGTAGCGCCGCAGGTACAGCGGGAACTGCGTGTGCCAGCTGGTGGTGAATCGCCACTTCCGGCGACGGCACATCGCGCGGGCGGCGAGCCCGAGCGGGCCCTCCGTCGCCACGTGGATCGCCTCGGGCCGGAAGTCGGTGACGAGCCGCCGGAGCCGCCGTCCCGGCGCGATCGCGAGGCGGATCTCCGGATAGCGGGGGCAGGGGACGGTGCTCGCGATGTCGGGTCCGATCACCAGCACCGCCCGGCCCTCGGCGCGCAGCCGGTCACGGACGCTCTCGAGCGTGCGGACCACCCCGTTGGTCTGGGGCTGCCACGCGTCGGTCACGATCACGATGCGGCGCGGGCCGGGCGGAACGGCGGCGATGACCATCTCGAGACGATCGGCCCGCTGCGTGGGCACGCGACGCGGACGGCGCAATGTCCCGGTCCGGGATTCGTTCGGAAACGGTTGCACGGGAGCGGCATCGCGGGGCGGGGCGGGGATCCTTCCCCGGAGCGTCGGCCCTGCGCGGTCGTGCGGCCGTCCCGCGCCGCGCGCCCACGGACCTCAGCCCACGCCCACCGCCTCCGGCCCCGCCTTCAGCACCACCGCGATGTCGTAGGCGGCGTGGAGCCCGACCACGATGCCGAAGCCCCGCACCGCGTAGACGACGCCGAACCACAGGCCCGCGATCGCGAGGAACGCCGCCCGAGCCGCGTCGATGCCGCCGCCCGGGCCCGTGAGCTCGTGGTAGACGGTGAACGCGGCGGCCGAGGCGACGACGGCGATCGCGGTGCCGGTGCGATCGCCGAGACGGCCCACGTCCACGAGCAGCGTGTGGAGCACCGCGATGAGCATCCAGCGGAAGAACAGCTCCTCGTAGAGCCCCGCCCCGATGCTGATCGCGAGGGCGTCGATCAGGCCGAGCTCGCCGCCCGCCGCGTCGGGCTTCGGCGGCGGCGTCCCGGCGGCGGCGGCGGCGCCCGCTTCGGCGGCGGCCGCCCCCGCCGCCCCGACCCCCGGCACGGTGCCGGTCGCCGCGAGCACGATCTCGGCGTCGGCCAGCATCAGGGCGACCGCGAGCAGGGGCAGGGCGAGCAGGATCGACTCGGCCGTCATGCCGACCGCGACCGTCCCGTCCACCCGCCACGGGTCCCGCCGCAGCACGTGCCACGCCAGCAGCAGGACGACCAGCAGCACGCCCCCGAGCTGCAGCACCGCGGTCGGCGGGAAGCCCATCTCGACGAGGATGCGCAGGATCGCGCGGTGCGCCGCCACCGTGATCGTGCCCGCGCCGTCGTCCGGGTCGCGGAGGACGAAGGCCAGGGCGAGCTCGTACGCGACGATCAGCGGCGCGAGAAACAGCAGGATCTGGAGCGGTCGCCGGGACTGCTCGAGGTACCCCGGCGGATCCGGGCGGGACGCGTCGGCTCGGTCGGTCGCGGCGCGGCGGGGCATCGGGCGGCTCGTCCGGATGCGGCCGGCGGGACGCGGACCGGCGGGGAGCGGTCGGCGGAGGCGAGCGGCGTCGGCTCGACGCTCGCACGGGCCGGCGGGGCCAAGGGGACCGACGCGGGGCGGGGGGCCGCGGCCGGCCTCGACTCGGCGGCGGCGGCGGCGGCGGCGGCC
>CAYLNM010000305.1:0-2493 GCA_964385045.1 uncultured Isosphaeraceae bacterium
CGGGCGAAGGCCTCGGTGAGGTCGCCGGTGCCGCAGGCGACGTCGAGGACGTCGTCCGTGGGCTGCACGCGGCAGGCGCGGACCACCGCCCGCCGCCACCGCTGGTCGAGCCCGAAGCTGTGCAGCCGGTTGTTGAGGTCATAGGCCCCCGCGATCGCTGCGAACATCGACCGAACGCGATCGGGCTTGTCGTCGCGGGCGTGGGGGTCGTCGGCGAGGGCGTCGCCCGTCCAGCCGGCCGGGGCCTCGGACGCGGGCGCAGGATCGACCGGGGGCATTCCCATGGGCGGATCGTAGGGCTCGCGGTGGCGAGACGGGGGCGATCCGGCCGAGGACGGGACGCCGGCGGGCAGCGAGCGGGTCGAGGGGCGGGAGCCGCGGGCCGCCGGGCGATACACTGCCCACCCGCGGAGCTGCCGTCCTGCACGGATGCGGGCGGGGACGCCAGACAGGGATGCTGACCGGAGTCGGCCGCCGCCATGATCATCGATGTCAACACTCGGATCTGGTCGAGCCCGGAACAGCTCGGCCGGGAGACGTCCGACGCCCTCCGCCGGATGGAGCTCGAGACCGAGGACCGCCTCGACGCGGGCCTCGACGCGCACGAGCGGTCCATGCAGTGCGTGGACGTGGCGTTCGTGCAGGGCTTCACCTCCGGCCTGCTCGGGGCGTCGGTGCCGGACGAGTACATCGCCGAGTACTGCCGCCGCCGGCCCGGCCGCGTGGGCGTCGCCTCGATCGACCCGATGCAGCCGGCCGCCCTCGAGCGGCTCGACCGGGCGACCGAGCTCGGCCTCCAGGCGGTGGCGGTCTCGCCGTCGGGCCAGGGCTTCCACCCCGCCCACTCGCGGGCGATGGAGATCTACGAGCGGGCGATCGAGCTCGGGATCCCGGTCATCGTCGCCAAGCCGTGGCCGGTGACGCGGTCGGCCCAGATGGAGTTCGGCCGCCCCGCCCTGTGGGACGAGGTCGCCCGCACCTTCCCCGACATGCCGCTGCTCATCGGGCAGCTCGGCTACCCGTGGATCGACGAGACCCTGCTGCTGCTGGCCAAGCACGAGCGGGTCTTCGCCGACATCTCGGGCGTCGTCTCGCGGCCGTGGCAGCTCTACAACGCCCTGCTGACGGCCCGCTCGCTGGGCGTCATGAGCCGGCTGCTGTTCGGCTCGGGCTTCCCGTTCGAGACGCCGACCCACGCGATCGAGACGCTCTACAGCCTGAACACCTTCTCGCAGGGCACGCCGCTGCCGGCGGTGCCGCGGACGCTGGTCAACGGCATCGTGGAGCGGGACGTCTTCGGCTGCCTGGGGCTGGAGCCGGAGGCGGCGCGGCTCGGGAGCGGCGCGAGCGGCATGCCCGGGCCGGGGGCGGCGTCGGCGCGGCCGATGCCCGCCCGCAGTCGCGATGCCCGCCGGTCCGGTGCCGACTCGGATGGGTGAGCCGCGGGGGCGATGGCGGCGGGCGATGGTCGCGGCGGCGGGCCTGGTGGCCGTGGCGGCGGCGTCGCTCGGGTGCCGCGGCGCGGGCTTCGGGGGGCTCGGCGGATTCGGCGAGGCGGGCGGCAGTCTGACCAGTCGCTCGCTGTCGGTGGACGCGGCGGTGCTCGATGCGGAGTTCACGACCGCGGTCTACGCCCACGAGCCCGGTGGCGACACCGTCTTCGTGCTGGCGGACCGGCCGCTGGAGGAGCTGATCGCATCCGGGCTCGAGCGCGGCCAGCTGGTGGTGCTCGATCTGCTGTGGCCGCCGCGGGCCGGAAGCACGCCGATCTCGGCCGAGGCGACGAATCTCAGCGTGCGGCACCTCGTGGTCGTGGACGGCGAGGCCGGGACGTACGCGGGGGCGGGGTTCGCGATGCCGTCGGGCGAGCTCGGCGAGGGGCCGGTCCGGCTCCGGATATGGGACTCGACGGTGCGGCTGGCGGGGGCGACGGACGGGTTCCGTGACGTGCTGTCGCCGGCGCGGCTGACGGGCACGCTGACCGCGGTCGAGGACGAGGCGACGGTGCGGCGGGTGGTGGCGTGGCTGCAGGTGGCCGGGCCGGACTCCGCGGTCGGGACCGCGAGCGCCGTCGCAAGCAACTGACTCGGACGGCCCCCTTGCCACTGCGCGCACGAACACGCCGCCCTCGCGGGCGGCGTTGCTGTTCAGTGCGTCGGGCGATTGCCGCAGAGCGACGTTCAGCCGCTGATCCCGGTCACCTCGACCCGCAGGTACCGCTGGCGGTGCCCCTGCTTCACGCGGTAGCCCTTGCGGCGCTTGAACTTGATCACGTCGATCTTCGGGGCCTTGAGCTCGCCGAGCACCTTCGCGCTGACGCTCGCCCCATCGACATAGGGCCGGCCGAGCTTCGCGTCGCCCTCGCCGCCGACGGCGAGCACGCGGTCGAAGGTGAGCGTGTCGCCCTCCGACGCCTCGCGCAGGTCGATCTCGATCACGTCGCCCTCGGCGACCTTGATCTGGGTTCCGCTGTCCTCGACGATCGCGTACATG
>CAYLNM010000306.1:0-2487 GCA_964385045.1 uncultured Isosphaeraceae bacterium
CACGAGCTGGCCAGCCACTACTTCGCCGACCTCGACGAGCATCACGTTCCCGGCTTCGTCGTTCACTCGCGAATCGACCGCGTTGCTGACCTGTGGCCGTCGCTCCGCGTCATCCACATCGTGCGCGATCCACGTGACGTCGCACGATCCTGCATCGGCATGGGGTGGGCTGGTCACGTGTGGCCGGCATCCTCGACCTGGCTCACGGCAGAGGAGCGGTTCGATCGCCTGGTCGCTCGCGTCGGTGAGGACCGTGTGACGAACGTCCGCTACGAGGACCTCGTCCGGCGTCCGCGCGAGGAGCTCACGCGAGTCCTGCAGTCGATCGGTCTCGACTGGGTCGATGACATCTTCGCGCACATCGACGCCTCCACCTACGACCGACCGGATCCCCGATTCATCGAGCAGTGGCGCCGGAAGCTCAGTCCCCGCGAGATCGAGCTCGTCGAAGCGAGGTGTGGCCACCTGATGGAGTCGCGAGGGTACGAACGTGCCGCGGGGGATGCCCGTCCGCCACGACGTCTCGAGCGAATGATGATCGCGACCCGTCACCGCTGGAATCGCTGGTCTTTTTCCCGTCGACGTTACGGACTTCGACTCGCGCTCCTTCGACCCGTGGCCTCGCGGCTCGGCCCGACGTCGAAGCTGCGAGAGACCGTGCAGCTTCGAGTGAACGAAATCAGTCGACGGCACCTCAAGTAGATCAACGGACGATGCGACACGACGTTTCACGAGATGCAGTCTGCGAAGCCGGCAGCGAACGCGCATGCCGAGTCGCGTCCCGCCTCGCCGGCTTCGGCGAGTCCGTCTTCACGCCGTTCAGCCGGCTGGCGGTCGAGCACGACGCGATCAACCTCGGTCAGGGCTTCCCGAACTTCGAGGGGCCGCCCGAGATCGTCGAGGCGGCGATCGCCGCGTTGCGCGACGGTCACAACCAGTACGCCCCGCCGAACGGAGCCCCACGCCTGCAGGCCGCCATCGCCCGCTGGGCGGAGGCGGCGGCGCCGGACGCTCCGCCCGTCGACCCCGCCCGCGAGGTCACCGTCACCGCCGGCTGCACCGAGGCGATTCCCGCCACGCTGCTCGGGCTCGTCGAGCCGGGCGACGAGGTGATCGTCCTCGAGCCGTTCTACGACGCCTATCCCGCCGCCATCTCAATGGCCGGAGCCGAGATGGTGACGGTTCCGCTCGTCGGGTCGCGGTTCGAGGTCGACCTCGACGCCCTCCGCGCCGCGTTCGGCCCTCGCACCCGGGCGATCCTGCTCAACACGCCCCACAACCCGACCGGCGCGGTGCTCAGCCGCCCCGAGCTCGAGGCGATCGCCGAGTGCTGCCGCGCGCACGACACGCTCTGCATCACCGACGAGGTCTACGAGCGGCTCGTCTTCGACCGCGAGCACGTGCCGATGCGGTCGATCGACGGCATGCACGATCGCACGATCACGCTCTCGAGCCTCGGCAAGACCTTCTCGTTCACCGGCTGGAAGATCGGCTGGGCGGTCGCGGTGCCGCCGCTCAGCGAGGCCATCCGGGCCGCCCATCAGTTCCTCACCTACGCGGTCGCGCATCCGCTGCAGCATGCCGCCGCCGCGGCTCTCGAGCTGCCGACCGCCTACTTCGACACGTTCGTGGCCGAGTACCGCGAGCGGCGGGACGTGCTGGTGGCCGGCCTCCGCGACGTCGGCTTTCGGGTCGAGCCGCCGGCGGGGACCTACTTCGTCCTCGCCGACCACTCCCCCTTCGGCTTCGAGGACGACTGGACCTTCTGCCGGCATCTGGTCACCGAGGTCGGGGTCGCGGCGATTCCGCCGTCAGCCTTCCACCGGACCGAGGGCGGCGGCCGGCA
This sequence comes from uncultured Isosphaeraceae bacterium, assembly GCA_964385045.1. Classification (GTDB taxonomy): domain Bacteria; phylum Planctomycetota; class Phycisphaerae; order Phycisphaerales; family SM1A02; genus CAYLNM01. Next base: position 1,847 of record CAYLNM010000306.1, read on the forward strand.
CCACGCCCGGTTCGCCTTCTGCAAGGACCTGCCGACGATCGAGGCGGCGGTCGAGCGGCTTCGCACCGGCCTCGCCGCCCCCGCCTGAACGCGAATCGAGCGTCCCGCCTCCGCGTCCGGTCCGCTTATCCGTCATCGCCCCCCGAACCCCCGTCCGATTCCCGCGCCCATGGACGACACCACCCACCAGAGCGACGCCCCCGGCACGCTGCTCGTGCACCTCGGCGACCCGCCGTCCCTCGCGGCGGCGGCCACGGTCCGGGACCCGGCCACGATCGTGCCCTGGCATCCGGTCACCGGCTCGCCCGGGGCCGAGGGACGCCGGGAGGCGGTCCGGCGGACGGCGGCGGCCCTCGGGACCCGTCGGCCGCTGCTCGACGCGCCGGCCCTGCCCGCGGGCCCGGCGGGGCGGGCCGAGGAGGGGCTGGCCGAGGTCGCGCTCCTCGCCCGGGCCGCGGTGGTGGCGGTGGCCCACGGCTGCACCGCGGTGCTCTGGACCGTTCAGCGGGGGCAGCTCGCCCGGGACGTCATGGAGTCGGTCGAGCGGGCGGAATCGCTGATCGACGCTCTGGCGGTGGGCTCTGCTCCGGCCAGCGTGCCGGCGATCGAGCTGCCGGTGGTCGACCTCGACGACGATCAGG
>CAYLNM010000307.1:0-2456 GCA_964385045.1 uncultured Isosphaeraceae bacterium
GCCGGAGACGCCCGCGAACGTGCGGCGCGTGCTCCGCCGCTGCCTCGTGCGCGACCGCCTCGCGCGGTACCGCGACATCGGCGACGTGCGGCTCGAGCTGCTCGCGGCGGCCGCCGAGCCGCTCCCGACCACGGGGGCGACGGGCGACGCGGCGACCGGCGGACGGCGTCGCTCGAGCGCCGCCGTCGCGGGACTGGGGCTGCTCGCCGGCATCCTCGTCGGCGCCGCGGCGACGTGGCCGCGGACGCTCTCCGATCCGCCGTCGGCCTCCGAGGTGCGGCGGACGTCGCTCAGCCTTCCGGCGGACCACCACATGCTGCTCTCGATCGCGATCTCGCCGGACGGCCGCACCGTCGTCTACGGCGCCCGCGCCGAGGACGCCTCGATCCGGCTGTATCGCCGGGACCTCGATGCCTTCGACGTCGCGGCGATCCCCGGCACGGAAGGCGCGGAGAGTCCATTCTTCTCGCCCGACGGGACCTGGCTGGGCTTCTCCGCCGGGCAGAGGATCCGCAAGGTCCCGCTCGCCGGAGGGCGGCCCACCGACATCGCCGACGGCTCGGCGCTCGGGGCTCACTGGACGCCCGACGGGGACATCGTCTTCGGCACCTTCGGCTCGGGCCTCTCCCGGGTCCCCGCCGCCGGCGGCGAACCGGTCGAGCTCACCCGACTCGACATCGACGCGGGCGAGGTCTCGCACGCCTACCCGCATGTGCTTCCCGACGGGGACACCGTCGTCTTCACGGTGGGCGGGGCCGAGGGCTCGCGGCTCGACCGCGTGTCGCTCTCGTCCGGGGAGCGATCGCCGCTGCTGAGCAGCGGGTCGGCCATCCGCCACCTCCACGACGACGTCGTCGCCTTCGTCGACAAGGGCGAGATCCGGGTGGCCCGGCTGAGCCCGGACGGCACGGGGGTGCAGGGCGGCGTCCGGCCCGTGCTCGACGGGGTCTCCTGGAGCAGCTTCGGCGGGGCCGAGTCCGCGACCTACGCCGTGGGGACGGACGGAACGCTGGTCTACGGCGTCGGCGACCTGTCGACCGTGACCTCGACGTTGATCGTGATCGACCGGGACGGGACGCCGACGATCGTCGACCTGCCGGAGGGCTACTACCTGCATCCCGCGGTCTCCCCGGACGGCGAGCGCGTGGCCATGACCCGGATGGACATGGACAGTGGGACCGGCGACATCTGGATCGTGGATCTCGATCGCGGCTCCGCCAGTCGCCTCACGTCGGGCGCGGCGGACTACACCCCGATCTGGACGCCCGACGGTGCCGAGGTGACCTACGTCTCCAACGGCAACGTCGTCTCGGCCCCGGCCGACGGCAGCGGGACCCCGCGGGTGCTCTTCGTCGGCGACTCCTACGAGCGGCCGATGGCATGGACGCCGGACGGAGCGTCGCTCGTCTTCACCGTGGGGCAGGAGGGCGCGTCGGCCCACTCGATGGACGTGCACCTCCTCGGTCCCGACGGGGAGGACGTCCCCCTGCTCGCGTCCCGGTTCGACGAGCGGCAGGCGACCCTCTCCCCCGACGGCCGGCGACTGGCGTACGTCTCGGACGAGACCGGTCGACGCGAGGTCTACGTCCGGCGGTTTCCCGACATGACCGAGAAGGTGCTCGTGTCCCGCGACGGCGGCCGCGAGCCCCGGTGGTCCTCCGACGGGACGTCGCTCTTCTTCCGCCGCGGCGTGGAGGTGGTCGAGGCCCGGCTGGCGGAGGACGACCGCCTCTCGGTGGAGTCCTCCGAGGTGCTCTTCGAAGCCGACCACCACGTTCAGCCACCGGTGTCGAACTTCGACGTCTTCCCCGGGAGCGACCGCTTCATCTTCGTCGCGCGACCCGACTTCGGCGGCACGAACGAGCTGCGCGTCGTCTCCGACTGGTTCGCCGAGGTCGCGGCCGCCCTGGGGCCGGGCGATCGGTGAGCACGATCGCCGGCCAGCTCGGGGGGCCGGGCCTCGATGGCCACCTCCCGGCCGAGTCGCGAGTCCCGAGCGAGGTGGACGATGCCCGTGCCGCCGCGGCCGAGTTCGCGGATCACCCCGACGGGTCCGATGCGATCGAGCATGGCGGCGGATCCGTCGGCGCCGCGGGCGGCGCCCGGACCTGGGACTCCGAGAACGCCGTCGCGCCCTCCCAGACGACCTCCGCCCCCGAGTAGGATCCGACTCGTCGTCCGGGGGACGCTCGCGCGGCCGCGTGTTCGGACGCCGGCCCCGCACCCCGGCGATCACGCCCCGGAGACCCTCGCCATCACCGCCCCCCCGCCCGAGACCGTCGGCCCGTATCGGATCTCCCGCGAGCTCGGCCGCGGCGGCATGGGCGTGGTGTACCTCGCCGCCGACCCGCGGCTGGATCGCCAGGTGGCGATCAAGGCCCTGCCGGCCGAGCTGGCGTCGGACCCCGCCCGCCTCGAGCGCTTCGAGCGCGAGGCCCGGACCCTCGCGGGGGTGA
>CAYLNM010000308.1:0-2437 GCA_964385045.1 uncultured Isosphaeraceae bacterium
CGGATGCGGGGGCCGCGGGCGGGTGCGGGGGCCGCGGGCGGGTGCGGGGGCCGCGGGCGGGTGCGGGGGCCGCAGGGCCGGCCATGACTCGCCGCGCGGCTGCTCCCGACGAGCTCAGACGTCCGGCTCGATCGTGACCGTCAGCCCCTTGCTCTGGAACTGCTCCTCGAGCAGCTCCGCGTGCTCGCGGTGGGTGACGACGAGCAGGGCGAGCCCCTCACGGTGGGCCTCGAGCATCCGGTCGACCGCCTCCGGCCGCGGGATGCGGACCAGCTCCACGATCGTCGCCGCCACGAAGATCATGTCGTTGACGTCGTCGTTGTGCAGCAGCACGCGGTACGGCGGCAGCGTTCGCGGCCGCGGGCGGGTCGGGGCCGGCCGGGTCGCCGTCGCGGTTCCGCCGCCGTCGGGCTCGGCCTCGCGCTCCGGGCCGTCCGGCGGGGGCGGCGGGGGCGGCGGGGCCGGCTCGTCCTCGGACGCGACGGGCCGGGCGGCGGCCGGACGGCGAATCGGCATCAGATCGTCCATGGATGGCTCCGGAGTGGCCCACGAACCGGCGGGCATCCGGGCCCGCCTCGCCCCAAGTATCGGTGATCGCGGACGAAGGGCAATCCCTCGTTCGCGGGTGCGGCCGATCGGGACCGCGCCGTGCGCGGATCGGGAGACGGGGGGCGGGATCCGCAGCGGACGGCCAGGGCTTCAGCGACCCGCCGGGGATGGTCCCGGACCGCCCCCGCCCCCCGGCGACGTCCGCTGGAACCGCTCAGCCCCGGTCCCAGCGGACGACGAGCTTCCCGAACTGATCGCTCGCCTCGAGCCGGCCGAACGCCTCCGGGCCGTCGGCGGGGGCGACCTCGCGATCGACCACCGGCTGCAGGGCCCCGGAGAGATGCAGGCTCATGACCTCGCGGAACTCCTCCATGTCCCCCATGGTGGAGCCCAGGATCGACAGCTGGTTCCAGAACACGCGGGCGAGGTCGGTCGTGGCGTCGGGGCCGGTGGTGCAGCCGCAGGTCACGTAGGTGCCGCCGCGAGCGAGGCTCTTGACCCCGGCGAGGTGCACGGCCTTGCCGATGGAGTCGGCGCAGACGTCCACCCCCCGCTTGCCGGTGAGCCCGCGCACGGCCCGCGACCAGTCCGAGCCCTCGTCCAGCACCGCGTCGTGGGCCCCGAGCTCGAGGGCGCGGTCGAGCTTCCACTGGTGGCGACTGGTCACGATCACGCGGCAGCCGAAGTGCCGGGCGATCCCGAGGCAGGCGAGGGCCACGCCGCCGCCGATCCCGGTGACGAGGACCGTCATCCCCGGCTCGAGGCGGGCCCGCGTGCGGAGCATCCGCCAGGCGGTGAGGTGGGCGAGGGCGAAGGCGGCGGCCCGGCCCGGATCCGCCTCGCCGATCGGAAGCACCTGGCCGACCGGAGCGACGAACCGCTCGGCGAGACAGCCGTCGACGTGCTCCCCGATCATCACCGTGTCGGGAAGGGCCGGCCGGACGTCGGGATGGAGGCGGTCCGGCCGCGGGATCGCGGCGTTCAGCACCACGCGGCGTCCGATCCACGCCTCGTCGACCCCCGCCCCCACCGCCTCGACCACGCCGGCCCCGTCGGAGCCGCTCACGGCCGGGAAGGTCCGCTCGAGCCCGGGAAGGCCGCGGCCCACCCACAGGTCGAGGTGATTGAGGCTCGCGGCCTCGGTCCGGACGAGCACCTCGCCGGGGCCGGCCTCGGGATCGGGATGATCGGTGACGAGGGCGACGTTCGGGGTGACCGGGGTGCCCTGACGCTGAATGACGATGGCACGCATTGGCGTCGAGTGTACGGTCGAGCAGGCAGGCGGAATGCCGGCCCGCGCGGTCGTGTCGACCGGCCGGGGGAACGGACCACGCCGCCTTCACCGTCACCCGCACCGGCGGCGGAGGAGGCCACGCGATCCCCCGAACCGCCCGCTGCATCTGGAGAGAGGACTCATGCGCCACGACTCCGCGCCCACGCCGCCCGCCGCCCCGACGACCCACGTCCCGATCCGTCGCATACGCGCCGCTCGCGGCTTCCGACCTTGGCGGCTCACGGCGGCGACGGGCACGCGGGTGGTGGGCCTGCTGGCGGCGGGAGCGTTGGCGCTGTTGGCTTCTGCGCCGACAGTCACCGCCACGCCGGGCCTCCCGACCGCGGCCGCCCCGAAGACGGCGGCGACCTCGGGCCTCGGGGTCGGACTGCAGCGGAGCGACGCCGATCGCAAGCGGGCCCAGAAGGCCGCACGCCAGCGAGCCCAGGAGGCCGCCCGCCAAGGCGCCGCCCAGCAGGCCCGCCAGCGCGCCCAGGAGGCCGCCCGCCAACGCGCCGCCCAGCAGGCCCGCCAGCGCGCCCAGGAGGCCGCCCGCCAACGCGCCGCCCAGCAGGCCCGCCAGCGCGCCCAGGAGGCCGCCCGCCAACGCGCCGC
>CAYLNM010000309.1:0-2436 GCA_964385045.1 uncultured Isosphaeraceae bacterium
GGCGGGCGGGGCCACGGCGGCGAGACCCCGGCCGGTCGGGTGCGCGGCTCGCGGGTGGTCGCGGGCGGTCGGCCACGGCCACCCGCGCGGCGGCGGCCCCGTGCGCGACGCCGCGCCGGCCGCGGGCCGGCGTGCGGCGCGACTTCTCGGATGCGTCGGCGTCCCGGGGACGCGCGGCGGGTGCGCGTCCCCGCCGCGACCGACGCCGTGGCCCGGTCATGGCCGCCCGAGGCGCACCGGCGGTGAACCCCGCGTCGCCCGCCGCCGATCCCGGGACGACCGAAAGGACTCCTCCCGGGCATGACCTCGCCGCCCCCGTCCCCGACGCGCCCTCACCCGGACCAGCTCGCCGGCAGCGCCCGGCCCCCCTGGCTTGCGCTGGTGCTGGCCGTGGTCGCGACCGCAGCCGTGGTGGCGGCCGCGACGCTCGCGGTCCACGGCGCCTTCCACCTCGTCGACCGCGACCTGCCGCGGCAGGCCGCGTTCGCCGAGCAGACCGCGCGCGTCACGCACCTCGACGAGGTGCTGACCACGTCGGCCCGGCTCTACGCGGCCACCGGCGACGAGCGGTGGCGGGAGCGGTACGACGCCCACGTCGGGCCGCTGGACGAGGCGATCGCCGCGGTCCGCGACCTGGCCCCCGGCCTCTTCGATCGGGCCCTCGGGGCCGAGACCGACGAGGCCAACCAGGCCCTGATCGCGATGGAGCTCGAGGCGATGGACCTCGCCGCGGCGGGACGCCGCGAGGAGGCCCTCGCCCGGCTGCGCTCACCCGAGTACGAGCGGCAGATGCGGCGGTACGCCGAGGGCAACGCGGCGGCCAAGGACGCGGTGGAGCAGGCGGTCCTCGCCCGGGCCGAGGCCCAGGAGCGGAGCTTCGCCCGGATGCTCGTCGTGGCTCAGCTCTCCGGCCTGGTGATGGTGATCGCCTGGATCTCCGTCGTCAGCTCCGTGCGGCGGTACGTCGCGGTGCAGCGGGAGGGGATCCGGGCCGCGACGGAGGCCCACGCCGCCCGCGCCGCGTCGGACGCCAAGTCGCTCTTCCTCGCGAACATGAGCCACGAGATTCGAACGCCGATGACGGCGATCCTCGGCTTCGCCGACCTGCTCGGCGGGGATCTCGCGGACGATCCGGAGGCGGCGCGGGACGCGGTGGCGACGATCCGGTCCAACGCCCGGCACCTGCTCGCGATCCTGAACGACATCCTCGACGTGTCCAAGATCGAGGCGGGGCAGCTCGCCGTCGAGCGGATGGAGATGTCGCCGTCCGACGCCGTCGAGGAGGTGGTCTCGCTGAGCCGGGCCAAGGCGATCGAGCGGGGCATCGACCTGACCGTGGCGTACGACACGCCGATTCCGGAGCGAGTCCTCTCCGATCCGACGAGGCTGCGGCAGATCGTGCTCAACCTCGTCGGCAACGCGGTGAAGTTCACGTCCGAGGGCGGCGTGACGGTGCACGTGGCGTGCGAGCCGCGGGAGGAGCGGCTGGTGATCCGCGTGGTGGACACCGGGATCGGGATGAGCCCGGAACAGGTGGAGCGGGTGGCGCGGTTCGACGCCTTCGCCCAGGCCGACGGCACGATCACCCGTCGGTACGGCGGCACGGGGCTCGGACTGCACGTCTCGCACTCGCTGGCCGGGATGCTCGGCGGCGGGATCGAGGTCGCCTCGGTGCCGGACGAGGGCAGCACCTTCACCGTCCGCGTGGCGACCGGGCCGCTGGATGACGTCGCGATGGTCGAGCCGGCGGCCGCGGCCGCGGCGGAGGCGGTGGAGGCGGCGGAGGCCGCGGAGCGCTCGGCCGGGTCCGCCGAGTCGGCGGCGTCCACGACGGCGGCGCCCCGGTCCGAGGCGGCGGCGGAGCGTCCGGCGGACGCGACGCCGGGCGGCGGTGCGCTCGACGGCGTGCACGTGCTCCTGGTCGAGGACGGTCCGGACAACCACCGGCTGGTCGCGTTCCATCTCCGCCGGGCGGGGGCCGAGGTCACGGTGCGCGAGAACGGCCGGCAGGCGGTCGAGCTCTTCGAGGGCGTCGGCGAGGCCGCACGTCCGGACCTGGTCCTGATGGACATGCAGATGCCGGTGATGGACGGCTACGAGGCGACGCGCCGGCTCCGGGAGATGGGCGTCCGCCTGCCGATCGTCGCCCTGACCGCCCACGCGATGGAGGGCGACGAGCGCCGATGCCTCGAGGCCGGCTGCGACGACTACGCGTGCAAGCCGATCGACCGGGCGGGGCTGATCGAGCTGTGCCGGAAGTGGGCGGATCGCGGGGCGGGCAGGTGCCGGCGGCCACCGACTCCGGGTCGCACATGGGCTCGCAGAAGGACGTGGTCCATCGGTCGTCGGCCGGATCGTACCGGCAGTGGACGTAGCCTTGGGTCGGGGACTCGTCGACCGAGGCGTAGGGGCCCGTCGGCGGGGTGGCCTCGGAGC
>CAYLNM010000310.1:0-2371 GCA_964385045.1 uncultured Isosphaeraceae bacterium
CCCGCCCCCGGAGCCGCCCCCGGAGCCGCCGCCGCGATGACCCCCGAGCCCGATCCCGCCCGAGTCGCTCCGGCCGATCCGGCCCCGGCCGCCCCGGCCGATCCCGCCCGAGCCGCTCCGTCCAGCGGCCCACCCGCCGGGACGGTGGCCGTGAGCGCCGCCGTCATCACCGTGGCCGTGGTCCTCCTGACGCTGCTCGGCCGCGGCGGTGGGTCGCCACCCCCGGACATGGTGCCGCTGCCGGCGAATCCGCACGCGGCCCCCGAGACGGCCGGCGACGGCTGGGCGACGCTGCTCGCCCGCGACGGCTCGGCGGCCGAGCGGGCCCCGCTGCGGGTGTCGACCTCGCCGATGGACTTCGGCCGCGTCACCCCGGGGGCCGCGGTCACCAGGACGGTGCTGCTGGCCAATGCGTTCGCCGAGCCCGTCGTGATCGAGGCGGTCCGCCCGAACTGCGGCTGCGTCGAGGTGGTCGGCTTCGAGACGGCGACGGAGCTCGGTCCCGGCGAGACGCTCGCCCTGGAGGTGACGATGGAGTCGACCCCGCGTCAGCGGTCCGTCCGCCGCAAGCGGCTGCTCGTCGTCCCCTCGGACGGCGAGCGCCTGCACGTGCCGCTGCGCATCGAGACGAACGACGACTGGCCGCCGATCGACGGGGACGCGCCGGCGCCGGACGCGCCGCGCGAGGCCGAGCCGCCGCACGAGACGGCCGCCGCCGAAGCGCCGGCCGACGGGGAGCCCACCCCGGCCGGCGGATGACGCCGCGCGGATGTCCGCCCGCGGCCCCGGACCATCCGTCGATCCACCCGCCCGTCCGCACGGGGCCGGACGCGCCCCGGACCTCGCCCGAGTCGCCGATGACCCACCATCCGCCCGCCGGCGACGCCCCCCGATCCTCGGCCGACGCGTTTCGCACACGTCACGGCGAGTCCATCCCGCTCGAGCCCGACCACCGCGCCGGCGTCCGGCTGCCCTCCGAGACCGGCTACGGCGCGTCCGATCGCCCCGGCGGCGGCGGCGGCGGCGGCGAGGCGGCCGAGCTCGCCTACCTCGAGGCCGTCGGCCGCCGGGTCCGCCTCGCGGCCCGCACGCTCGCCCTCTTCGGCGGGCGCATCGCCGGCGCGGACGTGCTCGTCGCCGGGGCGTCCGACGGGGCCGAGGTCGCGTGGTGCGCCGGCCTCGGCGCGGCGAGCGTGATCGGCACCGACCACGGCGACCGCTTCGCGGCCGGCGCCACGGCCGACCGGGTCGCCCGGCGCCGGGCCCGCCTGCTCCCGCTGGCCGAACGGCACGCCGAGTCCCTCGGCCTCGCGCCCCGCGCGCACGCGGAGCCCGAGACGGTGCGCTTCCTCGTGGACGACCTCACGGACTCCGCCCGCCCCGACCGCAGCGTCGACCTGCTGCTCTCCTGGCAGACCCTCGAGCACGTGCACGACGTCCCGGCCGCGATGCGGGAGACCGCCCGCCTGCTGCGCCCGGGCGGCCTCGCGTACCACGAGTACAACCCGTTCTTCGCCCTCGACGGAGGCCACTCCGCGGGCACGCTCGACATGCCCTGGGGCCACGTGCGACTCGAGCCGGAGGACCTGGAACGGTTCCTCCGCACCCGCCGGCCGGACGAGGCCGACGACGCCCTGGACTTCCTGCGGCACGCGATCAACCGCGCGACCCAGGCCGACGTCCGCCGGGCAGCCGAGGCCGCCGGCCTCGAGATCGCCACGTGGCTGCCCCGCACCCGCACCGAGGACCTCATGCTCCTCGAGCCCGGGATCCTCGCGCAGTGCCGCCGGACCCATCCCGCCGTGGAGGTGGTGGACCTCGTCAGCCGCATCGTGCGGTGCGTGCTCCGCCGGCCGTGACCGGCGCTCCGCGGGTGGCGCGGGCCGGTCCCGGCGGCTCCCCGGCCCCGCGGCTCAGGACAGTGACGACGACGAGACGCCCGCCTCCTCGAGGAAGTGCCGCAGCTGGACCATCTGGTCCTTCGACTCGATGACCGGGCCGTGCGGTACGTGCAGCGTGCGCTCGACGCCGTTCAGCGACGCCTTGACCTCGCGGCCCTTGTGCGCCGTCTCCATCTCCGCCCCGAGCGCGTCGAGGACGTGCTCGACGTCCTTCCACTTGAGGTTCATCGACATCGGATGAGCGAAGATCGCGTCGAGCGTCTTCTGGTCGTGATGGTGACCCATGGCGTTCCCTTCCCGGCACGGGGCCGCGCGGCGCGCGACCCTCCCTCGTCGTGATCCCGCCACGGCGGCGGTGATCGATCCGCAGCATACCGATCCCTTGCCGCGATCCCCGCCGTCGACGCCGAAACGCCGGCCGCCGCTCGCGTCCACCTCGCCCGGCCCCTCGCCCCCCCGCGCCCCCGAGC
>CAYLNM010000311.1:0-2371 GCA_964385045.1 uncultured Isosphaeraceae bacterium
GGGGCGGGCTCCTCAGCCACGGCTCGATCGGGCCGGGCCCACCAGCACGGGCAGGGCCTCGGGGTGCACGCGGCAGGTGAGCTGCGCGACCGTCCGCCCGACCGCGACCGCGGGATCGCCGTCGACCTGCACCCGCGATGCGGGCGAGCACCGGACCTCGATCGTGCGGCCGCGGCCCCGGGGCAGCCGCCGGGAGCGGCCGGCCAGCCGCAGCCGGCACTGCAGGGCGCGTACCGCCATGCCGACCGCGGTACGGCCCGGAAGCACCACGACGTCGAGCCGCCCGTCGGTCATCGACGCGTCACGGATCGGATCGAGGCGACCGCCGTACTGACGGCAGTTGGCGACGATGACGGTGCCGCGGGCGCCCCGCACCAGCGGCTCGCCGTCGACCAGCACGTCCACCGCGGGCGCCCGCCAGAGGAGGGCCTGTCGCACGATCGGCACCGCGTAGCTGAGATGCGTGATCGCCCCGGTGCGATGCTCGGCGAGATCGTGCACCACCTCCGCGTCGATCCCGAGCGAGGCCATGAGCAGGAAGGTCTCGGGCGGGGCCGCCTCGTCGCCGCCGGCACCGTCTCCGCCCTCGCCCCCCCCGCCGCCCGCGAACTCGAAGCTCGCCGCGTCCACCCGCTGCACGCGGCCGGACTCGACCGCCGCCAGCAGGTCCCGCGGGCGCCGACTCGAGCCGAACTCGCGGGCGAAGAGGTTCTCGGTGCCCAGCGGCAGGTGATGGAGCGGGACGCCGGTACGGATCGCGGCGTCGGACGCCAGCCGCACCGCCCCGTCGCCGCCGACCACGATCATGGCGTCGGCGCCCTCGAGCTCGGGATCGAGCCAGTCCTCGGTCGGCTCGAGACGGGTCGGGATGCGGCGGGCCGAGTGGCCCCGAGCCCGCAGCGCAGCCGCCGCCTCCCCCGCCATCCGATCGGCCCGCCCGCGGCCCGAGATCGGATTCGCGACCAGCACGACGTGCCGGGCGCCCGAGGGCGCGACCGGGATGCGGGAGCGGGCGGGGGCGGCTGCGGGGGCGGCGGGCGCGGTCGTCAACGCGAGCTCCGGAGAAGGCCTCGGTCCCCCGACCGGCTCGGCGAGCGCCGCCGCCTCCGGAGGGCGCGAACCCGATGGTAGGGATCGGCGATGGGCCCGGCAGCCCGCCGGCGGTGGCCCGTCCGCGGGGCCGTCCGCCGGACGCGTCGCCGGTGGCGGGGCCTCGGGGCCCTCCGTACCATCGCCGCCCATGCCCGATCCCGCCCGCCGCCGCCGTCCGCCCGTCGCCCCCCGGGGTCCCGGCGGACGCCGACTGCTCCCGCTGCTGCCTCTCGTCGCCGCGCTGCTCGCGGGACCGGCCCGTCCGGCCGCGGCCCAGGAGTACCGCCTCGGCGAGGACGACGAGTGGACCCGCGTCCGTCAGGCGGATCCCGGCTCGCCCGCGGCCCAGCTCGCCCGCGTCCGGGCCGCCCTCGCCGACCGCAGCTGGGACCGGGCCGAGTTCCTCGCCACCCGCTGGATCGAGGTCCACCCCGATCACCCGCTGACGCCCGAGGCCTACCTGATCCGCGGCGATGCGCTCGCGGGGCGGGGCGACCTCTACGACGCGCTGTTCGACTACGAGCTCCTGATCCGCGGCTACCCCGGCTCCGACGCCTTCGTGCGGGCGCTCGAGCGCGAGTACGAGATCGCCCGGGAGTTCCTCGGTGGCCGCAAGCGGAAGATCCTCGGCCTGCGGATCGCCTCGGCGGTCGAGGAGGCCGAGGAGCTGCTGATCCGCATCCAGGAGCGGCTGCCCGGCAGCCGGCTGTCCGAGCGGGCCGCGATCACGCTCGCCGACCACTACTTCGCCCAGCGGCGGATGACGCTCGCGGCCGAGATGTACGCGATCTTCCTCCGCAACCACCCACGGTCGGTGGACACGAGCAAGGCCCGCAAGCGGCTGATCGCGGCCAACCTCGCCGCCTTCGCCGGCCCGGAGTTCGACGCCTCGGGCCTGATCGAGGCCCGGACGCGGATCGAGGAGCTCCTCGTCACCGACCCCGCCGCCGTCGCCGACCTCGACACGACCGCGATCCTCATCCGCATCGAGGAGTCGCTGGCGGAGAAGCAGCTGGTCACCGCCCGCTGGTACGCCCGCAGCGGGGATCCCTTCTCGGCCGAGCGGGTGCTGCGACGGCTCGTGCGCGAGCAGCCCCGCACCGCCGCGGCGGCCGAGGGGGCCCGCCTCGCCCTGTCGATGATGGATCGGCTCCCGGCCCGGGTCCGCGCGACCGCGGGCGTCTACCGCACGCTGCTCGGGCAGGACCCGGACCCCGGGTCGGCGCAGCCGGACGACGACGCGGCGGAGACGATGCCGTGACGCGAGCCCGCCCCGCCC
>CAYLNM010000312.1:0-2302 GCA_964385045.1 uncultured Isosphaeraceae bacterium
GCGAGCCCCGTCGCTCCCGCGGCCTACGCGGCCCCCGCTCCGACCCCGGCCCCCGCGCCCACGTTCGGCTGCGCGCCCTCGTCGAGCCGGTAGACGTAGGCGAGCACCTCGGCCACCGCGGCGTAGAAGTCCGGCGGGATCGGCCGCCCCACCTCCACGTCGCGGTACAGCCCGCGGGCGAGCGGCGGCCGCTCCACGATCGGGATGCCGTGCTGGCGGGCGATGTACCGGATCCGCATCGCGAGGGAGTCGAGTCCCTTGGCCACGACCACCGGCGCGACCATCGTCGCCTCGTCGTAGCGGATCGCGATCGAGTAGTGCTCGGGGTTGGTCACGATCACGTCCGCGGTCGGCACCGCCGAGCCGACCCGTTGCATCGCGATCTGCTGGGCCATCTTCATGCGGCGCTTCTTGACCTCGGGGTCGCCGTCGGCGTTCTTCATCTCGTCCTTGACCTCCTGCTTGCTCATCCGGAGATCCTTGGCGTGCTTGGTCTTCTGCCAGACGAAGTCGAGGATCCCGATCAGCAGCAGCACCGCGAGCAGCCGCAGCGTGAAGTCGACGATGATCCAGCCGGCCTCGACGATGCCGGGGACGAGCTCGAGCTGCGACAGCACCGCGATCTTCGACTCGTACTGGATCAGCGTGATCACCGCCACGCCCACGATCGCCAGCACCTTGAGGATGTCGAGCCCCGCCTTCACCAGCGCCTGCAGCCCGAGGATCCGCTTGAAGCCGGAGATCGGGTTGATCTTGCCGAGGCTGGGCTGGACCGCCTTGGGGGCGAGCAGCGGGCCCACCTGGATGAGGTGGGCGACGGCCCCCGCGAGCATCACGACGCCGAGGACCGGCCCGGCCACCCACATCGCCTGCTCCGCGCCGTTGACGACGAGGATCATCACGTCGCCGGGATCGGTCGGGTCCGCGATGCGGGCGCCCTCGAGGGACGCCCGCACGAACGCCCCGCCCCGCTCCAGCAGCATGCCCATCGACACCGCGATCGCGGTCATCGCCACTCCGAGCAGCACCAGGGCCGCGAGGTCGGTGCTCTTGGCGACCTGTCCCTTCTCGCGGGCGTCCTGCTTCCGCTTCGGGGTCGCATCCTCCGTCTTCTCGCCGAGGTCCTCCGCCACCGGTCAGTCTCCCGCGGCGCCCTGCAGCGCCGCGCCGTGCAGGATGTCGTGACCGTCGGTCGCCCAGGCGTGGATCGCGTCGAGCATGCCGTGGAGCTCGACCATCAGGATGTCGCCGGTGACGTGCAGGCCGAGCGCGACCATGGTCACGCCGGCGAGGATCCGCAGCGGGAAGCCGAGGCTCAGGATGTTGATCTGCGGCGTCGTCTTGCTCATGAAGCCGAGGGCGAGCGACTCGAGGAAGACGAGGGCCAGTACCGGGGCGCACAGCCGCAGGCCGACCTCCATCGCCGAGAGGGCGAGGCCGGTGGCGAGCTGCAGCAGCTCGGCGTCCACCGCGAAGCCCCCCACCGGCACGTAGTCGAAGGTCCGCAGCACCGCGAGGAACAGCCACGCGTGGCCGCCGAGGACGAGGAAGGCGACCATCGCCAGCCAGGTGAGCATCTGGCCGATCTGCTCGGCCGAGGTGTCGGTCGTCGGGTCGTAGACCTCGGCGAAGGCGAGCCCGAGCTGGGTGGCGATGGTCTGGCCCGCGACCTGGGCCATCATCAGCGGCAGCATCGCGAGCCAGCCCACCACCGCCCCGATGGCGGCCTCGCGGGCGATGATGCCGGCGAGCATGAGCAGGTCGAGATCGGGCGGGACCGCGATCGCCCCCCGCTCGTGGAGCAGCGGATAGGCCGCCGCGGCGACGAGGAACGCCAGGCCCGCCCGGACGCGGACCGGCACCGCGGCGCTGGCGAGGATCGGCGAGAACAGCGCGAGACCGCCCAGCCGGAAGGCCACGATGAGCAGCCCCGGCACGTGCTCGGAGAGCTGGACGATCCCGGCGTCCATCTCAGGCGCCCGGCGTCGCGCCGAAGGTGAACAGCTCGATCGCGAACGATCCGAGCCGCATGACGATCCACCCCAGCAGCATCACCGCCACCAGGATCATCACGACGATCTTGGGGACGAAGGTCAGCGTCTGCTCCTGGATCTGCGTCACCGCCTGGAACAGGCTGATCAGCAGGCCGACGAGCAGGCCGGCGGCGAGGATCGGCAGGGCGATCAGCAGCCCCTCGAGCAGGGCCTGGCGGACGAGGTCGACGGCGGCGTCGTTCACGGGCGGGCTCCGGCGGCGGGCGCGGGCGCGGGGGGCGGGGACGGGAGCGGGGACGGCGCCGAGG
>CAYLNM010000313.1:0-2293 GCA_964385045.1 uncultured Isosphaeraceae bacterium
AGGCGCCCGCCGCACCCGCCGCCACGGCCGCCTTCCTCGCCGCCGCGCCCGCCGCGGCGCCCGCCGCCCTCGCCGCCGCGCCCGCCGCGCCGACCGCACCCAAGGCATCCCGCGAACCCGCCGCCCCCGTCGATACCCCCCCACGCGCGCCAGGAACGCGCGGCCCGCAGCCGGACCGCGCGTCCCCGCGTCGTGTCGAGAAGGCGCCGCCGCGGGCCCGTCCGTCCGGGTGCCGAACGGGGGCCCGCGGACGTGGGATCAGCCGCCGTAGGCCATCGCGTCACCGTCGCCGCCGTCACGCAGCGTGTAGGTCTCGTCACCTTCGACGATCCGGTGAACGACGAGCACCTGACGGTCGCCGCGGGTCATCCGGTCGCCCACGATCGTGACCCGGTCACCGGCCTCGACCGGCATGTCCTCCCGGCTCATCTCGGGCCCGAAGTCGGCGATCACCGAGCTGTCGTCCTCCATCCGCAGGCGGAGCACCACGTGGTCGCTCGCCTTCTCCTTCGGCTCCACCTGCGTGATCTTCTTCACCGTGCCGCGGATGCGGCGCATGTCCTTCGCCTTCTCCGCGGCCTCGCGCTTCTCGCGGCTCGAGGCCTCGCTGTCCTCGCTGGCCCGATCGCCACGCCGCCGCATCTCGTCGTCGTCGCGATCGCGGTCGTAGTCATCGACCTCCCACGAGTAGACGTAGTACACCGGGTCGTAGTCGTAGTCGTACGTCTGGTCGTACCAGCCGTCGTAGTACCCGTCGGTGTACGCGCTGCGGTACTCGGCGCTCCACGCGTCGTCCCAGTAGTCGTAGCCGAACGCGTCGTCGTAGTAGCCGTCGTAGTACCCGTCCCAGTAGGCCTGGTACGCGGTCGCGTCGTACTCGTAGTCGACGGTGACGGCCTCGTCGTCCCAGTCGTCGTCCATCCAGTCGCTGGGGTCGTACCACTCCTCCTCGTGGAGGCCCTCGTCGGGCTCCCACTCGTAGTCCTCCTGCCCCGCCGCGGTCACCGTGGTCGGCGCGGCGGCGACGAGGAGCCCGCCCGCCGCGATCGCGGCCGTGAAGGCGCTCAGGCGGGCGATGGGAAGTCGATGATCGGTTCGGGTGCGTCGCATGGAAGCCTCCATGATCGGGGTCACGTGAGCTCGATCGGCACGATGGGCGGCGAGCGACCGCCACCGGGCCGTCGGCGTGCGACCGGACGCGGATCACCGGGCCCGGTCGGCACGCAGGACCCATCATGTCGCGGAGCCTCGCGGGCACGATCGGCGAGCGGCTTGAACCTGCCGCCGCAGCAAGCCCGATCAGGCCCCCGGGACGAGTCCCACGGAGCCGTTGCGGGGGCGCGCACGCGCCGCGGCACGAGTGCCGTGCGCCGCGCGATGGGCGATCCACCGACCACCGCGTCGGGCCTCCTCGCCGCGGGAACGGTCCGCGGTGCCCCACGCGGCGCGGGGCCCGCCGCCGGATCATGGGGGCGTCTCGAAAGGAGGCGTTCCATGCTGCACTCACTCGACCGGCTTCGATCGATGGAGATCCGCACCAGCGACCCCGAGCCCCGGACGATGTCCGTCGTCGACCTGCTCTTCGAGGAGGCCGACCTCGTCGTCCGCTACCTCGTCGTGGACACCGGCACCTGGCTTCCCGGCCGCAAGGTCCTCGTGTCGCCGGAGGCGGTCATCGCGATCGACGACGCCGAGCAGGTGCTCCACACCAATCTCGCCGCCCGCGTGGTGGAGGAGGCGCCGACCATCGACGCCGACGTGCCGGTCTCGCTCGAGCATCGCCGGGCCCTCGCCCGCCACTACGGCTGGTCCGCCTACACCTCGTTCCACCCGATCCTCGGCGGCTACGGCTGGATGCGGGCCGGCGACGTGCCGCCGCCGGACGCGGGCGGGATCGACGAGCGACGAGTGCCGCCGCTCCGCAGTGCCGACGAGGTGATCGGCTACGACGTGCACGGCACGGACGAGGGGATCGGCACCGTCGACGACCTCCTGGTGGACGCGGCGACGTGGGCCCTGCGGTACGTCGTGGTCGACACCCGCAAGTGGCTGCCGTTCAGCCGGAAGGTGCTGGTCCCCGTCGCCCACCTGCGGGCGATCGCGTTCCTCGACCGGAGCGTGAGCTTCGACCTCACCCGCGACCGCATCGAGGCCTGCCCCGAGTTCGACGGCTCGCTGCCGATGGCGACCGAGGACGAGCTCGCGGTGCTCGAGGCGTACGAGAAGGCGCCGGTCTGAGTCGCCCGGCGGCGGCCGGCGGCGGCCGGCGGCGGCCGGCGGCGCCCGGCGGCGC
>CAYLNM010000314.1:0-2290 GCA_964385045.1 uncultured Isosphaeraceae bacterium
ATATATTTTCTCTGCTTCGCCGCAGGAAACAGTCCATGGAGAAGCAGCCCGCCGCTCCGCGGTCGACGGCGCCCGCCCCGCGGTCGGCGGCGCCCGCCGCCGGCGGCGGGGCCCCACCCCGCGCCGACGCGGCCCTGGCCCCGGCCCCGGCCACCGAGGTCTCCGTCGCCGCCCGCGAGCTCGTGATCGGCATCGGCCGGGCGCTCCACGCCGCGGGCAGCCCCAGCGACCGCACCGAGTCGCTGCTGGAGGAGGCCGCCCGACGCCTCGAGCTCGAGGCGGTGTTCTTCGTCACCCCGACCTCGATCATGGCCTCGTTCGCCGACGGCACGCGCGTCGTCCGCGGCGAGGCGACGGACGTCGACCTCGGCCGGATGAGCGCGCTGGAGTCGGTGGTCACGGGCCTCGCGCCCGACCCGGCCGCGGTCGCCCGCGGACGGGACGCCCTCGAGACGGTCCTCGCGGCGCCGCCGCGCTACCGGCGGGCGACGACGCGGGCGAGCTTCGCCGGCGCGTCGGCCGCCGCCGGCGTGCTGCTCGGCGGCTCGGCGGGCGACGCGCTGCTCGCCGCCGCCGCGGGCGGGGCGGTCGGCCTCGGCCTCGAGGCGGCGGCGCGGCACCCGCGGCTCGGCCGCGCGTTCCTCGTCCTCGCGTCGGCCGTGGTGTCGGCGGGGGCGTCGCTCGCGGCCCCCCGGCTGGGCCTCGACCCCACGCTCGTCGCCCTCGCGGGGCTCATCGTGCTGCTGCCCGGACTCTCGCTCACCCTCGCGATGCGCGAGCTGGCCGCGCGGCACCTCGTCAGCGGAGGGGCCCGGCTGATGGGGGCGATGGTCGACTTCGTGTCGATCGCCTTCGGCCTGCTGCTCGGCGAGCGGGCCGCCGGCCTGCTGCTGGAGCTCGCCGGCATCGGGGCGGCGACCGGTCTCCCGGCGTGGCCACCGGTCGAGGGGCCGGTGCGCTGGACCGCGCTGCTGGTGGCGCCGCTGACGTTCGTGGTGCTCTTCCGGGCCCCGCCCCGCGCGGTGGGGGCGATCCTCGTCACCTGCTGGCTGGCGTGGGGCACGGCGGGCGCGGTCGCCGCGGCCGACCCGCGGCTGGCCCCCATGCTCGCGGCGGCCGCGGCGGGCGTGCTCGCCAACGCGACCTCCCGCCGCCTGCACATGCCGGCGGCGGTCTTCCTCGTGCCCGGCATCATGCTGCTCGTCCCGGGCGTCCTCGGCATGCGCTCGCTCGACGCGATGCTCGACGCCGACACCGTGGGCGGACTCGCCACCGCGGTGCGCACCGTCCTCGTGGGCACCGCGATCGCCGCCGGGCTGCTGGTGGCCAACGCCGCGCTGCCCCCGCGCGGCTCGGCGCGGCCACGGCCGGGCTGAGTCGCCGTTCCGACCGCCGTCGCTCCACCGCCCGCGGGGCGCCGCACCGCGGCCCGGAACCTCAGGCCTGGCGGGCCGCCGTGCTGCGGGCGCCGCTCCGCCGCGCGAGCCAGACGCCGAGGAGGACCGCCGCCGCCGCGATCCACTGCCGCGGCCCGATCGCGGTCGCGGGCAGGACGAGCGCCTCGCTCGCGAGGGCGACGACGGGGACGAGGTTCTGGAAGCTCGCCACGTGGACCGGCCCCGCGTGCCGGATCGCCGAGGTCCACGCGAGGAAGCCGAGCCCGATCGACAGCACGCCGGCGTAGCCGAGGACCAGCAGCCCCGGCCCGGTCGCGAGCGGCCGGAGCGTCTCCGCCGAGATCGACGGCGTGGCGATCACGAGCAGTCCCGCCACGCCCACCAGCATCGCGATCGCGTGGTACTCGCGCTCTCCCGCCGCCGCCACCGCGGGACGCGAGAGGGTGATCGAGAGCGCCCAGAGCAGCGCCGCTCCGAGCATGACGAGATCGCCCGCGAGGGTGCCGCCGCCGCCCCGGTCGCCCACGAGCCCCGCCACGCCGACCACCGCGAGCGCGAGGCCGAGCCACGTGCCCGGCCCGATCGCATCGCCCCGCAGCCGCCGGACCAGCGCGACCCAGAGTGGAGCCGTCGAGAGCAGGACCGACCCCTTGCCGGCGCTCGTCAGGTCGACGCCGGCGGCGAAGGTCCACTGGTAGAGCACGTTGCTCACCAGACCCGCGAGGATCACGATCGCCCAGGCCCGTGGGCCCATGCGCGGGCGAGCGGCAGGCGGGACGGTGGCGGCGTCCGCGGCGCGTGCGGGGCCCGCGGCGTCCGCGGCGCCCGCGGCGTCCGCGGGGCCCGCGGCGCCCACCGCGCCTACAGGGCCCGGGAGAATCGCACCCGGGCGC
>CAYLNM010000315.1:0-2263 GCA_964385045.1 uncultured Isosphaeraceae bacterium
CGCCCGCGACGCCCCCGAAGGACGCCCCCCGGCATCGGCCGGCCGCCGCGGTCTCCGCCCCGGGGCCGCTCGCGGCGCCCCGCGGTCGCCCCGGTCGCCCGCCGGCGTCAGCCCGCCGCCACCGCCTCGGGGAAGAGGGCCTCGCCCGCCGGGCTCGCCCCGCGGGTGCGGATCTCCTCCGCGAACGCCGCCACGAACGCGTCGAGCGGCGCCTGGCCGAGGTCCTTCTGGACGCCCCGCATGCGGACGCTGACCGCCCGCTGCTCGGCGTCCCGCGGGCCGACCACCAGCAGCCACGGAACCTTCATGTCGGCGGCGACCTTGATCTTGGCCTGGATCCGCTCGTCGCCCGCGTCGAGTCCGACCCGCGCCCCGGTGGCGAGCAGGGCCGACTCCACCTCGCGGGCGTAGGCGAGGCTCTTCTCGCTGATCGGCAGCACCCGCACCTGCTCGGGGGCGAGCCAGGTCGGGAACGCGCCGGCGAAGTGCTCGATGAGGACGCCGATGAACCGCTCCATCGAGCCGAAGGGGGCGCGGTGGATCATCACCGGCCGGTGCGGCTGGTTGTCGGGTCCGACGTACGACAGGTCGAACCGCTCGGGCAGGTTGTAGTCGACCTGCACGGTGCCGAGCTGCCACTCGCGGCCGACGACGTCCTTGACCACGAAGTCGATCTTCGGGCCGTAGAACGCCGCCTCGCCCGGCTCCTCGCTGAAGTCGACGCCGAGGCTCGCCGCCGCGTCGCGGCACGCGGCCTCCGCCCGGTCCCAGTTCTCGCTGCGCCCGGTGTACTTCGACGAGTCGGGATCCCGCAGGCCGACCCGCACGCGGTACTCGTGCATGCCGAGGGCGTCGAAGATGATCTTCACCAGCGACAGGCAGCCCTGCAGCTCCTCGGCGACCTGGTCCTCGGTGCAGAAGAGGTGGGCGTCGTCCTGGGTGAAGCCGCGGACGCGGGTCATGCCGTTGACCTCGCCGGACTGCTCCCAGCGGTAGACGGTGCCGAACTCCGCGAGCCGCACCGGCAGGTCGCGGTAGGACCGCGGCTGCGAGGCGTAGATCTTGACGTGGTGCGGGCAGTTCATCGGCTTGAGCATGTAGCCGTCGACGTCGCCCTCGCGCAGCCGGTTGCCGAGCTCCGCGCAGGAGCAGCCCTCGTCCGCGAGCGCCTTCATGGTGTCGCGGTCGACGAGCGGCGGGAACTGGCTGTCGGCGTAGTAGGGGAAGTGGCCGCTGGTGCGGTAGAGATCGAGCTTGCCGATGTGCGGGGTGAAGACCTCGTGGTAGCCCTGCTTCCGAAGCTCCGCCGCGATGAAGGACTGCAGCTCCTTCCGGATGGTCGCGCCGTTGGGGGTCCAGAGGATCAGTCCCTGCCCGACCTCCTCGTCGACGTGGAAGAGCTGGAGGGTCCGGCCGACCACGCGGTGGTCGCGCTTCCGCGCCTCCTCGAGCATCTGGAGGTGCTTCTTCAGCGCCTTCTTGTCGCCGAAGGCGGTTCCGTACACGCGGGTGAGCTGGTCGCTGGCTGCATCGCCGTGCCAGTACGACGAGGCGAGGCTCATGACCTTGAACGCCTTGATGCGGCCGGTCGAGGGCACGTGCGGTCCGCGGCAGAGGTCCTCGAAGTGGGTGCCGGGCTCGCCGGTGGCGTACCACGAGAGCCGGTCCGAGCCCGCCTCGATCGCCCGCTCGGCGTTGTCGAGCTTGTACTTGCTGCCCTCGGCCCGCAGCTTCTCGAGCCCCTCGTCCACCGGCAGCTCGTAGCGGGTGAAGGGACGGTCCTCGGCGACGATCCGCTGCATCGCCTGCTCGATCGCCTCGAAGTCGTCGCTCGAGAGGTGCCGGTCCTCGGGCACCGCGAGGTCGTAGTAGAACCCGTTCTCGACCGGCGGTCCGTAGACGAGCTGCACGCCGGGCACGACCTCGCCGATCGCCTCGGCCATCACGTGGGCGGCCGAGTGACGGAGGAGCCAGAGGGCGTCGGGCTCGGGCTCCTTGCCCGGCACCAGGGTCAGGAGCTCGAGGCGGGCGTCGGAGACGATCGGGTGCGAGAGATCGACGAGCACCCCATCGACGCGGGCGCCGACCGCCGCCCGGGCGAGGCCGGGCGAGATGTCGGCCGCGACCTCGGCGGGGGTGACGGGGGCATCGAAGGAGCGGACGGAGCCGTCGGGCAGGGTGATCGCGGGCATGGCGTGGGTCCGGGGGCCGGCGTCGGGGCGAGGCGGGACGGAGCGAGGCGGGTCGGCGGAGGGGGACGAGC
>CAYLNM010000316.1:0-2220 GCA_964385045.1 uncultured Isosphaeraceae bacterium
GGCGGGCGGGGCGGGCATCGGGAGACTCCGGTCGCGACCCGGGATTGTCGGACGCCACGCGGCGGGACGCCACCGGCGCGCGACGACGGGCCCTCCCAGGGGGAAGGCCCGTCGTCGTGGTCACGGGGCTCGGCCGGGCGCCGGGCCGCCGCGGCGGGGCCCGCGATCAGCCGCAGTCGCCCCACTCGGCCAGCACCGCGAGGACGTCGTCGAAGCCCACGTCGCCGCTCGCGTCGAGGTCCGCCGGGCACCCGTCGCAGGGGCCCCAGGCCGCGAGGACCGCGAGGACGTCGTCGAAGCCGACCGCGCCGCTGCCGTCGAGGTCGGCGGGGCAGCCGCCGCCGAGCACGGCCTCGACCGCGGCCCGGGCGTTGACGAAGCCCCAGCCGTACTGCGGGTCGTAGCCCGGGGCGCCGCGGTCCACCGCGGTCTGGGAGAGGATCGCCTCGACCTCGTCGGGCGTCAGCGAGGGGTCGGCCGAGAGCACGAGGGCCGCGACGCCGGCCGCGTACGGCGAGGCGAAGCTGGTGCCGTCGATGGTGGTCACCGGGCCCGAGGAGTACCCGTCGCCGCCGGTGCGATCGGTGGTGAGGATGCCGGCGCCGGGGGCGGCGAGGAACGTGCCGGGCCCGAAGGTGCTGAAGCTGGCGAGCTGGCCGCTCGAGGCCAGGGCGCTGACCGCATTCACCGTCGACAGGCTCGCGGGGTAGCCGAGGCTGCCGGTGCCGTCGTTGCCGGCGGCGGCGAAGTGGATGACGCCCGCTTCGCGGGTGGCCGCGAACGCGGAGGAGATCGCGGCCGACGGGCTGCCGCCGCCCCACGAGGAGTTGGTGACCCGGGCCCCGCTGTCGGCGCTCCAGGTGATGCCCTCCACCGTCCACGAGTCCTGCGACTCGAGGAACGGCAGGCACAAGAAGAGGAAGAAGATCTCGTTGAAGATCTTGCCGGACCGCACGCTGGCGTCCGGCGCGATGCCCACCACGCCGATGCCGTTGTCGATCGTGGCCGAGACGCAGCCCGCCACCGCGGTGCCGTGGTTGTCGCACTGCCCGTTGGGGCCGCCGGAGCCGCCGCCGGCGGCGAACGTCGCCCCGGTCTGCTGCGTCAGGTCGGGATGGTCCTGCTGGATGCCGGAGTCGAGGACGACGACCGCGATCTGCGGATCGCCGCGCTCGAGGGCCCACGCCCCGAGGGCGTCCATGTCCTGGTCGCTCGGCTGCTCGAGCGCCCACTGCTGCGGGAACAGCGGGTCGTTCGGCGTCCCGGAGCGGCGGGCCCAGTAGATGGTGTCGCTCTGGGCGAAGACGGTGTCGGGGTGGGCGTCGAGCTCGATCGCCAGCTCGAGGACGTCGGGGCCGTGGGCAAGGTCGGTGCGGGCCCGCACCAGCCCGGGCAGGCCGGCCGCGTCGCGCTCGAGGACGGCGGCGCCGTGCTCGGCGAGCAGGGCGTCGGCCGCGGCCTCGTCCACGCCGGGGCGGAACCGCACCAGCAGGTCGCGGGTGGGGACCATCGGCAGGCCGCCCTCGCCCAGCAGCACCGGCGAGACCATGTCGAATGCGCCGGTCCCGCCCAGGCGGTCGACCTCCGCGAGGGCCGCGGCGCGGGAGCGACCGTCCTCGGGCAGGGAGACGTAGCTCCAGCCCGGCACGCTGCTCGGCTGCACGCGATCGGCGGGGAGTCCGGCGGCGGCGAGCGCGGGAGCCGGATCGGCCTCGAGGCCGCCCGCCGGGGGGGCGACGAAGGCGGCGACCATGGTGGGATCGACCTCGAGCTCGATCAGCCGTCCGAAGTAGGCGTAGCGGAAGCCGGGATCGGCGGGCGCCGCGGCGGGGCGGACGTCCTCGGGCGCGGCCGCGCCGATCGCGGCCGGGGCCGGTTCTGCGGTGAGGGCGAGGCCGATGCCCGCGGCCAGGAGACCGGCGGCGAGGCCGGCAGGGCGGACGGCGGGGGGGTGGGGGAACTGGGTCATGGAGGGGGGCTCCGGGGTTCCTGTGGCATGGGGATGGGAACGAACGCCCCCACTATGCCCGGGCGCGGCCTCCGCGCGAAGCGAGAACGCGCGAGTGCGTCACGATCCGCCGCCGCATCCCGGCGGCCGGGCCGGCTCACCGGACCGTCCTCTCGGTCCCGGCCGGATCGGGCGTTGGCCCCCGGACCCCCTCGGCCCGCTCGTCGTCGCGCCGCTCGCCCCCGCCCCCGGCCGCGCCCTCGCCCCTGGCC
>CAYLNM010000317.1:0-2202 GCA_964385045.1 uncultured Isosphaeraceae bacterium
AGATCCGCGCCGCCGCCTCCACGTCGCCGTCGAGCGACGCGAGCTCGGCCCGGATGATGGTGCGGCCGGCGGACGTCTCGACGGACTCGAGCGCCTGCTCGAGCAGGCGACGGGACAGCGTCGCGTCCCGGCCGGAGACCGCCGAGGCGATCGTCTGCAGCGAGGACGCGGGAACCGCCTCGGCGGCGAGGGCCTCCTCGGCCAGCCGCACCACCGCGTCCGGGCCCTCGTCGAGGCCCAGCGCCCGCACCAGCAGCCGCACGCCCTCCGGACTCCAGGTCTCGCGGACGTTGAAGCCGAGCTCGACCAGCTCGATGCGGTTCAGGCGACCGCGCTCGTTGACGCCCGGCAGCGTGACCTCGATCCCGGTGCCGGCGGGGCCGAGGGCGACGAGCGACGAGGCCAGCTGCGGCACCGGCACGTAGCGGGCCGATCGCCACCAGACCTGGTCGGCGAAGATCCGCCCGTAGGCCTCCTCCGCGAGCCCGGCCTCGACCAGCAGGCCGATCTCCTCCGCCGCCGCCCGCGGCCACGTCGGCGCGAGCCGGCGCACGGTGCGGTACCGCTGCAGGGCCGCGGCCGAGGCCGCCTCCCGCACGGCGTGGCGGGCGGAGAGATAGGTGGCGATGGCGGCGTCGGCGGGCAGCGGCTCGTCGAAGGTCGGGGTGCGGGCGGCGAGGAGCACGCCCTGCACCGCCTCGCTGACCGGGTCGCCCGCGTCAGCGTCCTCCCCCTCGCCGTCCGACTCGGCCTGCTCCTCCGCCGCCGCCGCGAGCTCGGCCTCCACGGCCGCCTCGACGGCCGGGCCGGCACCGGCGGCGTCGAGCGCCGTCCGCACCTCGGAAGGCAGCCCCGGCGTCGCCCGCAGGAACCGCTCGAGCAGCCGGGCCCACGCCTCGGTGACGGCCTGGTGGGCCGGATCCGGCAGGACGACGGCAAGCTCCTTCAGCCGCACCGTGGCCCGGGCCGCGGCCTCGAGCTCGCCGTCGAGCAGCGGGATGACCGCGGCCCAGCGGGCGAGCACCGGGTCGTCCTCGACCAGTCCGGCCGTGCGGGCCTCGGCGAGGAGCTCCGCCGCGCCGTCCTCGTCGCTCCGCTCGAACGCCCAGCGGATCGCGACTTCGTGGGCCCACGGGGCCGCGGGATTCGCCTCGAGCGTCCGCTCGAGCACGAGCCGCGCCTGCTCGAGCAGCTGCTCGCTCAGGACGTCGGGCTGGTCCACCACGCCGCGGATCGTCGCCCGGAAGCTCGGATCGTCCCGGCGGGCGAGCGCCCGCGAGGAGAGTCCCCGGAGCGTCCGGACGACGAGGCGCAGCGTGCGGCCGTCGTCGATCGCGGTCGCGATGCGGGGATCGAGCAGGATGGCCGCCGCCTCGCCCGAGCGGTCGGCCTCGAGCAGCAGCGTCGCCTCGAGGGCGAGGTATCGGGGATCGGACGCCTCGCCGCCCGCGGCCGCGTCCCAGGCGTCCCGCCACCGCCGGACCACGGGCAGCAGGTCGCCGGCCTCGAGGCCCATGTCGATCAGCGCGGCCAGCTGGAACTGACGCGGGCCGAGGGCATCGGGGTCGAGCTCGGCGAGCCCCATCGCGAAGGCGAGCGTGCGGACCTGGTCCGACCGGCCGGCATCGGCGCGGCGCAGGCTGCCCGCGGCGTCGAGATCCGCCTGCAGCTCGGTCATGAACGCCTCGGCGGCCGCGAGCCATCCCTGCTCCTCGGCGATGCGGTCGAGGGCCGACAGGTCGCGCACCGACCGGGAGGCCTGCACGAGCCCGCGGAGGGCGAGCCGCGCCTGACTCCGCTCGAGTCGATCGGCGTCCGCGAGCAGGGCCTCGGCCGCCGGCGCGAGCGCCTCCCAGCCGCCGACGCGCGGGGCGATCTCGATGATGCGGAGGCGGGCGGTGCGCCGCTGCTCGGGCGTCGCCCGCTCGGCGAGGGTGATCACCCGCTGGTAGTAGCCGAGGGCCTCGAGCAGATGCTGGCCGCCCGGCCGCGTGATGCGAGACCGCGTGTCCGCGAACGCGAGCAGCACCTCGATGTCCTCGCGATCGTTGCCGGCCGCGCGGCTCAGTGGCACCAGCGCCTCCTCGTAGTCCCGCGCCTCGTACAGCTCCATCGCCCGCGCGCGGTTCTCCTCCGCCATCGAGGCGCGGCGCTGGGCGCGGAACTCCCGGAGCCCGAACACGCCGGCACCGGCGAGGACGA
>CAYLNM010000318.1:0-2199 GCA_964385045.1 uncultured Isosphaeraceae bacterium
GGGGCGGAAGGCCCGGCGGGCGACGATCGGCGCGGGATCGACGATAGGGACCAGGCCGGGGCTGGACGTGCCAGGTTCGCGGCGCTCGCTTCGACGCGGCGACGCGGCGGCGGTTCGGCCGCCGACGGGCGCGGCACCGGCGGCCGCCGCTCCCGTTGCCGCAGCCGGGAGTGGTCGTCGGCGCCGGCGCGGGCCGAGATCGTGGCATGCAGATCGCCCGGGGGACGTGATGAGCGATCGACCCGCGTGGTGGGACTGGTCGCTCGAGATCGGCGATCACCGGGAACGACGGATGCCGCGGCGCGGGATCACGGGGCTCGACGTTCGGGTCATGGTCGAGGACGAGGACGGAATGCGTTCGGACATGCGCCCGGGCCGCCGGATTCTCGAGACCTCGCTTCGAGAGCGCCGGTGGCAGGTCGTGACCGAACCGGATCCCGTCGTATCGTCGACCGTCGCGATCACCGCCGCCCGGGTCGGCACGCCATGACCGACCGCGCGTTCGCGTTCACCGTCCGCGAGGGCCGGGGGGACGCGGCTGCCCTGCTCCTCCACGCCGCCCGGCGCCATCCGCACGGCCGACCGAAGCGGCGGTCCGCCGGCATGGTGGTGGACGTCGACGTGGACGGCCGGGCCACCGGCGTCGAGCCCACGGTGCCGTCGCGGGTGACGCTCGAGGCGCCGAACGAAGTGCTCCGCGACCCGGGCGAGCCGCCCCCGACGGCCGAGGAGCTCGTCCCGCTGCGGGCCGAGCGAGCCGGTGTGCGCCGCGGGACGCGGCGCCGCCTGCGGCCCCGCGTCCCTCGCCTCGTCACCGTGCTCGTCGCGCGGCCTGGCCGCACGATGCCGCCGGATGCCGCAGCACCCGACGACGCGGTCGCGGCCGCTCGGATCACGCCTCGGTCAGAAACCCGGCGCGGGCCTTGTCGGCCGCCTCCTTCACGCGGGCGAAGACCTCGTCGATCGTGCCCATGCCGTCGATCTCATGGACGATCGCGGGGTCGTAGTGGGCCAGCACGGGGGCCGTCTTCTCGCGGTACTCCTCGAAGCGGCGCCGGATCGTCGCCTCGTCGAGGTCGTCGGGGCGGCCGGACGCCTCGCCTCGCTTGAGGATCCGGCGGACCATCTCGTCCTCGTCGGGCACCACGAGCGAGAGGATGCCGAGCGGCTCGATGTGGTCCTCGAGGGACTTCGCCTGCTCGAGCGACCGCGGCATGCCGTCGAGCACGAGCACGTCCTTCTCGGGGTCGTACTGGCCGCCCGCGATCATCTTCTTCACGTGCGACGCCCAGATCCGCATCGTCAGCTCGTCCGGGACGAGCAGGCCCTGCGTCGAGTACTTGAGGAACTCCTGTCCCTCGGGCGTCTGCTTGTCCAGCGACCGGAAGATGTCGCCGGTGGCGAGGTGGACGTAGCCCGTCTCCGACCCGAGTCGCGCGCCCTGCGTGCCCTTGCCGACGCCGGGGGGGCCGAAGAGGAGAAGGCTGCGGTAGGTGGTGCTCATGTCTGGCTCCAAGTCGAGCAGGGGCCGTGGACCGCGCGGGCCGCGCGACGGTGGTGGCCGACGTGCCCCGGGACGAGCCGTCCCTGGGATGCGAGCGGGAGCGGGCCGGCGCCGGCGTCGCGCGGACCTCCGTCCGCGCCGCGCCGTGATCCGGTCGCGACCTCCCCGACCGCCATCCCGCGCCTCCGGCACGCCGCGACTCCGCGACGGGATCCGGCTCGATCCCGCCGTCGCCGCACCGGACCGCGGGTGGGCGTCCTGCCCGTGTCCGGACGGGGATGACCGGACGGCGGTCCCGCGGTGAGGACTTCGTGAAGCCTTTCACCACGGCTCGACCCGTCGAGGATACGGGGTGCGGGCGGGGGGGCAAGCACCGGATCCCCGTCGGGAGAGGGCGAGCGAGGATCCTGGCTGCCGGGCGGCGCCGCGACCGGCACGACCGGCCGGACCCGCGCGACCGGCCTGCGTCGCCCCATCCACGCCGTCCGCACGACCGGACCCGCACGCGTCCCTGACAGCACCCCGTCGGTCCCGGGTCCGCACAACCTGTCGGCGCGTGGCCGCCCGTGCGGTCCGTCCGTAGGGTGCTCGCCGCATGGACGCGACGAGTCAGACCGCCGCCACGGACGGACGGCCGGTGGTGGAGGTGCCGCCGGCCGCGGGAGACGTCCGCTCGGCGGCCCCGCCCCCGGCCC
>CAYLNM010000319.1:0-2195 GCA_964385045.1 uncultured Isosphaeraceae bacterium
TCCTGTCAAAGCGAGCCCCCATGGCCGAGTCCCCCGCTGAGTTCGGTGCCCTGCTCCGTGAGCGGCGGCTCAAACGTGGGTACAGCCTCCGGAAGTTCGCCGAGCTGATCGAGGTGAGTCCGACGTACCTGTCGCTCATCGAGACGGGCAAGGCGACATCCAGGCCGACCGCGGACCGGGTCCGCCGGATGGCCGAGGTGCTGGGAGAGGATCCGGATGCCTGGATCGCCATGGCCGGCAGGATCGCAGACGACGTGAAGAAGATCATCCTCGAACAGCCCGAGCAGATCCCGGAGTTGCTCCGGACTGTCAGTGGGCTGTCAGCCGAGCAGGTCCGGGAGCTGATCGACCAGGTCAAGAGGAAGCGGCAGGAGGACGAGCCGTCTTGAGTTTCGGGATTCCGCAGCGTCACCGCGTCCAGTTCATGCCTGAGCCGCACATCGAGCGGGAGGCCGACGCCCTCCTTGCCGAGTTCGCCGCCGCGGGCCACGAGTTCACCGTCCCCATCCCGATCGACGACATCATCGAGCTGCACCTCGAGCTCCAGCTCGAGATCGACGACCTGCGCGGCCGGTTCGGCTCTGACGACGTGCTCGGAGCCATCTGGCTCGAGGACGGCCGGATCGCGGTCGACCGCTCGCTGGACCACCACCGGCACACCGGCCGCTTCAACTTCACGCTCGCCCACGAGGTCGGGCACTGGCGGCTCCACCGGCACCAGATCCTGGCATCGCCGGACGGCCCCACGCTGTTCGAGGTCGAGGGCCGGCTCGGGATCATCTGCCGGGACGGGGCGAAAGCCCCGGAGGAGTGGCAGGCGAACACCTTCGCCGGCTACCTCTTGATGCCGCGGGAGCACGTCCGCGCCGCGTGGCAGGAGTGGCGAGGCGACGACGAGCCTGTCCCCGACGCCGAGCTCGACGTCGACCAGGACGCCGCGAAGCGCGACTCGGCCGTGAGGATCGCCCGCGAGCGATTCGTCAGGCCCTTCGCCGACCAGTTCAACGTCTCCGCCATGGCGATGCGGATCCGACTCGAGAAGCTCAACCTGCTCGTCCGCGAGGTCGAGCCGAGGCTGTTCTGACGGCTGGCAGCCCGGTTTCTATTTGCCTCAGCCGTTTACCGTTCACTGGACACAAGGAGTCCACAATGTCGACCCCGTTCGATCCCCGGAAGGTCCTGAAGCAGATCGACAACCCCCTGCTGCGGGAGTTCTTTCGCCGCCGCGACGAGCTCGAGGACGTCCCCTGGGACGACCTGACGCCGCATCGCATCGAGCCGATCTTCGACGCCTGGCAGGCGCTGCCTGACGAGGCCCGGAACGACATCCACAACGTGATGCAGCAGGTCCATGATCTCGCGGACCCGCGAGCCATCCGGATCCTGGCGGAGGAGCTCGGCTACCGGGCCGGGGACCGGCTGGCAGAGTTCGACGAGCTCCGAAGCCGACAGTCGAAGGCGATGTGGGCATTCCTGCACTTCCGCCCGGCGTTCAAGGCGGCGGGCTTCTGGTCGCACGCCGATGCACTCGAGGGCGGGCGGTCGTGGAACCGCCGCAACGGGCTGCCGGTCGGGGCGTTCGAACCGTCGGTCCTGAGGATCCGCTCGCTCGCGACCGAGCTCGCGGAGTACTACTCCACGAAGGAGCTCCGCGGACGGCACTGCAAGGTCGAGCACCACCAGCGGCACGACGGCCCGCACTACTTCTTCGCGTACCTCGAGAACTACCCGGAGGCGGTCATCGAGTTCAACGCTGAGAACGAGCTGGAGCCGCGGTCGGCCCGGCATGCGTTCGAGAACGTGTTCGTCTTCGACCCGACGGATGGATCCATGGAGCTCTGTGCCCGCGGCGGGCTGCCGGTCTGGAACGATCTGCAGGTCGCCTTCTGCCGCGCGATGCTGGGGATCGACGTCGAGCCGGTCCCGCCGCAGCGTCCGGTGTTCACGCTCGACCATCTGCTCCGGCCCGACTTCGAGCTGCAGCTGGATCCGCTCGACGGGGTCGACGAGGCGACGATCACCATGCTCCGGCTCCGCGAGCCGGGCAGCCGCGTGACCTACGACGTTCGGCTCAACCGGCACGGCGGCCCAGGGGACCTGCATCGTGAGCTCGCTCGGTGCACGAACCTGATCGACCGCCGTGGTCCCGGTGTGCAGGTGCTCGCTGCTGGATTCCGCCTCCGGCTCGCTCGCCC
>CAYLNM010000320.1:0-2158 GCA_964385045.1 uncultured Isosphaeraceae bacterium
CCCAAGACGCTCATCTTCGCCAAGGACGACTCGCACGCCGACGACATCGTGCAGATCGTCCGCGAGGAGTTCGGCGAGTCCAACGCCTTCTGCAAGAAGGTCACCTACCGCGCCACCGAGGATCCCAAGGCGATCCTCGCCGACCTCCGGAACGACTACAACCCGCGCATCGCCGTCACCGTCGACATGATCGCCACCGGCACCGACGTCAAGCCGCTCGAGTGCCTGATCTTCATGCGGGACGTCCGCAGCCGGAACTACTTCGAGCAGATGAAGGGTCGGGGCTGCCGCTCGGTCAAGACCGACGACCTGCTCAAGGTCACGCCCACCGCCTCCCTCGGAAAGTCCGGCTTCATCATCGTCGACGCGGTGGGCGTCACGCGGTCCCTCAAGACCGACTCCCGCCCGCTCGAGCGCAAGCGCGGCGTGCCCATGCGCGACCTGCTCGACGCGATCGCCCTGGGCAAGCTGGACGAGGACACGTTGACGAGTGCCGCCGGCCGGCTTGCCCGCCTCAACACCCAGCTCACGAAGCAGCAGCGTGAGCAGTTTGCGGAACTGGCCGGCACCTCGATCGAATCCCTCACCGGCGACCTGCTCGCCGCCCACGATCCCGACGCGATCGAGGGGGCCGCCCGGGCCGAGCACGACCTCCCGGCCGACGTCGACCCCACGCCGGAGCAGTCGGCCGCGGCGCAGCAGCGCCTCGCCCGGGAGGCGGCGATGACGCTCACGCCCGACGTCCGCGACTTCCTCGAGAACGCACGCAAGGCGCTCGAGCAGATCATCGACACGCAGAACCTCGACAGCGTCCTCAGCGACGGATGGGACACCGAGTCGGTCGTCAATGCCGAGCGGCTCATCGCCGAGTTCCGCGCGTACATCGAGGCGAACAAGGACGAGATCACCGCCCTCCGCATCTTCTACGACCAGCCCTACCGCATGCGTGAGCTGACGTACGACCTCGTCCGCCAGGTGCTCGAGCGGCTCAAGGCCGATCGTCCGGCCCTCGCGCCCGCCCGCGTGTGGGCCGCCTTCCGGCAGGTCGAGGAGCAGACACCGGCCACGCCGAAGCAGGAGCTCGTCGCCCTCGTCTCCCTGCTCCGCCAGGTCGTCGGGCTCGACGAGCGCCTCACCGACTACTCGGCTCTGGTCCGGCAACGCTTCCAGGAGTGGATCTTCGGGCGCCACGCCGGCAATGCCCCCAAGTTCACCGAGGAGCAGATGGCCTGGCTGCGCATGATCGCCGACCACATCGCCACCAGCTTCCACGTCACCAAGGACGACCTCGAGCTCGCCCCGTTCGACGCCCGCGGGGGCCTCGGCAAGTTCTACCAGCTGTTCGGCGCCGACTACGAGGTGATCCTCGACGAGCTCAATGAGAGGCTGGTGGCGTGATGGCGAACTACTCCGAGGTCCCAGCTGGATGGGCCGAGTGCACGCTACCCGACGTGTGTCACTTGGTAATGGGGCAGTCGCCGCCTTCATCGACCTACAACACTAAGGGCAGAGGCCTGCCGTTTTTTCAGGGCAAGAAGGAGTTCGGCGAACGGTTTCCCCGCGTAGAAGTCTGGTGCCACGCGCCGGGCAAGATCGCCGAGGCAGGATCGGTGCTCATGTCGATTCGCGCCCCGGTCGGTCCCACGAATATCGCCAAGCACCGGTCGTGCATCGGCCGCGGACTTGCAGCGCTGCATCCCCATGAAGGCGTCGAACGCGACTTCCTCCTGTATCTCCTCCGACGTCACGAGCGCTCGCTTTCAGGTCAAGGAACAGGGAGCACGTTCAACTCGGTGACCAAGGGCTTCTTGGAGCGCTACCGAGTCCATCTGGCCCCTCTCGTTGAGCAACGCGCGATCGTCGCCAAGATCGAGTCGTTGTTCAGCGAGCTCGATCACGGCGTGGCCCAGCTCGAGACCGCGCGGGCGCAGCTCGGGCGGTACCGCCAGTCGGTCCTCAAGGCCGCGTTCGAGGGCCGACTCACGGCCACGTGGCGTGAGCAACGCCGCCGGCAGGCCGAGGCCGACGGGGAGCCGCTGCCCACGGCCGACGACCTGCTCGCTCGCATCCGCGCCGAGCGGGAGGCGGCCCACGCCGCCCGCCTCGCCGAGTGGGAGCGGGCCGTCGCCGCCTGGGAAGCCGCCGGCGGGAAGCAGTC
>CAYLNM010000321.1:0-2139 GCA_964385045.1 uncultured Isosphaeraceae bacterium
CGCTCGACGAGATCCTCGCCCGCCTGCTCGAGGGCGGGCAGACGCCGAAGACCCGCTTCACCGCGGCCGAGCGGGCGGTCGCCGAGCACCTGCTGGGCACGGTGGAGGCGGACGGCGACCCCGAGGCCGCGCGGCTGGCCGAGCACGGCCACCTGCCGCCGCTGCCGACCGTGAAGGAGATCGCCGAGCGGCAGGGCGTCTCGCGGCAGCGCGTCTACCAGGTCCTCCGCACCCTCCGCACCCGCTGGGCCCGGCACCCCGTGGCCACCGCGATGGCGGACGAGCTCGCCGACCACCTCGACCGCAACGCCGGCATCCTCGAGCTCGACGAGTCCGCCGACCTGCTGCTGGGCTTCCGCGGCACCGGGCTGCCCGAGTCCGAGCTACTCGCGGCCCGCCGCATCGCCCGGGCCGTCGTCCGGGCGGCCACCGAGGCGGAGGCCGACCGCGGCTCGGGCAACGGCGCCCCGGCGGGCGATCCCCGCTGGCAGCTGCGGCGGCGCGAGACGCGCCTGTACCTCGCGGCCGACGACGCGCTCGTCGCCTGGGCCACGCGCCTCGGCGACGCCGCCCGCGCGCTCGCCGAGGCCATCCCGCTGCCGCCGGCCGACGAGGTGCGGGCTGCGATCGAGCGGATCGCCGCGCCGGCCGGGGCCGGGGCCGCGGCCGACGCCGCCCGCACCCTGCGGCTCGCCGCGGCGGCGGCGGGGGAGACCGCCAACCTCGGCCCGGGCGGCATCCTCTATCCCGCCGGGCTCGACCCGCGGGAGGCCATCGTCCGCACCGCGTCGGCCCTCGCCGGTCTCGGCGGCGAGGACGACGACGGGCAGCCCGGCAGCCGGCTCGTGGATCCGGCCGAGGTCGAGCGGCGGGTGCGGCGGGCCTTCCCGCACGCGGCGCCGCTGCCGCCGCGGAAGGTGCTGGCCGTCATCCTGCGGGAGATCGGCTGGAAGGACTGCACCTGGGACGAGGAGCGGGGGCGGCTCCGCATCCGCACCGCCGAGTCGGTCACGGTGGCGGTGGGCTCGACGGTGCCGCGGCGGTACGAGACGCTCGGAGGCGGGTCGGCAGCACAGGCGGCCGGCGACCCCGACGTGGCCGAGGCCATCGCGTTCGAGGAGCGGCTCCGCGGCGTGCTCGAGCAGCGGGGGTTCCTCGTGCTGCGGGTGCTTCCGCGCGAGTTCGACCGCGCGTGGAACGAGCTGCTGCGCCGGCTCGGCGAGTTCATGGACGGCGAGCACGCCCTGCAGGCGGTGGACCTCGACGCCCGCCTCATCGCCACGCTCGATCAGGTGCTCGCCGAGGCCGCCGGCCCGTCGCTGGCGACCTTCGAGGAGGCGGAGGCCGCCGGCCCCGCGGGCCCGCACTGGGGCCGCGTCCGGAAGGTGGCGGACCGCGTCGTCGACCGGGTCCGCGAGGAGCTGGCCGCGGCTCGCGGCCCGCTGCTCGTCCGCAACGTCGGCCTGCTCGCCCGCTGGCAGCGGATGGACCTGCTGCAGGAGCTGAACCCGATGGCCTCGGCGGGGGAACAGCTCGGGGCGGGCTGCCTCCTGCTGCTGCCGCGGGACGGGGAGGAGCCGTCGATCACGGTGGACGGCACGCCCGTGGACGCGATCGGCGAGGGCCAGCGGGCCGAGGTGCCGCGGGCGTGGATCGTCAACCGGCACCGGGCGGCCACGGGCTGAGCCCGCGGCGAGGGAGCCACCGAACAGGACTCATGGCGAAGAAGCGAAGCACCAAGAAGAAGACCGTCGCCCGCCGCGGGCGCGGCCGCGGGGCCCAGCCGATGACCCTCACGCAGTCCGCGGCCGCCCTGCTGAAGGAGCTGGTCGAGGACCTCCGCGCGCACCTCGCCGAGGACGCCGAGCTCCGGGCCCGGCTCGACGCCGAGTACCGGCAGGCGAAGGCCGTCGGCCGCGTCGGCCTGTCACGCACGGCGTGGCTCGACGGCGAGCTCGATCAGGTCGCCGCGTCGTGGATCCTGTCGGTGGTCTTCGTGCGGTTCTGCGAGGACAACGACCTCGTCACCCCGCCGCGGATCGCGGGGCCGACGCACGAGGATCCGGCCCTCAACCGGCTTCGGCTCGCCCAGGAGTCGCAGAAGCGGTACTTCGACCAGCACCGCGCCCACGGCGACCG
>CAYLNM010000322.1:0-2099 GCA_964385045.1 uncultured Isosphaeraceae bacterium
GGGCGCGGCAGGCGCGGCAGGCGCGGCGACGGCCGCCGCGGCGTCGGGCCTGGTCGCGGCCGCGGCTGCCGCCGCCGGCACGTGCACGAGCGCCCACGGCCGGCCGCCCCGCCTCCGCGCCGGAGCCGCCGCGGGGGTGTCGCCGGCCGCACCGGTGGGGCGCAGCGTGTCGTCGAGCCGGCCGCGCTCGACGAGCATGCGGACGTGGTCGACGCGGCGGAAGCGGGGGCCCTCGAACGCGTCGAGCTCGAGGCCGTGGGTGCGGTAGGCGGCGAGGAGCTCGCGGACGCCGTCGCGGGCCGTCCACCGGGGGGCGGCGTCCGGCAGGGCGGCGGCGAGCCGATCGCCGCGGACGCGGTAGGTGCGGGCGTCGGGGCAGGCGTCCTCGCCGAGGCGGACGCGGGAGCCCGGCAGCTCCTCGCCGACGATCGCCGCGAGGTCGGCCACGCGGTAGTTCTCGCGGGTGTCGGCCACGTTGAAGGCGCGGCCGTGGACGAGCTCGCGCGGAGCCTCCGTGACTCCGACGAACGCCCGGGCGATGTCCTGCACGTGCACGACCGGCCGCCACGGGGTGCCGTCGCTCTTGAGCCGCACGTCGCCGGTGGTGAAGGCCCAGGCGGCGAGGTTGTTGACGACGAGGTCGAAGCGGAGCCGCGGGGACAGGCCGTACGCGGTCGCGCTGCGGAGGAAGACCGGGCTGAACGCATCCGTCACCATCGGAGCGACGTCGCGCTCCACCGCGACCTTGGAGCGGCCGTAGGGCGTCACCGGATTGAAGGGGGCGTCCTCGTCGAGCAGGGAGTCCGCGGCGGCCCCGTAGGTGCTGCAGGAGGAGCTGAAGACGAACCGCGACACCCCGGCGTCGCGGGCGATCTCGGCCAGCCGCACCGACGCGCGGTGGTTGACGTCCATCGTGAGGTCGGGGTCGAGATCGCCGAGGGGGTCGTTGGACAGCCCGGCGAGGTGCAGCACGGCGTCCACCCCGCGCACGTCGGCGGGCTCGACGTCGCGCACGTCGCGGGCGATGGTCCGCACGCGCGGGACGGCGTCCCGCGGGCCGTAGGTGCAGCGGCGGTAGAGATCCGTGTCGAGGCCCACGACGTCGTGGCCGCGGTCGCGCAGGCGGCGCGCGAGGACGCAGCCGATGTAGCCGAGGTGTCCGGTGACGAGGATGCGCACGTCGGGTCCTTCCTTCTCTTCGCGTCTCGGCGCGTCGCTTCGCGCCGCGGCTGCGGCTGCGCCCGCGCCCGCGGGCCGCCCGCGGGCCGCCCTCAGGCCCAGGTCTTCCAGCGGGCCTCGCCCGCGTCCCAGAGGTGCTGGAGCCGCCGCTTGTCGCGGAGGGTGTCCATGCACTGCCAGAAGCCTTCGTGTCGGTAGGCCATGAGCTCTCCCTCGCGGGCGAGGCGCTCCATGGGCTCGCGCTCCCACTGCGTGTGGTCGCCCTCGATGAGCTCGAGCACCGCCGGCTCGAGCACGAAGAACGCGCCGTTGATCCAGCCCTCGGCGGTCTGCGGCTTCTCGGAGAACTCCCGGACGCGGTTGCCGTCGAACTCGAGGTGGCCGAAGCGGGCGGGCGGGCGGACCGCGGTGACGGTCGCGAGGCGGCCGTGGCTGCGGTGGAAGTCGACGAGGGCGTCGAGGTCGACGTCCGAGACGCCGTCGCCCCAGGTGAGCAGGAACGTCTCGTTGCCGATCCACGGTCCGAGCCGCTTGATGCGGCCGCCGGTGAGGGTGTCGACGCCGGTGTCGATCAGG
Source organism: uncultured Isosphaeraceae bacterium (assembly GCA_964385045.1). Taxonomy (GTDB): domain Bacteria; phylum Planctomycetota; class Phycisphaerae; order Phycisphaerales; family SM1A02; genus CAYLNM01. The sequence continues at coordinate 1,756 of CAYLNM010000322.1, forward strand.
TGCACCCGCCAGGCGGGGGCGTGGCCGTTGGAGCAGGTCACGGTGCCGCGGGCGCAGTCCACGGTGAGGTCGCCGTGAAGACGGGCGAAGTCGCTCACGTACCGCTTGATGTACTCGCCCTTGTAGCCGAGGGCGAGCAGGAACTCGTCGTGCCCGTAGCGGGCGTAGTGCATCATGATGTGCCAGAGGATCGGGCGCCCGCCGATCTCGACCATCGGCTTGGGACGCGTCTCGGTCTCCTCGGCGAGCCGGGTGCCGACGCCGCCGGCGAGGATCGCGACCTTCATGACGGGGGGGCTCCGTTGGCCGCCGGTGACGGGGGGACGGAACCGTGCCGCGCGGCG
>CAYLNM010000323.1:0-2097 GCA_964385045.1 uncultured Isosphaeraceae bacterium
GGGGGCGGGCGGCCGCGCGAGCCACGCGAGCAGGCCGACCGACGCGATCCACGCCCACGCCGCGGGTGGCCGGGGCCACTCGTGCGTCGCGAGGGGCAGCTCGGCCGCACGGCGGACGCCGAGGATGAACGCATCGGCGACGAGCGCCAGGGGCAGGCCGAGCAGAAGGCCGGCGGGCGGCACGAGCTCGGCCGCGAGCAGGGCGAGGTAGCCGCCGACGAGCAGCGCGGCCGCCATCGGCACCGCGACGAGGCCGAGCGGCACCGCCCAGAGCGCGCCCATGCCGAAGAGGTGCAGGCCGGCGGGATACGAGGCCGTCCACGCGACGCCGCTCGCCCCGGTCGCGTCGGCGAGCCGGTGACGCCAGACCGCCGGCCAGGTGTCGACCCGGGCGGGCCAGCGGCCGAACCACCGCTCGCGGGTTCGGGTGGCGGCGAGGATCAGGGCGAGCACCACGCCGAAGCTGAGCTGGAAGCCCGGGTCGAGCACGGTGACCGGCCGCACGAGGACGACGGCGAGGGCGGCGACCGCGAGCCACGCGAGGGCCGGCCGGCGGCCGCCGAGCAGCATCGCCGCCGCGGCGCACGCGCTCGCGAGACCGGCGCGGATCACGGGAGGCCGCAGATCGACGAGCAGCATGAAGCCGGCGACCACGAGCAGCAGCCAGAGTCCGTGGAGCCGCCGCCACCCCTGGGTCCGGCGGAGCCCGGCGAGGCACGCCCCGAGCACGATGCCCACGTGCATGCCCGAGATCGCGAGCACGTGGGCGAGCCCGGTGCGGCGGAAGTCCTCGGACACCGGCCGCAGCGGCGGCTCGCGGACGCCGAGCAGCAGGGCGCGGAGCAGGGCGGTGCGCTCGGCCCGCTGACGTGGTGATCCCCAGCTCGGCAGCACCCGGTCGAGGGCGGCGCGGGCGCGGTCGCGGGCCGCGGCCCGCACGCGAGCCAGCGTCCACCGGAGCCCATCCGCCTGGCCGAGCGTCTCGACCGCCCCCGGTGGCACGCGGATCGTCCCCGCCTCGCCGCGCACGCGGGCCCAGCGGCGCGGGTCGAAGGCGCCCGGCCAGGCGGCCGGAGCCGGCCGCTCGAACCAGCCGACGAGGGCCACGCGGTCGCCCGGCCGTCCGCCGGGCTCCTCGGCGGTCCGCACCTGAAGCCGGCCGCGGGCCGGCCGGCGATCGCCGTCCGTGCCGCGCAGCGCCGTGATCTCGAGCGACCACCGCGCCGAGCCGCCCGGGGGCCGTCCGTCCGGCCCACGGCGGATGCCCTCTGCGCGGACGATGCCGCCGCCGGGTGGCAGCCGGGCCGCGACGTCGTCGGGCGGCACCCGAGCGGCGTGGAGGCCGCGGGCGAGCCCGAGGGCGGCGGCGGCGAGGATCAGGGCGACGGTGCCGATGGGCAGGCGGCCGGCGGAAGGGCGCTGGCGACTCGGCCGGCGGGGGCGAGCCGGCAGGACTCGGGCGGGGCCGCGCCAGCCCGGCGATTCGCGACCGTCGCGATCGCCGCGACTGCCCGAGCCGCGGCGAACGCCGCCGCGACCGCCGCGGCGATCTGGGCGACCCGGGGTCCACCGCGCGAGCACGGCGGCCGCCGCCAGCAGCGTCACGGCGGCCGTCGCCGCGAGGGTCTCGGGAAGCGTCACCGCCCCCACGGCGCCCGCGACGACGCCGGCGGCGAGGGGCACCACGAGGGGGCCCTGCCGCGCCGGCGTGCCGTCGACCGGCGCACCGGGACCCCGCGCGGTCCCCGGCCGCGATCGCTCGTCCCCCAGATCCTCCAGTCCCAGTCGCACGCGACGATGCTCGCCGCACATCGCGACGGTCTCGGAGAAGCGTGCGGGTTTCCGCGTGATTGCCGTGCCGCCGCCGCGCGGCGGGAAGTCTTCGCGATCTCGGGCGTTCGACGCCTGGTCGCCGCAGCGGTCCCGCCGCGAGATCGGCATCGCGGACCCCCGCGGACGCCCCGATATGATCGCGGTCCCCCTCTCGCCGCGCCGCCGCCGGCATCGAGCCGCCGCCCCCACGGCGGGGGATCGCTTCTCGGAGCCCGGCCCCGCCCGGCCCGCCGCCCGCGGCCCGCCCTCCACACGCCCCGCACC
>CAYLNM010000324.1:0-2055 GCA_964385045.1 uncultured Isosphaeraceae bacterium
CCGCCGCGGGCGGGCGGCCCGCCGCGGGCGGGCGCGGGCCCCACCGCGGACGGCGCAGCCCCGGCGCACGACCACCGCCCCGGGGCTCGCGGGTGACGCGAGGCCCGGGGCGGCTCGGCGGGGCGCGGTGGCTCGTCGGGCCGGGGCGAACGGTGCCGCCCGTGGCGGTGATCAGCTGCCGGCGGTCTCGCCGCTCGCGGCCGCGGCCGGCGCCTCGGCGGGGGCGACGGTGAAGTTCATCCCCCGCACGGTCTCGACCACCGCCTCGCCCGCGGCGGGGTCGGCGACGCGGACGACCATGCGGCCCTCGTCGAGGCTGACGTCGCACTCGGCGACGCCGGGCAGGCCGGCGACCGCGGTGGTGATGCCGTCGACGCAGCCGCTGCAGGTCATGCCGCCGACGCTGTAGGTCAGGCTCACGAGCTCGGCGTCGGACGCGGTGGCGGGGGCGGCGGCCTCCTCGTCGGCGGCCGAGCCGCCGCCGCAGCCGCCGAGGACGGCGAGCGAGACGAGGGCGGCGGGGACGAGGAGCGACGCGGCGAGGCGGGGACGGGTCATGGGCTGACTCCCGTTCGGGTGGCGGAATGGGGCGGACGGGCGGAGCGCCCGGGGCGACCGCGACCGCGGCCCGTCCGGAGATCGGCGCACGGCCGACTCCCACATGATGCTACGCGGGCCCGTTCGGCGGGTCGCCGCCCACTCGAGCGGGAGGGGGGCCTCATCCCCGCAGCACCCGCGCCGGCTCCCACCGTCCGCGCAGGACCTGCTCCGGATCGCACCGCATCCAGCCGTCGAGGACGCCGGCGTACACGTGGCGGAAGTCGACGGTGTAGCGAAGGTCGCCCCCGTCGAGCTCGTTCAGCGACGGATGCTCGCCGAGGACGCCCGGGCGGACCATGTCGCCCACGAGGAACATCGGGGCCGCGGTGCCGTGGTCGGTGCCCTGCGAGGCGTTCTGGGCCACGCGGCGGCCGAACTCGCTGAAGACCATCGTGAGCACCCGGCCGCTGTCGCCCTGGGCCCGCAGCTCGCCGTGGAAGGCCCGCAGCGAGTCGCCCACCTGCCGCAGGAGCTGCGCGTGGCGGCCGGGCTGCGACGCGTGGGTGTCGAAGCCGCCGAGCGAGACGTAGAAGACCCGCGTGCGGAGGCCGGCCCGCAGCATCGCGCTGACCGTCCGCAGCTGCGAGGCGAGCGGGCCGCGGGGCCACGAGACGAGCGGGCGGCCGGCGGCGGCGGCCGCGATCTCGTCCGAGGCGACCTGGGCGTCGAGCGCGGTGCGGGTGAGGAAGCCGAGCTGCGGGTGATCGTCCGCCCCCTCGAGGGCCCCGGCCCGCTGCAGGGCGTGGTACGGGTCCTCGAGGTCGCCGTGCACCTCGCCGCCGGTCCACGCGAAGCGGCGGGGCGAGTCGAAGCTCACCGGCTGGATCGTGTCGCCGACCATCGCCAGCGGCGCCCGGTTCCCGAGGCTGACCGCGGCGAGGGGATCGGGGGCCCCGTCCGATCCCGCCGCGTCGGCGGCGGGCGAGCCCGAGCACTGGGCGTCGAAGTAGCGGCCGAGCCAGCCGCGGCCGCGGGCGTCCGGGTCCGCGGTGTGCCAGATGTCCATCGACGTGAAGTGCGAGCGGTTGGGGTTCGGGTAGCCCACGCCCTGCACCACCGACGCCACGCCGTCGTCCATCAGCTCCATGAAGCCGCGCATCGACGGGTGCAGCCCGAGGCCGCGGTCGGCGTCGAGCATGATCGCGCCGTCCTCGCCACTCCCGGGCTCGCCCACCCGCAGGCGCGGCCGCAGCCGGTGGTACGTCGGATCGGCGAAGGGCACGATCGTGTTCAGGCCGTCGTTGCCGCCCGAGAGCTGCACGACCACGAGCACGTGGTCCTCCGGCACGCCGGGTCGCGAGGACGTGAGCATGTCCTCGGGCCCCGCGATCCCCCGGGCGGATCGCTCGAGGAACAGCGGCGTCGTCGACGCGAGGGAGGCGAAGGCCAGGCCGCGGCGCATGAACGTGCGGCGGCTCCAGGTGACGTCGGGACGGCCGGTCGAGTCGGATTCGC
>CAYLNM010000325.1:0-1950 GCA_964385045.1 uncultured Isosphaeraceae bacterium
CCACCCACGGCCTGACCAAGCACGACGCGCCGCCGAGTTTCTTCTTCCAGATGCCCTTCTGGCCCTTCTTCCACCTGCTGAGCGAGCGGGTGGGTGGACGCGAAGGATGCATCGGCCGCGCCGGGGCACCGACGGCCGCGCCCGACGGTTCGCACGGCGCACCCGGCCCCGCTACCCTCTGCGATCCGTCGGCGGCCCCGAGGGGGTCGCGGCGTCACCTTCCGCGCCCGATCGGACCCCCGCCCGCCATGAGCACCATCGCCCCGAGCGACACCACGGTCGTCCTCGGCCGGGACACGAACCAGGCCCTCGGCATCGGCGAGTTCGCCTGCCGCTTCATGGCGGGGGAGATCGGCGAGCCCGGCGACGCCGTCCGCCGCCAGACCACCCGGTTCTTCACCGACGCGGTGCTGTGCGGTCTCTCCGCGCTGGCCCTGGGCACCAACGCCCCCACGCTGCTCCGCCGCGAGGCCCTCTCGTACGGCGACGATGCCGGGGCGACGCCGTTCGGCACGCGGCAGCGGTGCCGCCCCGAGAAGGCGATCGTGGCCAACGCCTCGGCCGTCCGCGAGTGGGACAGCAACGGCACGAACTTCGGCTACAACCCGGCGCTCGGGCACACCGCCGGCGAGTTCGGCCACAACGACTTCTACGCCGTCCCGGTCGCGGCCGCCCAGCTCACCGGCCAGGACGGGGCCGCCGCCCTCCGCGGCATGATCCTGCTGGACGAGATCCGCGGGCGGCTCGCCGAGGTCTTCAGCCTCAAGTCGTACAAGATCGACCACGTGGTGCACGGGGCGATCGGCTCGGCCGCGACCTGGGGCGCCATGACCGGCGCGACCCCCGAGCAGATCGAGTCGGCGATCGGCATGTTCGTCGCCCACCACATCCCGTGGCGGGCGATCCGGGCCGGCAAGCAGCTGTCCGACTCCAAGGGGGCGTCGGCCGCCATCAGCACCGAGGCCGCGGTCCTCGCGATGGAGCGGTCCAAGGCCGGCTTCCTCGGCCCGCGGGACATCTTCCGCAACCCCGAGGCGATCTGGCGGCAGTTCGAGCCCACGGACGGCGACAGCCCCTTCGACCTCGTGCTGAGCCACTCCGGCGACGACTTCGCCGTGATGGGCATGCACTTCAAGCTCGGGCTCTACGAGCACCAGTCGGCCGGCGCGCTGCAGGGCCTCGTCGACCTGATGCGGGCCAATCCTGCGCTCCTCGCGGGCGAGGACGCGATCGAGCGGATCACGATCGTCGCCTACGAGCCCGCCTTCGGCATCATCGGCGACCCGGCCAAGCGGGACCCCCGGACCCGCCAGTCCGCCGACCACTCCATGGTCTACATCGTCTCCACCAAGCTCCGGAAGGCCCTCGAGCTGGCCTCCGAGCGGGGGGCGGACGCCATCGGCGACGACAACGACGCCTGGTGGAAGACCCTCATGCTGGGCCCGCACGACTACTCCGCCGAGGCGATCGACCACCCCGTGACCCGCCGGCTCATGGAGAAGATCACCTTCGAGCACGGCGGCCCGGAGTACGACGCGAAGTACCCCGACGGCATCCCGACCTCGATCCGCATCGCGGGGCCGGGGGGCGAGGCGGACTCGGGGCTCGTGATGTACCCCTCCGGACACGCCCGGAACGACTCGGCCGACCTGGACGACATCCTGGCCGCGAAGTTCTCGCTCCTCGGCGGACTCGCGCTGGAGAACCCCGGCCCGGTGATCGATCGAATGAACGGGATCGGAACGGCCACCGCGGCCGAGGTGGCCGATCTCCACGACTTCGAGCTGCTCGATCGAGGCCCCTTCGAGTGACGCGCCCGCGGCCCGGACCGTCCGGCCGCCCGGTCCGCCCCCACCCGATCCGCCCCGGTCACCCCCCGTCCCGCCCCTTCCGGACGCCCACCCCGATGGACTCCGCCGCCCTCCGACGTCCACGACTCCGTGCCCGCCG
>CAYLNM010000326.1:0-1905 GCA_964385045.1 uncultured Isosphaeraceae bacterium
GGCCCGCCCCGCCCGATCGCGGCCCCCCGTCCCCGGGCCCGCCGAGGAGAAGCCGCTCGCGGCCCGGAGCCGCAGTGCCATATTCCACGGAGTCGTGCGTTCGGCTCCCGTCCCGGGGGGCGACCCCCGGGGAGGGCCGGCGGCTGGTCCCGCTCGCCCCCGCCGACCACGACCGAACCGCCCCCTGCGCCGGAGCTCGCTCCGGCAGGAGACGCCGATGATTCGCCGCCCGCTCCGCCGCCCCCGCCGACTTCGCCTGCTCCCGTCCGCCCGGATCCTCCTGCTCGCGTGGATCCTCGTCCCGTCGATGCTGCTCATCGACGTCGCGGCGGCCCAGTTCGGCCAGGCCGCCCAGATCGGTCGGGTGATGTCGCCGTACTACCTTCGCCGCGACCTGCCGTTCATCGTCGACCGGCTGGAGCTCGACGATGGCCAGTCCGCGATCGTCGAAGCCCTCTACTACGACTACGAGGACGCCCACCTCGCCTCCCAGGACCGCATGAAGGCCCGCTTCGAGGAGATCAGCGAGACCGCGGGCGACCTCCAGGCCCGCGGAGCGAGCGAGGACGAGCTCTTCGAGGTGGTCCTCAGCCCGTTCGTCGAGCAGGCCGAGCAGTGGCACGAGCAGCGGCTCGAGTTCCTCGAGAACGTCCGCGCGATCCTGAGCGAGCCGCAGATGGCCCTGTGGGACGAGTTCCTGCGGGCCCTCCGTCGGGACAAGGAGCTGCCCGCCGGCTCGCTCATGGGCGAGCGAGTGGACCTGCTCGTGATCGCCCGGATCGCCGACCTTCCGCCGGCCATCCGCGCGACCGTCGAACCCGTCCTCCGCGAGTACGAGCTCGCCCTCGACGCCGCCCTCGTCGCCCGCGAGCAGGTCGACCTGCGCAACCAGGGCCGACTGATGCGGTCGATGGCGAGCCCGGGCGACGACGCCCTCCGCATGCTCCGCGAGCGGATCGACGCGTCGGTCGGGGTGCGCGACGTGAACGTCGGCTACGCAGCCCGCATCCGCGACTCGCTGCCGGTCGAGCACGCCGACCGCTTCGTCGACCTGTACCGGGCCGAGGCCTTCCCCAGCATCGCCCGCCCGACCGCGGCCGGCCGGATCTTCGAGGCGGCGCTCGAGCTCGAGACGATCTCCGAGGAGACCCGCGGGGCGATCGACGCCCTGCACCAGGCCTACCGGGCCGAGCTCGACCCGCTGGTCGCCGGCATGATCCAGGTGCAGCTCGAGAGCGAGCCGGAGGTCGAGCGATCCAAGGCCGAGCAGTTCGTGAATCGGACCAACGCGCCGACGCCCTTCAGCCTCGAGCTCAACGAGGCCCGACGGCAGCGGACCGACCTCGACCGTTCGTACATGAAGGAGCTGCAGGGCCTGCTCAACCGGTCGCAGTTCCTGTCGCTCCCCGGTGCGAGTCGCTTCGCCGAGCGGCGCGAGCGGATGCTCGAGCCCGACGCCCGGCCCGAGGGCCGCAAGCGCCCGCCGGTGCAGGGCGGCGGCCGCGGCGGCCCCGGCAACCGCCCGCCCGGCGGCGGTGGTGGCGGCCGCTGATCCGACCCGAACCCGCCCGACCGGCCGCCGCCACCCCCGCCCCCGGCACGAGACCCGCCCGATGACGACGCCGCCCGAGGAGATGATCGTCGACGCCCCGCCCGCCGCCCCGGCCCCCGCGGCCGACGGCACCGCGCCCGCCGCACGCGAGCCGGACGCGATGCGCGAGCGGTGCGCCGCGCTCGGCATCCCGTTCCACGAGGAGGTCCCGGAGACGGATGCCGCCGCGTCGGACCTCGTGCCCGCCGACGTGGCGGTCCGGCTCCGCGTGGTGCCGGTGTCGGCGACGGGCACGCGACTGACGGTGGCGATGGCCGATCCGCTCGACGTCTCGGCGGCGGACGAGGTCGCGG
>CAYLNM010000327.1:0-1885 GCA_964385045.1 uncultured Isosphaeraceae bacterium
CTCGGCGAAGCCACCCGAGGCGCCGAGGAACGTGATGACCCGGGTGCCGACCGGTAGCCCGGCCCCCGCCCCTGCCTCCACCGCCCGCTCGCCCTCGCCGGGCTGCTGCTCGCGGCGTCGGCCCTCGCCGCCTGCGCGACCACCCCGGCTCCCGAGCCCACCTCCACCGCGGCCCCGCCGCCGCGGGTCGTCTTCGAGGTGGAGCTCGACCCCGCGGTCCGCACGGACGCCTACGACGGCCGGGTGTACGTCGCCTTCGCCGAGCCGGGCGATCGCCGCGAGCCGCGGGCCGCGATGCACGCGTGGTTCAGCCCGCCGCCGCTGCTCGCGGCCGATGTCCGCGACCTCGCCCCCGGCACGCCGGTGCCGGTGAACCTCCCGGTGCCGGCGGAGGCGGACCGCCCGATCGTCCTCGCCCAGCACGCCCATCCGATGGCCCCGTGGCACCTGCCCCCGGGCACCTGGCGGGTGCAGGCGGTGGCCCGCGTGAACCCCGACTCCCCGGAGGCGGGGCTGGGCCCCGGCGACCTCGTGAGCGAGGTGGTGACCGTCGAGGTGCCCGAGCCGTGGCCGTCGCGGGCGGCGGCGGGCGGCGACGGGGCCCGCGCGGGCGAGGGCCAGAACGGGGGCGGGGGCGAGGACGCTGCCGACGGGGACGGGAACGGCGCCGGCGGCTCGCCCCCCGAGCCCGTCCGCGTCCGCCTCGTGCTCGACGACGTGGTCGAGGCGCGGCCCTTCCCGGAGACCGAGCGGGTCCGGCTGCACGAGATGGCGAGCCCGGCGCTGTCGTCCTTCCTCGGCCGCGAGCGCACGGTGCGGGCGGCGGTCGTGCTGCCCGAGGGCCACGCCGAGGCCCGGGCCCGCGGCGCCGAGCTCCCCGTCGTGGTGTGGATCGGCGGCTTCGGCTCGACGCACCGCTCGGCCCCCGGCCTGCTGCGACGCGGCCTCGTGGACCGCGACGGCGTGCCGCCCGCGATCTGGGTCGTGCCCGATCCCTCGTGCTACCGCGGCCACTCGGTCTTCGCCGACTCGGCGAACAACGGTCCGTGGGGGACGATGCTGGTGGACGAGCTGCTGCCGGCGATCGACGCCCGCTTCGGCGGGGCGGGGCCGGAGCACCGCTACGTCACCGGGATCTCCTCCGGCGGCTGGTCGAGCCTGTGGCTGCAGGTGACCCACCCCGAGGCGTTCGCCGGCTGCTGGAGCCACGTGCCCGACCCGGTCGACTTCCGCGACTTCCAGATGATCGACCTCTACGCGGGCGGCAGCATGTACCGCGACGAGGCGGGCGACCCGCGGCCGCTCGCCCGCCGCGGCGGCCGCGTCGTCCTGACCTACCGCGAGTTCGTCGCCCGCGAGGAGGTGCTCGGGCCCGGCGGGCAGATCCACGCGTTCGAGGCGGTGTTCAGCCCCCGCCGGCCCGACGGGCGGCCGCGGCCGCTCTTCGACCGGGCGACGGGCCGAATCGACGTGGCCACGGCCGAGGCGTGGCGGCCGTACGACATCGGGCACGTCCTCCGCACGCGGTGGGACGAGCTCGGCCCGCGGCTCGCGGGCAAGCTGCACGTGATCGGCGGCTCCGAGGACGCCTTCTACCTCGAAGGCGCGGTGGAGCTGCTGGAGGCGGACCTCGAGCGGCTCGGCTCGGACGCGGACGTGCATGTGGTCGAGGGCATGGGCCACACCGTGCACGGGCCGGCGGTGGACGACATGCTCGCCACGCTGGCCGCGCGGTGGGCGGCGCGGGAGGCGGCATCCGCTGCGACCGCGGCCGCCGCGCCCGCCGAGCCCGCCGAGCCCGCCGAGCCCGCCGAGCCCGTTGCGGCGAACGGGGCGGACTGAGCGGCGCGGGCGCCGCGCGGCCGGGCCGTCGATCCATCCGCCT
>CAYLNM010000328.1:0-1868 GCA_964385045.1 uncultured Isosphaeraceae bacterium
TCTGCACGATGTCGTCGGCGTGCGAGTCGTCCTTGGCGAAGATGAGCGTCTTGGGGACCTCGGGGACGTCGTCGTCGCCCTTGCGGCCGGGGAACAGATCCGGCAGTCGTTCCTTGAACGTCCTGATGATCGTGCGGATCTGCGAGGGGTTCACGACGTCGCGATCGAGCTGCCGGGCGTCGTAGTGCGTGTCCTCGTCCTGCTGCTGCCAACGCTGCTTGCGCGTGAGCTTCTCGCGGACCTCGACGAAGCCCTCGTCCTTGCGGATGACGCTGCCGTTGGCGGTGATCTCCGTCTCGATGCGGTAGATGTCGAAACCGACGTTGACGCCGTCGACCACGGACTGCTCGTACGTGTACTCGCTGACCACGTTCTCGTGGAAGTAGGCGAACGTGCGCGTGTCGGGCGTGGCCGTGAGGCCGATCTGGAAGGCGTCGAAGTACTCGAGGACCTGCTTCCAGAGGTTGTAGATCGACCGGTGACATTCGTCGATGACGATGAAGTCGAAGTGCTCGGGCGGCACCGCGGGGTTGTACTCGACGGGCATCGGCTCCGACGCGAGAACCCGTTCGGCGGGATTGCGTTCCTCGTCCTCGGCCGCGAGCTCCTGGCCCTTCAGGATGGAGTACATCCGCTGGATGGTGGAGATGCAGACGTTGGAGTCCGGCGCGATGAACCGGCTCGTCAGTCGCTGGACCTTGTAGAGGTCCGTGAACTTGCGGTTGTCGTCGCGCGGCTGGAACGCCATGAACTCCTGCTCGGCCTGCTCACCGAGGTTGCGGGTGTCCACGAGGAAGAGCACCCGGCGCGCGTCGGCGAACTTCAGCAGTCGGTAGATCGAGGTGATCGCGGTGAAGGTCTTGCCCGCGCCGGTGGCCATCTGGACGAGCGCGCGGGGGCGGGCGTCCCGGAAGGACGCCTCGAGGTTGGTGATGGCGCGGAACTGGCAGTCGCGGAGGCCGCCGGGGTCGAGCGGTGGGATGTCGTGGAGCCGGGCGCGGAGCGTCTTCTGCTCGACGAGCCATCGGGCGAGCGTCTCGGGGCGGTGGAACCCGAAGACCGGGCGCGACCGCGGCCGGGGATCGGCCGAGTCGGTGAAGCGGGTCAGCTCGCCGGTGGACTCGTAGCCGAAGCGGAGCGGGGCCTCGTCGTCGAGCAGCTTGATGGGGCTGGTGCGGTAGCGCTCGGTCTGGTCCTCGTGGGTGGTGAGGCGGAAGCCCTCCTCGTCCCTCTTGGCCTCGATGACGCCGACGGGCCGACCATCGACGAAGATGGTGTAGTCGGCGGGTCCCTGCGTGGTCGGGAGCTCGGTCACGGCGACGCCGGGCGCGGCAAGCACGTGCATCGCGTCGCGGGACTGGATCTCCCAGCCGGCCGAACGTAAGCGACGGTCGATGCGGTCGCGGGCAAGCTGCTCGGGATTCTGGTTGGTCGAAGGCATCGCCGACATCAAGAATACGGGGACGCACACCCATGGGCACCGTGCCCGGAGGGGCCGGGGCCGACGACGTTCGGGAGCGACCGTGTGGCGTGACCCCGGGAGCCGGAAGTCGGCATCGTAACCTCCGTGGGGCCCGAGAGGCACGAATCTTGCGGGGGCGGGGCGGGCCGTCGCCGCGGACGACACGGCTCGGCGGCTCGCGGACGACCTCGAGCACCTGACCGAGACGATGATCGAGCGCTGGAACGGGCGGGTCGGTCGTGGCGACGCGGTGGATCGCCTCGGCGACATCGCCCCCGTCTGCCTCGAGCAGATCGGGGAGCGGATGGCCGGGCGCCCGATCAACGTCGAGGAGGGGCGCCGGGGGACGATGGACGAGGCGCGGGAGTCGGACGCCGACTGACGACGGCGCGTGGTCCCGGCCCCG
>CAYLNM010000329.1:0-1865 GCA_964385045.1 uncultured Isosphaeraceae bacterium
GAGTGGCCGAGGGCCATCGCGAAGCTGGTCTTGCCGTCGCCCTGCTGCGGCGAGCCCACCGCGATCGAGAGCGAGTCCTCCCGCGGCCGGACCGCGTCGATGCGGTTGCGGACGAGGTGGACGCAGCTCGCCGCGAGGGCGTGCGGGTCCACCTCGGGATCCGGCCGGCGGTCCATGTCCGGCACCGCCCCGAGAAAGGCGTACCGCTGCTGCGGCGTCGCCGTCCGCTCGAACTGCACCGCGGCGTAGGCCCGGCGATCGAGCAGGCCGAGCAGGAAGAACCCGCCGAAGCTCACGCCGAAGCCGCCGGCGAGGCCGACCGCGGCGAGCTTCTTGCGGCGATCGCTCGAGGGGTTGAGCGGCCGAGTGGCGGGGAAGACGCGGATCGGGTCGAAGCTGTCCTCCCGCATGCCCTCGACCTCGAGGTCGCGGAGCCGGCGGCCGACTTCGGTGGCCTGCAGCGACTTCTCCTCGATCTCGCGCTCGAGGCCCTCGATCTGGGCCTGGATCGACGTGATCTCGTCGATCTGGGCGAGCAGCTCCTGCCGCCGCTCGATCGCGAAGACGCCGAAGCGGCGCCGGCCATCGGCGGTGTCGAGGTTCCCGGTGAGCATCGGATCGAGGCCCTCGGACCGCTGCCGGAGCTCGAGCTGCTGCTCGCGCCACCGGAGCTCGGCGTCGGCGCGGGCGATCTCGAAGGCCTCGACGGCCCCGTCGAGGTTGCGGCGGGCGATCCGCACCCGCGGATGATCCTCGGCCGCGTACCGCTGCTGCATGCGGTCGAGCTCGCTGCGGGCGAGGTCGCGCTCGCCCCGCAGCCGGCTCAGGGAGGGATCGAAGCGGTCGAGGTCCGACTCGCTCGGGGCGGGCATGTCCTCGAGCGTGAGGCCGAGGTCGCCGGCCGGGTCCTCATCGAGCTCGCCCTCGGCGCCCTCCTCGTCGTTCGGCGGCGTGCTGGCCGCCTCCTCGTCCCGGGCCGCGAGCTCGGCCGAGGTGCGCACCGGTGCGTCCTCGCCGAACCACGACTCCCAGTCCGGATCCCCGGCCTCCTCGGCTCGCTGCCGCAGCTCCCGCAGCTGGCTCTCGATGAGCTCGAGCTCCTCGAGGCGGAGGGCGAGCGTCGCCGCGGCATCGCCCCGGAGCACCGACCTGCCGCGGAGCTCGCGGCTCCGCTCCCGCAGCGTCTGGAGCTCCCGCTCGACGTTGGTGCGGATCGTCTCGAGGTCCGACTTCTTCGCCCGGATGCTGGTGTCGAGCTGGCCGCCCCGGTACTCCTCGTAGGCCGCGAGCAGCGACTGGACGACCGCGTACGAGGCGGTCTGGTCGGCCGAGGCGTAGGTCACCTCGATGATGGTCGAACGCGGGCGGATGCGGATCTGGACGTCGTCGCGCAGGATCCGCTCGTTCTCGACCGGGTCGTTCCATCCCATCTGCACCAGCGACCGGGCCGGCTCGTCGCCCTCCTCGAGCTCGAGCACGCTGCGGATGTCGCGGGGGTCCATGAGGGGGGCCCGCTGCGTCACCCGCGGGTTGCGGAGGTAGCGGAGCTCGGCCTCCATCGCGGCGTCCGTGTCCGCGATGCGGTTCTCGGGGATGGCCCGGAGCAGGACGTCGGACTCCGGCACCACCTGGATGTAGCCCGTGGTCTCGAACTGCGGCTCGCTGAGGAGGTAGCCGGCCGCCCCGAATCCGCCGCCGAGCAGCATCGCGAGGAGCGCGGCCCACAGCCAGCGGCCGGCCATCGCGTTCCGCACGAGGGTGACGAGCGAGACGTTCTCCTCGTCCTCCCGCGCCGGTGCGTAGCCGCCCCGCAGCATCGCGGCGTCCACCCGCGTCTCGCGTTCGTGCGTGCTCATGTCGATCGT
>CAYLNM010000330.1:0-1841 GCA_964385045.1 uncultured Isosphaeraceae bacterium
GAGCCGGCGCGGCGGCCGGGGCGGGCGCGGCGGCGCCCGCGCGGGGCGTCGAGGGGTCGGAGGTGGTCATCGCGGGACTCCGGGGATCGGGAAGGCGGCCGGGCTCGCCGCCGCCCGGACCCGGCGGGCCCGAACGACAACGACGCCGGCCGCGAGGCCGACGTCGTGGGTGGTCGAAGAGGCTGCTCGTCCGCTCAGCCGATCACCGCACGCATCGCGCCCCGCCGACGGGCGGCGTGGTGATGACGATGATGGCGATGGGTCGGGCGGCGCATGACGTGAGCATGGTTCCCCCCCCCGCCGCCGCGTGTCAAGCCGCCCGGGTCGTCCGGTCGCCGGGCGGTCCCCGGCCAGTCGCCGCGCGGTCCCCGCGCGGTCGCCTCGCCCCGGGGGTCACCGTCGCTCGCCCTCGCTCGTCCGCGTCGTCGCCGGCCCTCGGTCCCGGGCGCCCCGCCCCGCACGCGGCACGCCGCACGCCCGCCCGGCCCCCGCGACGCCCCGCCGTCACCGCAGCTTCAGGCTCACCAGCGCCACCATCACGAACGCCACCCCGAGCACCCACGCCCGCGTGACCACCTGCTGCTCCGACCACCCGCCGAGGTGGAAGTGGTGGTGGATCGGAGCCATGCGGAAGACGCGGCGGCCCCGGGTCCACTTGAACCAGCCCACCTGCGTGACCACGCTCATCAGCTCGATGAAGAAGACGCCGCCGATCACCACCAGCAGCACCTCCTGCCGGATCGCCACCGCGACGTAGGCGAGCAGGCCGCCGAGGCCGAGCGAGCCGGTGTCGCCCATGAAGACCTGGGCCGGATGGCAGTTGAACCACAGGAACCCGAGGCAGGCCCCGGCCATCGCCCCCATCACCACCATGAGCTCCTCCGCCCCCTCCACCCGCGGGAACGAGAGCGTGCGGGCGGCCTCGGTGGTGCCGGCGACGTAGCAGAGGGCCATCATCCCGAGCGACGCCACCAGCAGCGTCCCGGGGGCGAGGCCGTCCATGCCGTCGGTGAGGTTGACCGCGTTGCTGGTGCCGGCGATCAGGAGCGTGGCGATGACCAGCATCAGGATGCCCGGCAGCACGATCACGCCCGGCTCGAGCTGCAGCGTGCGCGGCTCGTAGGTGCGCTGGAACGGCAGCGTGAGCACCCGGTTGACCTCGGGGTCGCCGTTGCGAAGCAGGAACCAGCCCACGACGAACGCCACCCCGAGCTGGAAGAGCAGCTTCTCCCACGCGAAGAGCCCGGTGCGCGAGCCCGGCTCGCGGCGGGCGGTGGTGAGCTTGAGCCAGTCGTCGGCCCCGCCGAGGAGGGCGAGCGACACGATGACGACGAGGGCGAGGTGGACGTACGGCTCGCGGAGGCTCGCGAGCAGCAGGATGCTCACGAGCATCGCGCCGCAGATGAGGATGCCGCCCATCGTGGGGATCGCCCGCCGGTCGGCCATCAGCCGGTTGAGATCCTCGTGGTGGAACTCCGGGTTGTCCTGGATCTTCTGCGCGAGCAGCCAGCGGATCGTACGGCGGCCGAGCGCCATCACGATCACGAAGCTCAGGACCGCCGCCCCGAACGCGCGGAACTCCAGCTGGTGGAGCACCTGCAGCACGCTGTAGGACATCCGGGACTCGAGCCAGGGGTGCGCCCAGCGGATCAGGTCGTAGAGCATCGTGCGCCGCGTCCTCCCGGCGGGCCGCATCCGTGGCCCGCCCCGTCTGCCGGCGGGGGCTCAGCCGCCCGCCGTCCTCGTGCCGGGGCCCGGCGCCCCGCCGGCGCCGCCGCCCGCGCCGCCCGTCGCCGGCGCGGCCCGCGCCGGCGACGCGCCCGCCGACCCCGCCGCCGCCT
>CAYLNM010000331.1:0-1800 GCA_964385045.1 uncultured Isosphaeraceae bacterium
CTGCGGCTCCGAGGACTGGTGTCGGTTCAGGCGGCAACTATGCTGACAGAGCGGGCTTGCCGCCCGGCGCGTCGCTAATCGACCAGCTCGAGGCGCTTGAGGCCACCGCCTACGCGATCACGGGCATGTCGGACCCCTCGCCAGGGTCTCGACAGACGGCGGCCGACTGCTATCTTCGCATCGGACAGGAGGCCGACAGTCTGGTCTCCGCCTACACCTGCTGACTCGGCCCGCCCTTCCGGGTGGACCCTTCCGGACACAGTCGATGACCAATCTCCCGGGTACCGGCGACCTCGCCGCGTTCACTCGCTCGCTGCGCACGGAGCGGAGGTTCCGCATCGCGGCGCGGGCGTGCGCGGCGATCGCCGCAGCATGCGTCGTCCTCTACTTCTACGTGTCGCTGCTCAGCGTCACGACCGCCTTCGCCACTGCGTGGGAACTGGCGAAACTCCAGGCGACCTCGAGCTCATCGCCTCCGACGTCCAGTCCTGATCCGACGTTTGGTCAGACGATCCTGTCCCTGGCGTGGATGCTCGCGTTGGTCGGCGTCTACCTCGTGCCGCCGGCGATGATGTCACTCATTGGCCTCTGGTCGTGGGGCAGCCTGATGGCGGCGGCGGAGCTGACGGCCCAGGGCAGGCTGACACTGAACTCCGGGCGCGACGCCGCGGAGACGCGCAGCTCAGCTTCGCCTTCGATTCGGGCGAACCTCTCGGCCGCAGACGAGCTGGCCACCGCGGGGCCGAAGAAGTATCACCTTCAGGGTCGCCACCCGAAGACTGGCGAGCCCGTGATGGGCTCCGTTCGGGCACGCTCGGTTGCCGAGGCCGTCGAAAAGGCTCGCGGGCACGGATGGAGCGATCCGATCGACGTCATCGGGACCGAGCCGTGAGCAAGCGTCGTGACGACGACTGGCAGGAGTGGGACGACCGCGAGCCGACGGTGAACGAGCGGTTCGAGGTCGTACGCCCCGAGGGCTACAAGCGCATGTGGCGGCAGGTGAAGGTCGCCGGCACGTCGGCCTATCACGCCTCGGCGGCCAGGACCTTCGCGCTCGGCAGCGACCGGCGGGTCAGGCTGGTCGCCGAGCCGTCGAACCCCCGCGACCCGAACGCGATCGCGGTCGTGGGCGAGTGCGCCGGGCTCGTCCGGCGGCGACGCGACCTCATGCTCGGCTACCTGCCCCGCGAGCTCGCCGCGGACATCGCGGACCTGCGGCTGCCCGTGCACCGGATCGCGGCGCACCTGGTCTCGATCTGGATGATGGAGCGGGACCGGGACTTCTTCTCCATCCGGCTCTCGCTCAGCTGCCCGCGGGAGTGGGACCTGAAGACCCCGATGCCTGCAGCGGATGCCGAGGCCTCGCCCGGACCGCCCGTCGCCGCCCCGTGGGAGCAGGAGCCCGCGAGCCTCGCCGGAGGCTGTGCGCGCGTCGTCGCCGAGGCGGCCGACGCCGCGATTGCCAGAGCCAAGGCTGCCCAGGAGGCCAGGGATCGGCGGGCCGACTTCATCGCGTCGATCCCGAAGCGTCTCGCGGCAGCGTGGCGGTCGCTCGGCCGCACGGGCCAGCTCATCGCCGGGCTCACCCTGATCCTCGCGACTGCGGCCGCCGCCGGCGTCTGGGCCATCCTGCGGGCGACATCGTGAGTGCCAATGGCCGCCGAAACGGCCGACCTCATCACCACCTACACCTGACCCGCCCTGGCCGGGGCGGGCTCTTCCTGGGACGCGGGAGCGGGGATCTTTGTCACAGCTCGCCCTATCAAGGCCACCGGCAGCTCGGGTAATCAAGGCCACCCC
>CAYLNM010000332.1:0-1778 GCA_964385045.1 uncultured Isosphaeraceae bacterium
GGCGGGGTCCCCCTCGTTGCCACCAACGACGTCCTCTACCACGTCCGCGACCGCAAGCCGCTGCAGGACGTCCTGACCTGCATCCGCCACCGCTGCACGATCCACGAGGCCGGCACCCGGCTCTGGCCCCACGCCGAGCGGCGGCTGCTCCCGCCCGCCGAGGTCCGCCCGCTCTTCGCCCGCATGGGCCTCGCCCCGGCCGTCGCGGCCGCCGCCTGCGACCGCGCCGTCGCCATCGCCCGCCGCTGCCGCCACTTCAGCCTCGACCAGCTCCGCTACCAGTACCCCGAGCCCGACCTGCCCGCCGGGCGCACCGCCGCCTCGCACCTGCGCGAGCTCGTCCTCGCCGGGGCCCGCGAGCGCTACCCCGGCCCCGATGGCGTGCCCGACGCCGTCCTCCGGCAGATCGAGCACGAGCTCGCCCTCATCGCCGAGCTCGCCTACGAGCCGTACTTCCTCACCGTGCACGACATCGTCCGCTTCGCTCGCTCCCGCGGCATCCTCTGCCAGGGTCGCGGGGCGGCCGCGAACTCCGCGGTCTGCTTCTGCCTCGGCCTCACGTCGGTCGATCCCGCCCGCGTGCAGCTGCTCTTCGAGCGGTTCGTCAGCCGCGAGCGGAAGGAGCCGCCGGACATCGACATCGACTTCGAGCACGAGCGGCGGGAGGAGGTCATCCAGTACATCTACGCCCGCTACGGCCGCGAGCGGGCCGCCCTCACCGCGACCGTGATCTCCTACCGCGGCCGCAGCGCCGTCCGCGACGTCGGCACGGTGATGGGCCTGTCGCTCGACTGCGTGGACCGGCTGGCCAAGAACCTCGACCGCTGGTCCTCGGACGGCCCCTCCGACGAGCGGATCCGCGAGCTCGGTCTCGACCCCGACGACCCGACCATCACCGCCGTTCGGCAGCTCGTCGGCCAGCTCGTCGGCTTTCCGCGGCATCTCTCGCAGCACGTGGGC
Organism: uncultured Isosphaeraceae bacterium; assembly: GCA_964385045.1. GTDB lineage: Bacteria > Planctomycetota > Phycisphaerae > Phycisphaerales > SM1A02 > CAYLNM01. The sequence goes on from CAYLNM010000332.1 coordinate 961, forward strand.
GGATTCGTCGTGACCCGAGGGCCGCTGGCCGAGCTCGTGCCGGTCCAGAACGCCGCGATGGAGCATCGCACCGTCATCGAGTGGGACAAGGACGACATCGAGGCGATGGGCATGCTCAAGATCGACGTGCTCGGCCTCGGCATGCTCACCTGCGTCCGCAAGGCCTTCGAGATGATCGAGCGGCACGAGGGGCGGACGCTGTCGATGGCCACGGTGCCGCCCGAGGACCCCGAGGTCTACGACATGATCTGCCGGGCCGACACCGTCGGCGTCTTCCAGATCGAGTCGCGGGCCCAGATGACGATGCTGCCGCGGCTGAAGCCCCGCACGTGGTACGACCTCGTGATCGAGGTCGCGATCGTGCGGCCGGGGCCGATCCACGGCGACATGGTGCACCCGTACCTGCGGCGGCGGCAGGGGATCGAGCCGGTGACCTATCCGTCGGAGGCGGTGCGGCACGTCCTCGAGCGGACGCTCGGCGTGCCGTTGTTCCAGGAGCAGGCGATGGCCCTCGCGGTGGTGGCGGCCGGCTTCACCCTCGACGAGGCGGACCAGCTCCGCCGGGCGATGGCGGCGTGGAAGCGGCGGGGCAACGCCATGGTCCGCTTCGGCGAGAAGCTCGTGGGCGGCATGCTCGAGCGGGGCTACGAGCGCGACTTCGCCGAGCGGGTCTTCGCCCAGCTCCGCGGCTTCAGCGAGTACGGCTTCCCCGAGTCGCACGCGGCGAGCTTCGCGACCATCGTGTACGTCTCGTGCTGGCTCAAGCACCACCACCCCGCGGTCTTCCTCGCCGCGATCCTCAACAGCCAGCCGATGGG
>CAYLNM010000333.1:0-1711 GCA_964385045.1 uncultured Isosphaeraceae bacterium
GGCGGGGGCGGAGGCGGCGGTGGTGGCCGCGGTGGCGGCGGCGGCGGCTCCGGCTCGCTCTTCGGCGGCGGCGCCGGGGGCGACGTGGACCGGGCCGACCGCGATGCCCTGATCCAGGACATCATCGACATCATCCAGGAGCAGGTGGACCGTGACGGCTGGGTCGACTTCGGCGGCGAGACCGGCACGATCCAGGAGCTCAACGGCAACCTGATCATCACCAACACGCCGGAGAACCACCGGCAGATCGAGGGCCTCCTCTCGCAGCTCCGCGAGATCCGCGCCCTGCAGATCAACATGGAGGCGCGGGTCCTCTCGGTCAGCAACGACTGGTTCGAGCGGATCGGGATCGACCTCGATCTCTACTTCAACACCAACAGCGACGTCCGTGATGCCCAGCTCGCGATCGACCCCCTTGGCCGGCTGAGCGACTTCTTCGGCGAGGACGGCGAGATCCTCGATCCGCTGCTGCTCGGCCCGCTGCCGACCGAGGACTCGGATCCCGACACTCCGGGCATCCAGCCGGACTTCCCGTTCAACGGGATCATGTACGGCAGCCAGGTCGGCGTGCCGATCGACGGTGACGACGACGGCATCCCGGAGACGATCGCGTTCGCGACCGGCCCGACCGTGCCGATCCGGACCACCGAGGGCTTCACGCCGATCGGCGTGTCGCAGAACTCGCTGGACCTCATCGACGTGATCGGTGCCGCGACCGGCTTCGGCTCGACCGTCGCCGACGCCGCCCCGGCCCTCGCGACCGGCTTCTCGTTCCTCGACGACATCCAGGTGGACCTGCTCGTCGAGGCCACGCAGGCCGATCAGCGGTCGGTGATCCTGACCGCCCCGCGGCTGACGTTCTTCAACGGCCAGCGGGCGTGGATCGCGATCCAGCGGCAGGAGGCGTTCGTCTCCGGCCTCATCCCGATCACCGGCGACTCGGCCGCGGCCTTCCAGCCACAGATCGACCGCGTCTCGAGCGGCATCCGGCTCGACGTCGAGGCGGTGATCTCGGCCGACCGGCGCTACGTCACCACCACGGTGGTCTTCGATCAGTCGGAGATCGTCGAGTTCCGCGAGACGCCCTTCCAGGGTGCGGCGGGTGGCGGCGGCGGCCTCGGCGGCAACGCGGCCAACTTCCAGGGCACGGTCCAGCTGCCGATCATCGCGGTCAGCTCGATCCGCACCACCGTCTCGGTGCCGGACAAGGGCACCGTGCTGCTGGGCGGCCAGCGGACGACCGAGGAGATCGAGGTCGAGACCGGCGTCCCGGTGCTGTCGAAGATCCCGTTCATCAACCGGTTCTTCACCAACCGCCAGACCTCGAAGGCCGAGACCACGCTGCTCGTGCTGCTCCGTCCCGAGATCATCATCCAGCAGGAGAGCGAGGACATCCTCTTCCCCGGCCTGGGCGACTCGATCGGGATCGGCAACACGCTCCGCTGAGTCCGGCCGACGCGGCCCGCTTGCACTTCGCGGGCCCCGCGACCGATCGCACCGAGCCCCGGCCCTCGCGCCGGGGCTCGGTGCGTTTCGGTCGGGGGTGATCTGGGGCCGCGGCCCGCCGCGGGTGTCGGCTCGCCGGTCGATGGGCGGCTTGCGGCTTGCGGCGGGCGCCAGGCGGCGGGGCGGCAGACTGGTCGGCACTGAACCGCGGTGCCGCTGGGCGGCCGCGGCGGTCCCGTGTGGCGGTCGGGTGACGGGTTGGCGG
>CAYLNM010000334.1:0-1695 GCA_964385045.1 uncultured Isosphaeraceae bacterium
CCTTCCCCCGGGGCCCCGCACGAACGGAGACCACCGAGGTGAGCTTCACCGCCAAGGACGTGATGGCCCTTCGCCAGAAGACCGGCATGGGCATGATGGACTGCAAGAAGGCCCTCAGCGAGAACGGCGGCGACGCCGCCGCGGCCGAGGAGTGGCTCCGCGAGCGCATGAAGGGCAAGATGGCCGAGCGCACCGAGCGGGCCACCGGCGAGGGTCGGATCGGCATCGCGGTCGAGGGCGACCGGGCCGCGATCGTCGAGGTGCAGACCGAGACCGACTTCACCGCGAAGAACGACCACTTCGTGGCCATGGTCGAGGACGTGGCCAAGCTCGCCCTGTCGCAGCCCGCGGGCGACGTCGCGAGCGACGACGCGATCGCCAAGCGGATCGACGACGTCCGTCTGACCACCCGCGAGAACATGAGCCTCTCGCGCGGCATTCGGCTCGAGGGCGGCACCTTCGGGCACTACATCCACCACGACGGCCGCCGCGGCGTGCTGCTGCAGGTCGAGGGCGACGTCGACGAGGAGACCGCCCGCGGCATCTGCCAGCACATCGTGTTCCACGATCCGAAGGGCATCAGCGAGGCCGACGTCGATCCGGCCGTGATCGACGAGGTCCGGGCCGAGGCGATCGAGGAGGCGAAGCAGACCGGCAAGCCGGAGGAGATCGCCCAGAAGATCGCCGAGGGCCGCGTCCGCAAGTACCTCGAGGAGAACACCCTCCTCAACCAGAAGTACGTGCTGGACGAGTCCAAGCAGATCAAGGACATCCTGCCGAGCGGCGCGACGGTGAAGACCTTCGTCCGCTACACGCTCGGCGCCTGACGCGGCCCGCGGTGGGACGACGAGGTCAGGCCCGCCGCGGCGCCGGCCGCGGACGCGTCCGTCGTCCCGCGACGGACGCGACGCGTCCCGGCCGATCGGCCGCCGCCATCCCGACCATCGACGAGGCGGTCGCGCTCATGGAGCGCGGCCGCCTTCGCGATGCGCAGGCGGCGGCCGAGGCGATCGCCGCCGCCCGGCCCCGCGATCCCGACGTCCACCAGCTCCTCGGGATGGTCGCCGGCCGGCTCGGACGGTTCGACGATGCCGCCGCGCACTTTCGCCGCCTCGGCGACCTCGTGCCGGCCGATCCGCATCCCTGCTGCCGGGAGGGCACGGCCCTCATGCACGCCGGCCGCTTCGAGGACGCCGAAGCGGCGTTCGGGCGCGCCCTCGAGCGGCGCCCCGGCGATCCCGACGCCATCCGCGGGCGGGCGGAGCTCGCCGAGCGCCGCGGCGACGCGTCCGCCGCCCTCGCGATCCTCGAGCCGCTGCTCGCCGACCAAGCCGTCGCCGCCGACCCCGCGACCGGCCTGCTCCGCACGCGCCTGCTCGCCGGCGCCGGCGACCACGCGGGCGCGGTGGCGGCGGGGCGGGCGGCCCTCGCGACGCCCGGCGTGCCCCCCGCGTTCCGGCGTCCGCTGCAGTTCGCGATCGGCCGCAGTCTCGATCGCCTGGGCCCCGGCCACGAGGCGGAGGCCGCGGAGGCGTGGGCCGCGGCCAACGCGGCGGGCGCCCGCGAGACGGCCGGCGAGGATCCGGCGGCCCTCGACCGCGAGGCCGACGCGATCGCCGCGACGTTCTCCGCCGAGCGGCTCGCCCGCACCGCCCGCACCGCCCGCACCGCCGCGGGGCAGGCCGCCGGGCCCGC
>CAYLNM010000335.1:0-1658 GCA_964385045.1 uncultured Isosphaeraceae bacterium
CGAGTATACCGCGCTCCGTGGTGGCTACCGAAGCCAGGTGCTCGAGGGCCGGTGACGCGGGGCCGTGGCCGCCGTCAGGCCAGCTGGTTGCGCAGGTAGTTCAGCAGGTCGATGCGGGTGATGAGGCCGTAGTACCGCTCCTCGTCCGCCACCACCGCCACGCGGTCGGCCCGGAAGATCGGCACGAGGTCGTTGATCGACGCCGTCGGCCGGATCGTCTCGATGCGGCGGGTCATGAAGTCGCTCACCGGCCGCTGGAAGTTGCTGTGGTCGTGGACGACGCCGAGCAGCACGTCCGACTCGTCGATGATGCCCACCACCCGGTCGGTCTCGTCGACGACCACCATCTGGCTCACGTCGTAGAGCTGCATCTGCCGGACCGCCTGGATCACCGGGGTCTCGGGGTCGAGCACGAAGTCGTCGCCCGACTGGTGGCGCCGGGCGATCAGGTCGCGGAGGTCGCCGAAGGCGTCCCGCTCGAGGAACCCCTGGTCGATCATCCAGAAGTCGTTGAACATCTTGTCGAGGTACTTCGATCCGCTGTCGCAGACGAAGGTGACGACGTTCCTCGGCTCGGTCTGGTCGCGGCAGTACCGCAGGGCGGCCGCGATCAGGGTGCCCGAGGACGAGCCGGCGAGGATGCCCTCGGCCTTCAGCAGCTCGCGCGCGGTCTCGAAGGCCTCCTTGTCGCTCACCGCGTACGACCGGTCGATCAGCTCGAGGTCGAGGATGTCGGGCACGAAGTCCTCGCCGATGCCCTCGACGAGCCACGAGCCGGCCTCGACGTGCCGGCCCTCGTTGATGAGCGGCGTGAGGATCGAGCCCTCGGGGTCGGCGAGGATCAGCTCGACGTCGGGATTCATCGACCGCAGGTAGCGGCCCACGCCGGTGATGGTGCCGCCCGAGCCGACCCCGGTGCAGAAGGCGTCCACGCGGCCCTCGAGCTGGTGCCAGATCTCGGGGCCGGTGGTCGCCTCGTGGGCGGCCGGGTTGGCCGGATTGCCGAACTGGTTGATAAACACGCTGTTGGGCGTCCGCGCGGCGATCGCCTCGGCCACCTCCTGGTAGTACTCGGGGTGACCCTTCTCGACGTCGGACCGGGTGATGCGGACCTCGGCCCCCATCGCCCGCAGGTGCGAGATCTTGCCCCCGCTCATCTTGTCGGGCACCACCACGATCACGTGGTAGCCCTTCTGGAGGGCGACGAGCGACAGGGCGATGCCGGTGTTGCCGGCGGTGCCCTCGACGATGGTGCCCCCGGGCTTCAGCCGGCCGTCCCGCTCCGCCGCGTCGATCATCGCCACCGCGATGCGGTCCTTGATCGACTGGCCGGGGTTCCAGGCCTCGAGCTTGAGGAACAGGCGGCAGGGACCGGTGTCCATCCGCTGCACCTCGACCATCGGCGTGTTGCCGATCAGCCCGAGGACGTTGGCGTGGACCGGGGCCCACGGACGCTCGGGGGATCCGGTCGGGGACGGGGACGCGCCGGCGGCGGAGCCGGCCGGTCCGGGAGTCGCGGTGGACATGGGGCACCTCTCGGCGGGGGTCGGAACCCGCATGGTAGCGGGGCGAGGACGCCGGCCGACCGCAGGCGACGGTGCGGGCCCGGGGGGTGGCGGGGCGACGGCGGCGCGTGGCGGCGGCCCGCCGGGCCGCGG
>CAYLNM010000336.1:0-1603 GCA_964385045.1 uncultured Isosphaeraceae bacterium
CGCCCCCGTGTTCAAGCCGGGCGAGGGGCCGGCGATCGCGATCGTCACCGACGAGTCGGACGATCGACGGATGACGCCGGTCGTGGTCGGCGCGGTGGCGGCCGCGGCGGTGCTCGCCCTGCTCGGAGGCCTGCTGCTGCTCGGCGGCGACGGCGGCGGCGCGGGCCGCGAGGTCCCGCGGCCGGAAGCGGACGAGGTCGCGACCGCACTGCCGGAGGACACGACGCCCGAGCCCGGCCGAGGCTCCGGCGACCCGGCGACGGCTCGTCGCACGGCGCCCGGAGCCGGTCTCGGAGGTCCGAACGGCGGCACGGGGGCGTCCGCGCCTCCATCCGACACGCCCCTTCCCGATCAGGACGAGAGTGCGACGTCGGGTGGGGACGCAGGTGGGACCGTCGGCAAGGGGACGGCCGCGGAGGCTGGAGCCAAGCAGAGCCAGCACGACGACGGCGGTCAAGCCAACGACACGCTCAACGGTGCGGAGCCCGGCGGAGAGAACGAGGGCAGCCGAGACGACGGGGATGCCGAGCCCGTCGACCCCGACGTCGGGGGCGACCGGAGCGATGCTCCCGATGAAACGGAGCACGGCGGAGACCACAGCGGCGTCCGAGACGGTGACCGCGATGACGGAGCCGCCGAGCGGCCCGGGGATGCCGAAGCCCCGCGCTCGGGCGGCGCCCCCGACGCGGAACGGTCCGCCGACGCCGCCGAACCGCCCTCTCCCGACTCGGAATCGGAGGCGGACGCACCCGATCCTCGCGCCCCGACGGACCGCCGCGCCGGACCGACGGCGATGGAGACTGTCTTCTTCGGCCATCTGGACCTCGACGGCAAGGACTCCCCGCAGTTCGATCTTTCGCGCCTCGGCTCGGAACTGTCGCTCGACCCCTGCGGGGAGCGCTCGGACATCCAGTTCGCCGACGACTCCGGACCGAGAGAACTCGTTGAAGAACGGAAGGCCGGCGCGAAGCTGATAATTCGCATTCTTGAAGACCCGCTTCGGATCGACGTCAGCGGTCGATCGCTTCGAGACGACGAGCATGCCTGCGTGAAGGTTCGTGGCGAGCGTGGTTGGCTTCTCGCGCACCTGAACCGTCCGCGGCTTTCCACCAGGCAAGAGAGAACGGCCCAAGATGAGTTCCGCGGCGGCAACAAAGTCCTGTACTGGCGCAACATCCAGTTGGACGAGAAGATGCTGCTGAGCCATTCGGACGGTTGGACACGACACGGCACCACGTGGCGGCGCCGCGCGTTCAACGGCATCGGATGGACCGTGCTCGAGCGCGAGGAAGACGACCTCGTGCTGCGCGTGGAACGGGCCGCGGACGCCGACAAGCGGATTTCCGACCTTGAAGCGGCTCGAGACGATGGCGAAGACGTCTCGCAACAGACCGTCGTTCGAGTGAAAGAGGCCGATCGACAGTTGAAGTCCGACCCGTCGAAGCTGCTCGATCGACTCGCGAACGGCCAGTACCGCCTTGACCCGATCGACGTGTACGACGCGGATGGGTCCCTCCGCTACATCCTCGAAATGAGGTCCATCGGATCATGAGCATCGCCACCGGCACGATCTCGAAGGAGGAGTACGCCCGCGTCCGCGAGG
>CAYLNM010000337.1:0-1544 GCA_964385045.1 uncultured Isosphaeraceae bacterium
GTGTTCGCGCTGCCCGCGCCGCCCGTGTCGCCCGCGCCGCCCGTGCCGCCCGTGCCGCCCGTGCCGCCCGCGCCGCCCGCGCCGCCCGTGCCGCCTCCCGCGGCCTCGACCCGCCGGGCGACGAGGTCGCCGTCCGTCGTCGCCTCGGCCCGCCAGCCCGCGTGCAGGAGCACCGACGTGCGGTCGTCGACGATGGTCGCCGGGCCGTCGACGGCGGCCCCCGGAACCAGGGCCGCCCGCTCGATCGCCGGGACCTCGATCCAGTCGCCGCCGAGATGGACGCGGGCGGTCCCCGCGGGCGGGAGTGGCGGAGCCGGCGCGGGTGGTTCCGCGGCCCCGCCGTCCGGCGGCGCGGGCGTCGCGCGCCCGCCGCCGTCGCCGTGCACGTCGCCGGCCCCCTCGCGAGCGCCGGCCGCCAGCCGGACCTCGACCGACTCCAGCTCGGCGACCGCATCCGCGGGCGGGTCGTGGCCGAAGGTGCGCCGCCACGCGGTCGCCCAGCCGGCGGCGAGGTCGGCGGCGGACGGGAGTGCCGCATCCGGCCGGGCGACGGCCGGGGGCAGCGGCACCTCCAGCGCCGCGTCCTGCCCGCGCTGTCGCACGTGGGCGACGACGCGGTCGGGGCGGACGTCGGCCTCCGCGGCCCCCTCGGCGACCAGCCGGGCCCGGGCGGCGGCCGCGGCGGCCTCCACCGCGCCCGGCAGCCGGCCGTCGCCCGCCGCCTCGTCGAGCCCCGCGAGCATCTCGTGCCGCACCGTCGCCGTCGGTCGCGCCCGGTCGAGCCCCACCGCGCTGAGGATCGACGCGTCGGCCGGGAAGACGACCGACCGCACCCCGAGCCGCTCGGCCACGGCGCACGCGTGCTGGCCCCCCGCCCCGCCGAACGCGACGAGGGCGTGGTCCACGGGGTCGTGTCCCTCCCGCACCGTGACCGCCCGGATCGCGTCGGCCATCGACTCCGCCGCGAGGTCGCAGCACCCGGCGAGCAGCGCGTCGCGGGTCGCGCCCGGGTCGTGCTCGCGCACCGCCGCGAGCAGCGCGTCCGCCGTCGCCTCGGCCGCCGCCCGATCGGGCGGGAACGGGAAGCGGTCGGCGACGAGGCGGCCGAGCAGCAGCGTGCAGTCGGTGATGGTGAGCGGCCCGCCGCCACCGTGGCACGCGGGGCCGGGGGCGGCCCCGGCCGACTCGGGCCCGACCCGCAGCCGGCCGCCCGCCCAGCGGCAGACCGAGCCGCCGCCGGCGGCCACCGTCTCGATCGCGAGGGCCGGGGCGAGCACGGTGCCGTCGCCCACGCGGTGCTCGCCCCGCACCACCGGCGTGCCGTCGATGCGGCACACGTCGGTGCTGGTGCCGCCCATGTCGAGCCCGATCGCCCGCGAGCGGCCCGTGCGCACCGCGGCCGCCGCCGCCCCCGCCACCCCGCCCGCGGGCCCGCTCAGCAGGCCCTCGGCCGGGCGGAAGCCCGCGGCCGCCCGCACGCCGCCGTCGCTCGCGAGGACGCGGAGCCGGGGGCCGGGTGGCGCGGGCGCCGCGTCGTCGCGGGC
>CAYLNM010000338.1:0-1510 GCA_964385045.1 uncultured Isosphaeraceae bacterium
GGCCGCGGGGACCGGGTCGACCGACGAGCGTACGGGGCCGGTCCGCCGCGGGCGGGGCGTGAGCATAGCACTCGCGGGGGCCGGTCCCCGCGGCGGCGCGGCGCCGCGCCGCCGGGGCCGGTCCCCGCGGCGCCGCGCCGCCGCGCCGCGGGCGCCGGCCTCACGGCCGCCCGGCGGCGGGCGGCGCCCGGCGGCGGCCGCCGCATCGTCGCCCGAGCGCCCGCCGCCCCGCCGGCTGCCGAAGTGGCAGAGCCGCCGCGTCGCTCGGCGCCCGCCTGTCAGCGGTGACGCGGCCCCGGCGACCCACGGCCGCGCCGCGATCCGCTCCGTGGAACCGCCGCCCGCCTCCCGCCCGCGGTCTCGGCGCGGCCGTCACCGGGGCTCGTCGCCGCTGAGCGTGGTCCGGGCCCCCCCGCCGCCCCGGGGGAACCGGCCCGGTCCGCGGCCGACCGCCCGCCGGCCGGGCCCCCGCTCCGCGGCCGGGCACTCGGCACGCCGCTTGCCTCCCCACGGGGACCGCGAGGAAGCACCGGATGCGACTGCGCCATCCCGAACCCGATCACCACCACGGCGACGCCCGCCGCCCGGACCACGCCGGTCCCGGCCACGGGCACGGGCCGGACGGCGACGGGAGCGAGGCGTGTCCCGGGGGCGGATCGCGGCTGAACCTCCTCCTCGCCCGGGGACGGGGCACGAGCGAGCACGCCGCCTTCGAGCGGATCCCGCCGCTGCTCGAGCCCCTCGGGGTCCGGTCGATCGCGACCGACTCCGGCGAGGACGCGGCGGACCTCATCCGCCGCGAGCCGGTGCACGTGGCGGTGATCGACTGGTCGGTCCCGCTCCGCGCGGCCGACCCCGGCGCCGGCCCGGCCGGGCCCCGGCTGCTGCAGCTGCTGCGGCGGCTCCGGCCCGCCCCGCCGGCGATCGTCATCCGCCCGCGGCAGCCCGTGAGCCGCGAGCGGGTCCGCGGGCTCCACGACGCCCTCCGCGAGGGGGCGTTCGCGGTGCTCGATCAGCCCCTGGACCGCGAGACGCTGCTCGAGGTCCTCCGCCGCGTCCTCATGCGGCACTACGCCGGCCACTGGCCGGACTGACCGACCGACGTCCGGCGGCCTCGAGCGAGGGCTCGATCGCCGCCCTTCCCCGCCTTCGACCCCGCATCCGATGGAGCATCAGACGACCATGAAGGTTCGACCGCTCGGCGACAAGATCATCGTCCGTCGCGACGAGGCCACCGACCGCACCGACCACGGCATCTACCTGCCCGAGTCCGCCAAGGACAAGCCGAAGCAGGGCACCGTCGTGGCCACGGGCAGCGGCATCCTCAACCGCGAGACCGGCGACTACGTGCCGTTCACCGTCAAGGACGGCGACGCGGTGCTCTTCACCAGCTACGCCGGCACCGAGGTCAAGATCGACGGCGAGGAGCTGCTGATCATGACCGAGGACGACATCCTCGCCGTCGTCGACTGAGCCCGGCCGCCCGGTGGGCGCCGCCCGGCCCCCGCCC